>JACPUP010000002.1 GCA_016192205.1 Candidatus Kerfeldbacteria bacterium
AGGTAGTGTTCGCCGAGCAGCCACCGGGTCAGGAAGAAGAACGCAACGGTCACGAGCGCGCTGGCCAAGTAGTACCCGCGGTTGAGCGCATTCATCGGGTCCTCGTCGTTTGACCTGGCGCGGACGGTCATGAGGCCGATGACGGAGGCCAGCAGCCCGGCCGCGAGCACGACCAGCGGGAAGAGGATGCCCTGGATGCCGAAGGCCGAGTAGAGCGCGACGCCCAAGATCATCGCGCCGATGTTCTCGGCCGCGATGGATTCGAACAGGTCAGCCCCGCGGCCGGCGCAGTCGCCGACGTTGTCGCCGACCAAGTCCGCGATGACCGCTGGGTTGCGCGGGTCGTCTTCTGGAATCCCTGCCTCGACTTTGCCGACGAGGTCGGCACCGACATCCGCGGCCTTCGTGTAAATACCGCCGCCCAGCTGGGCGAACAAGGCGACTATGGACGCGCCAAAACCAAAGCCGACGATGATGGACGGGATCTCGCGCGGGTCGAAGTGGAGGACCTGTCCGTACGTGAGGAACAGCGCGGCAATGCCCAGCAGCGACAGCGACACCACGAGGACGCCTTCGATGGCGCCGGCGCGCAGCGCCACGCGGATGGACGAGTTCAAATCTCTTCGGTCGGCTGCCGCGGCCGTTTTCAGGTTCGCGCGCACGGACACGGCCATGCCGACGTATCCCGCAATGCCGGATGACAGCGCGCCCAGGAGGAACGCCAGCGACGTCTTGATGCCGAAGTCCATTTTTCCGGTTGCCGCGTAGATGGCGAAGATGAGCACGGCCAAGGCTACGCCGATCAAACCAATCGTGCGGTACTGGCGGCGCAAGAAGGCGTACGCGCCTTCGCGGATGGCATCAGCGATGGCCTTCATGGCGTCAGATCCGTCCGGGTAACCGCGGAGGTGTTTGACGAGCCACGCAGCGAACCCGAGGCCGAAGAGCGCGGTGATGAATGGGATCCAGATGAGGGGCATATGTAATGGAGTAGGGAGTAGGCGGGTAGGGAGGAAGTAGTGAGTAGGTGGACGGAGAGTCAGGAATCACGAATGGCGAATCATGGGCGAAAGGTCAGGGTTTTTCTGCTTGCGTTGGCTTTTCCATCGGTTCCTCCGCAGGTTTTTCCTGTTGCGGTGCGGCCGCTTCTCCATCCCCTGATTCATGCTTCTCCATTCTTGATTCTTGCCCCTTCTTCTCCGATTCCTTATTCGATATTCCTGATTCCCCTCCTGCGCCCGAAGCGTCCGCCCTGGTTTCTGCTTCTGGCTGCCCACCTTCTGGCACCTTCTCGTCTGTGCCCCGCGCCCCGCGTCCTGCACCGTCGTCTTTCGGCGCCGACCGCACGGTGCCCTCTTCGCTCACGATGTCGATTTTCCAACCGGTGAGTTTGGCGGCCAGGCGGACGTTCTGCCCGCCTTTGCCAATGGCGAGCGAGACTTGGTCTTCCTTCACCTCAACGGTCGCGACTCTATTCTCCTCGTCGAGTTTCAACGACAGCACTTTGGCGGGCGAGAGTGCATTCGTGATGAACTTCACGTTGTCGTCGGACCACTCGATGATGTCAATCTTTTCACCGCCGAGCTCGCCGATGACGGTCTGGACGCGGGTGCCACGCTGGCCAACGCACGAGCCGACCGGGTCAATGTTCTTCTGGTTGGAAAAGACGGCAATCTTCGTGCGCGAGCCGGCCTCGCGGGCGATGGAGCGGATCTCGACCGCGGCCGACGCGACCTCCGGCACCTCCATCTCGAAGAGCTTCTTGACCATTTCGGGGTGGCTGCGCGACACGACGATCTCCGGTCCGCGCGGAGTCTTGGCGACCGACGCGACGAAGAACTTCAGCCGCGTACCCGGCCGGTAGAACTCACGGTGGATTTGCTCGGGCGGCGGCATGATGGCCGTGGCTTGGCCGAGGTCAACGAGGACCATCCGGCCTTCGACCCGTTGGATGGTGCCGTTGATGAGAATTCCCTGCTTATCCTTGAACTCGTTGTAGACGGCTTCCCGCTCGGCCTCACGCAGCCGTTGGATAATCACTTGCTTGGCGGTCTGGGCGGCCATGCGGCCGTAGGCGGACGGCGGGAACAGCTCCGTGCGGATTTCGTCGCCTTCCTCGGCGCCTTTCTTCAACTCCTTCGCTTTCGAAAGCGGCAGGTGGAGCTTCGGATCAAACCTCGGTTCGGCCTCGGCGGTTGCAGCTTTCAGCTCTTCACTTTCAGCTTGCGGCCGCTCCTCCGTTAACGCAGACTTTCCCTCGTCCCCAGATTCCTGATCCCTGATCCCTGATGCGTCTTTGCCGACGGCTGGTTGCTGACTGCCGGCGGCGGCTTCTTCCTCGGCTTTTTGCTTGGCCTCTTCCAGCTCCTTCATCGCCTGCTCATAGAACTCGTCGGAGACGACCTTCTTCACGTCAAAGACGCGGGCGTTCGTCGTCTCGGGATCGAAGTCCACCTTGATGTTCTGGTCTTTTTCTCCGAAATCCTTGCGGTAGGCAACGGCCAGCGCCGCCTCGATGGTCTCGATGACGGCTTCGTAGGAGATGTGCTTCTCCTCGCAGATTTGCTTGATGGCAGCGGCGATGGGCGAGGGTTGGGACATGGGCGGGTGAATAGGCTAGTAGGCGAGTAGGGCGGTAGGTTAGTCAGGGCAGCGGTGGTCGAGAATGAGGCGTCATTACTGCTCCTTGCCTACGAGCCACCTGCCTCCTTGCCCGCCAAAACGACTGCCTAGTTTTACACTAGCCAGTCTGCTGACGATGGTAGCAACGCGTGGGTTGGTTGTCAACGGCGTCACCAAGCCGTTCGTCCATTCAAATGCACAGCCGTCAGTCATTCAGTCAGGAACGACAACGCCGTGAGCGCGAAGGATTTGATGTCTCCGGGGAACTGGAGTCGGATCGCAGTGAGCGACGCGCTCGCCACCCAGGGCGCGTACTGGCAGAGGTCGAGCGTGACCGTTTCGGGACCGCCCGTGGCAGGGAACGGAAAGATGATGTGGCGCTGGTATTCGTCATACGGTTCGTTCTCCCCGGCCCAGTAGAGGCTCAAGGAAATCGTCTGGCGTTGCGCTGCGACGATGCCGGACAGTCGCAAGCGCGGCAGGCGGAGGGGTGAGAGGTCGGGGACGCTGGTTGAAAGGTAGCTGCCCGAGGACGGATTGAGGGCGAGCCCACTGTCGGTCGGGGTGATGGTAAGCCGACGGGCGCTCCATTGGTCGTGGCCAGCCGGCAAGCTCGACGACGCTGACCAGGTGCGTGTTTCCTCGGCTGCGGTTGGATTTTCTTCGACCAGTGCAAGCGATTGGGCGGTCAGGCGCCGGTCCTCTGTCTGCCAGGCGTAGACGATCGGCTGCGTCTCGGCCTGGTCGGCCCTTGGACAGGCCGCAAGTGCCGGCGCGTACGTCCGGTTGATCTGGGTTCGGGCTGGAAAAACGTCCGGATGCCAGACGTCCAAATACTCTCCGAGCCCGCGGCGGAAGACGTACGCCCCAAAGCGGTTGTCGGGAATTTGTTTGAAGATGGCGAATTGCGTTGGTGCGTGCGTGGTCGCGATCTGGTCCACGGCTGTGCGGATAGCCGCGCTCTCCTGCCCGGCAAATCGCCACGGGAACGCGTTCCATTGGAGGACCACGAGGGAAACAGCGAGGAGCACTCCGCCGCTCACCATGCTCCAGCGTGGCCAGCGGCTGCCGGACGCGAGCACGGCGATGAGCAGGGCGAGCGCAGCAGTCGGCAGGTACCAGAATCGCGTGGCTTCGAGCGATGTGGAGACGTAGCGCAGCAACGGCACGGATGGCGCGAGCGTGATCCCCAGCGCGACGAGCGCCAGGACGCTTCCGCGCCACGCGCGGCGCGACGCCAGCAGGATAAGTCCCCCGGTGGCGAGCACCGGCAGGTAACGGCCCAGGCCGAGCGTCGCTCTCAACGCGAGGTCCGGGAGTTGGTGCAGTTCCCAGAACGAACGCAGGAACGGTTGATTGAGCGAGGCGGTCAGCATCTGCCACGGCTCGCGCAGGGTCGCAAGGATTTCGGACTGTCGCAGCGTGCGCACGATGGACTCGCCGAACAGCGCATAGCCGCCGATCCAGCTCCCTACTATGAACCGCCGCAGCACCAGCGCCCCGGCGACCAACGCCAGCGTCACCGCCACGAAGCGCCAGTGTTCGCGCCGGACGTCGCGCGGCAGCGTCAGGGTCCGCAGCGCCAGCAACAACGGGATGGCCAGTCCGATCTCTTTCGTCAACAGCGCCAGGACGGTTGCGCCGACCAAACCCCAGCGATGCCAACGTCGCAGGGACAAGTTCTCGAAGCACCAGAGCGCGAGCAACACGCCGGTGGTCGCGAGTACGTCGGTCCGGCCCGAGAGCCAGGTGACACTCTCATGGTGCGCCGGATAGACGAGAAACCAGAGCGCGCCGAGCCAGGCCGCCCAGGTCGCCAAGCGCCAACGGCGGAATAGCAGCCACAGCACGCCGGCGTTGAGTCCGTGCAGTAAGACATTCGTCAGGTGATACCCAGGCTCCCAGCCGCCCCACACGTGGTGCTCTAGCCAAAAGCTCAAGAAGAACAGCGGCCGGTACACGCTGCCACCGAGCGTCTCGGAGAAGATGCGCTGCAACCCGTCCGGCGATTTAGCCAGGGCAATTGCTTCGAAGTCGTCTGACACCCAACCGGCATTGAGCGTGAGCGCGAAGACGACCAGCGCGCCAAGCGGGAACGCGAGGAACCACCAGCGGGGGTTTGGGAGTGTGCGTTGACGACGATATTCTTGAGGTTCAGACATGACTGATGGTTGTGGGTTATGGGTGTAGTCTAACGAAAAAGGTGCCGGCTGTCCTGAAGCTTATTGAGCCAGCATCATCGGGTGGAAACATCCTGGTTCACGGGTACGTCTTGACAGAAAACAGGCCATCTGCTAACGTGTGGCGGCTGTTCAAATTGGACAGCCTGATTGGTTCCTGCCAGTCAGTTTGACAACCTGCAGTGGAAGGGGCTCTCGCAATGAGCTTCATCAGGCGTCTCGCGATGATGGTTCTCGTCGCCCTCGTGGCGACCATGCCCGCGCTGGCCAACCCGAACGAGGCCAGCACCCCCGGCAAAACGCCGGCGGTCGCGAACCCGGTCCCGCCCGACGTCGCCGAGTTCATGCGAGAGGCGGCGGCCGACCCGAATCTCTCGACGGCGTTTTTGGTCGACTGCTGGTCGTCGGATCCTTTCCAGACGTACCTGGACGTCATGACGTCCCTGCACGTCGGAGTCGCCGGGAACTGGATCACCTTCTCCAAGGACGCCATCCTGATCGGTACGATGACCGACGGTATGCTCTCTGGCCTGTCGTTCGTGGACATCAAGGTGCGCGATCTCGACTGTGAGCAGTTTCCGGATCAGAAGTTCAACTGTCAGAACATCGGGCAGTTCTTCTCGGCGACGAAGCGGTCGCAGTTCTGGGATGCCATGCGCGCGTCCCTGAACATCATCGACCACGGCCGCCTCTCGCACAAGTAGAGCAGGCGGCAGGGAGGGGGACAATGCTCCACTTCAACCCGGGGTGACCAAAACCCCGACGCGCGACAGATTCGGGCCGACATGGCTACGCCATGGACGGCCCGTTTTTTACAGTTCCGCTCCGATACGTGCTCGATGCGCAGGGGAACCCGCGACGAGATCAACCTGCACCCATGGGTCGCAAAAAGGAGGTTGTGCACCGACTATTCTATCCTTCCCAGGATGTGCAGGGGCGGGGTCGAGGGTAGGAGGTCGGGGGCCTCGGGAATGGTGAGAGTCGATTCCTCCACAAAAAAAGAAAGACTGCCCAGTATGATCACCGGGCAGTCGCTTGCTTCTTCCGTTCTCGCCGCTGCCGCGTGGTGCACGAGTTACAGATCGCCTTCCCACCCGGCGTGCGGCCATCGACTGGCCGTGGTCGCGAGCACAGAGAGCAGATTTCGATCTTCCGGACGTAGATCTCACGTCTGTAGCAGCTCTGACACAGTCCGCCGTTCCCGAGACGCTTGATGATGTACCTGACCTGGCCGCAGCGGCGGCAGGGAGTTGCCGCCCGCTTTCGGTAGCACCCTCGGCAGAGTGCTCCACCTTCTGGCGTGCGTCGTTCAATGGGAAGCACCCGACGGCAGTCAACACACGCTGCCCGCCGGATGTCGCGAAGGTAGCAGGTTTTGCAGTACGGTTCGCCGTTCTCGCCGCGGTAGGAGATTGACCGCTCCCGTCCGCAGACCGCGCACCGCACACGTGGTGGACGATAGAACTGACGGCGGTAACAGCGGCTGCAGACGGGGCGGTTGTTCGGCGTCCGCGCGTAGACCTCTCTGACACGGTGGCAGATCGCGCACGGCCTCTGTCGCCGCTGGTAGACTCGCTGGTGGTAGCAACCCAGGCAGATTGGTTGTCCGGGCGCATCTCGAGTGTGGACCGGCCGGCGTCGTCCGCAGAGGGTGCAGGTTGCGAGGTTGTAGGCGTGCTGGTAGCACGTGGGACAAATCGGTGAACCGTTCTCGGTGCGCAGGGCAACGGGTTTCACTCGGCGGCAGCGTCCACACCGTTGCAGGTGGAAGCGCAGCTGGTAGCAGTTGGTGCAGACGACCAGGCCGGCCTTCGTCCGAGTGCCCACTGGGCGCGGCTGACCGCAGAGCGAGCAGCGCTCGTGTCCCCGCGGGTCGCGCCTGCGGCACGCCGGGCAGATCGCACCGCCCTTGGCCGATCGCGCCGCAACCGGACGGACGCGCTGGCAGTGAACACACGACTCATGGGTCGCGACATCGTGGTAGCGAGCAAGGTTCCGACAGCTCCCGCACAGCAACCGTCCCTCCTTTTGGTAGCGGTGGACTGTCCCGAATCGGCAGCAGCGGCTGCAACGGCCATTCATGGTCATCACCTCTCGGAATGGTGAGCGCTACGATACGTTGACAACGAACAAAGTAGGTAGCGGCAGTTCACACCCAACATCGGCAGGTGTCAAGTGCGTCGAGCCCGTCCGAACAAGGGCCGGATTTCAATAAACTTTGCACCCGGACAGGGTGAAGTGGTGCCAAGGATGAGCCCGACGAGCTGCCACTGCTCCACGGCGCGTAGCAAGGATAGGCAGCTTTCCCCAGCCTGTCACGTCAAGGAAAAACCCCGGACAGTTCCCGGGGTTTGCAATTCAGGCGGAGAGGATCTTCGTACCATCGTACCATCCTGCACACCCGGGTCGCAAAAAGGAGGTTGTGCACCAGTCCTCACATCGCCGATGAACGTGAGGGTACGACGATCTGAACCTATCGTTATCGGTATCTTGGAACGAAGCTGTACGCCATGCCAAGAATGAAAAACGCGATGAACAATCCGCTCGCCCATCGGATCCTCCGCGCATACGCTCGCACTCGCTCGTCCCGCGAGAGCTCCTCGTCCTGCCACATGCGAAACCACGACCATCGCGCGATCTTCACAAGCGGCGCCGTTGGTGAGTAGAACGCTGACGCCCACGGATCGTGCTTCGGATAGTGGCGGCGAACATAGAGAACCAATCGACGTTCCTCTATCAGGCACCAGATCCCCGCTGCGATCATGGGAACGAAAGCAACCCCGCTCAGCTGGTATAGCAATGGTGTCCCAGCCATTATGATACTATCATCGTTGCTCGATGAGTTGACGCTCGCAGTATATAATCTTCTGTGGGATTCCGCACGAGGTCTTCTGAACTTTGCAACAGCGGGGAGCGAAAGTTGGCCCCAGTGCGGATCGCGTGCAACCCATCCGAAGGTGAGGGGTTCAACGCAAGAGGGCAAACTTACGGATCACGGTGGCTTCCTGCACATATGGGTCGCAAAAAGGATAGTGTGCACCGAGTATCCCGATACCGCAAATAAGCAATGACGCACCTATCTGGCATCACTTTGAGGTCAATGGAGCAATACGGTACAATTTGTTCATACCCAGTGAAGAAATCTCCTGTCAAACATGGTGGACATAAGCGACGAGGCCCACATGCTATACTCTTTGTAAGAACAGTAACGCAACGACTCAATATGGAAAGACTCTTCGTGTACGCCCGATTCGGCCTCGCCGTGGTTTTTGGCGTCGGTGTTCCGGTGCTTCAGGCGCTGGCCATGGACTCCTCATACCCATCAACGACGCCTGCTCCGACAGTTGCCGTTGCCGTGTCGTCCGACGCTGATTTTGACGGCATCACCGACACCAAAGATACGTACAAGAACGACCACGATAATGACGGCAAGAAAGACAGCGTGGATACTGATGATGACAACGATGGCATTTCCGATGCCAAGGATGGCGCGAAGAAATTCGACCACGACAACGACGGCACGCGCGACGACAAGGACGACGATGACGACAATGATGGGATCAAGGATGCGAAGGACAAGAACAAGCAGTTCGACCATGACAATGACGGCAAACGCGACGACCGTGACGATGACGACGACGGCGACGGGACCAAGGATTCGAAGGATGCCTATCCCTTCGACCACGATAATGATAAGAGCCGGGACGATCGCGATACGGATGACGACAACGACGGCGTCCGCGACTCATCCGACCGCTACCCGTTCGACCACGACAACGACGGGGTGCGCGACAGCCGAGACTCGGACGACGACAACGACGGGGTCAATGACACAACTGATGGCGCGAAGAAATACGACCATGATAACGACGGCACGCGCGACGACCGCGACACCGATGACGATGACGACGGCCTAGAGGACGACGAAGACGATAACCCGTTCGACTTCGACAATGATGGGTCGCGCGATGACCGGGACGACGATGATGACAATGATGGCCTCGACGACGACGAAGACGATAACCCGTTCGACTTCGACAATGACGACCTCGATGACGATGAGGACTCTGACGGCGACGGCGCCCCGGACGATGAAGACGCTAACGCGCTCAACAGTCGGATCCGCTGATAGTCAATTTCATATCACTGAATTGTCGCGTCCGTCTTTAGCGAGCCTCGCCTCGGGCGGGGACCTTTGCAGCTGTGAGGATGGTGCGCCCCAGCCGCTCGTGTGGCAGCGATCTGAACGCGCCTACAATTCGGTCAGGTGCTCGAGGCGAACACCGACTTCTGTTGCGTCAATCGCCACGACCTCGAACCGGTAGGAGCGGTGGATGCGGTTGCGCTGGCGGAAAACTGCAGCGGCTGCTTGCAGGCGTCGTAGCTTCGCGTGCGTGATGGATTCAAGCGCAGTGCCAAAGCGGTTCGACTGCCGGTATTTCACCTCGACGAACACTAACTCTCGCCGGTGGAGGCAAACGAGGTCGAGCTCGCCTTCGCGGCAGGTGAAGTTCTCGGCAATGACGCGGTACCCCTTAGCCTCAAGGTGTTCGCGGGCGAGTCGTTCGCCGGCCCGGCCCGTGCGTTGGCGATGGGAAAACGGTGGCATGCGGTCTCCAAGCAGCCACGATTGTCTTTTAAGAGAGCGTAGACGGTTATCGCGATAACGTCAACAGAGAATCGTGAATCATGAATCATGAATCGTGGAACGTGACGCTACGCCCTTGATTCTCTATCCATGATTCCTGATTCTTTTTTTCAAACACCAACGCGTAATGGTACCGGCTCGGCTGGAACTGGCCGGTCTTCCGCAGCCCCGCTTCTTGCGCCAGCCGCTCAACCTCTTCGGCTGGCACCAAATCGTTTTTCTCCGGGCCAAAACCGAAGCCGGTCAGCTCCCAGTCAATCACCAGCATGGTGCCGCCCGGCTTGACCATGCGCATCGTTTCCTTGAACAGCGCGTTCCGCTTGCGCGATTGGTGGAGCGTGTTCACGATCAACCCGAGGTCGAGCGAGTTGTCGGGGATTGTCCGCGCGCCGCGGAAGACTTCTAAATCCGACCAAACGAGCTTGATGGTGGCGAGGTTCGCCAGCCGCGCTTTGGACTGGCACGCCGACAGCGCGGGTTTGAACACATCAACGGCGTAGACCATCCCTTTTTCACCCACCTGCTGCGCCGCCGCGATGGAAAAGTAGCAGCCGCCGCCGCACCCGAAATCACCCACGCGCATGCGGGGCCCAAGCTTGACTTGACGCAGGATGCTTTCGGGATCAAGGTAGTGTCGGTCGGTGATTTTGGTCATACGGTCGCAGGGAGGGTGACGTTGAACGTGCGGCGGTGGAGCGGCGACGGGCCGTGCTGGGCCAGGCGCTGGCGGTGGGCGAGCGTCCCATAGCCTTTATGGCGAGCAAAGTCGTACACGGGGTAAAGCGGATGGAGTGCAGCCATGAGATGGTCGCGCACGACTTTGGCGACAATGGAGGCGGCGGCGATCGCCAGCACCGATTGGTCGCCGCGGATGATTCCCTCTGACGGCATCGGCAACCGGAGCGGCCACGCATCAACGAGCACGTAGTCGGGTGTGGGCGAGAGCTTCGCAACTGCTTCCCGCAACACCGCGAGGTTGGTCGGGTGGATGCCGTTGCGGTCAATCTGCTCCGGCGCTGCAATGGCGATGGCCCAGGCGCGCGCCAGCCGCGTGATGCGGACGAACTGTCGTTCGCGCTCCGGTGCAGTCAGCAGCTTTGAGTCCCGAATGCCGAGCGGCGGAACGCCGGCTGGCAGGATGACGGCAGCTGCCACCAGCGGTCCGGCCAGCGCGCCGCGACCGGCCTCATCCGCGCCGGCAATGACGTGGAATCCCCGTCTTCGTAAGGTGCGTTCCCGTCGCCGAGAAGGACGAGTCATGTGGGTAGTATACGTCAGGAGTGAATCGCGAGAAAGTAAGTGGGGATAGAGTCGGTGAATAATGAATAGAAAATCATGAATAAAGAATCATGAATAAAGAATGAAGGGAGCGTGTTGCGAGCGCTCCTCCGCGATTCATGATTCTCGTTCAATCTTCTGTATTCCTGATTCCTCGCCCTATGCCCTACGCCCTGATATAGTATTCGTATGGATTCCCACGACGATCGCCTCCGCAGGCTCTACGACGACAAGAAACGAGCCCTCGAGGCCCAGGGCTCGTACACGTTGAAGCGTCTCGAAGACGCGTTCCACCAACGCGCCACCGGCACCTACCTCAAAGACCTCGTCTTCGGCGCGAACGACGGCATCGTCACGACCTTTGCGGTGGTCGCCGCCGCTGCCGGCGCCGGCCTCGAGGCGTTCGTCGTTATCATCCTGGGCGTGGCCAACCTCCTCGCCGACGGGCTGTCGATGGGCCTCGGCAACTTCCTCGGTGAGAAGTCCGATGAAGCGTACAACCGCGGCCAGCGCCAGAAGGAATATTGGGAGATAAAACATTTCCCCGAGATCGAGCGGAACGAAGTCCGCGCGGTGTTCAAGAAGTGGGGTTTTTCCGGTCAGTTGCTCGAACAAGCCATCCATCAGGTGGTGGCGGACCCTGACCGCTGGGTTGACTTTATGATGCGGGAGGAGCTCGGCATCGTTGAGTCCGAGGACAGCGGCGGCGCGGCCAAGCACGGGGTGGCGATGTTCTTCGCTTTTGTCATCGCCGGCTTCATCCCACTCATCGCGTACGTTCTCCCCAACGTCCCCAGCCCGTTTCTCGTCTCAACCGTTCTGGCCGGCTTGACCTTCTGCGCCGTTGGCTCGCTCCGAGCGAAGTTCACCCCAACGCGCTGGTGGGTGGCGGGGTTGGAGGTATTGTTGATCGGCGGCATCGCTTCAGCTGTCGCGTACGGCATTGGGCGAGTGCTCGAGCGGATCGTGTAGAAGGACGGCCTCACCCGACAGCTAACCATCCCGGCCGAACAATCAATACGACCCCGAGGAGGGCGATCACTGCCCCACCGACGAGCAGCGCGTACTTGCTGTAGTGGTGTGAGAACGTGGCGTGGCGGAGCGTCACCATCGCGAAGGCGGACACAACCATGACGAGCACATCGCCCTCGCGAAACGTGTGCGGGAGTTTTCCATGGATGATAATTTGAACGGCACCCGTAGCAATGCCTGGGCTGACCCCGAGTCCTTGGAGACTGGTTGCCTTCTTTTTCGACATAAAAGTATTGTAGGGCGATGGTAAGAAAAAAGGAACGGGGGCGGAACACTAGGGCTCCAAGCCAT
>JACPUP010000017.1 GCA_016192205.1 Candidatus Kerfeldbacteria bacterium
GTGAAGCAGAAGTTCCGGTAGGAAGGAGTAAGCGGTGGAGCAGAAGTTCTACACCTTCGCGTGGCAGGCGCTGGTGCTCGAACCGGGCGCCACCGAGCCGACTCGCAAAGACGGTCGGACGACGCTGAAGGACCGGTCCCCGCAGCGCGTGCTCGCCCGGATCGTGGATGAAGAGCTTCCGGCTGTCGTGCAGGAGTTCAGCGC
Source organism: Candidatus Kerfeldbacteria bacterium (assembly GCA_016192205.1). GTDB lineage: Bacteria > Patescibacteriota > Patescibacteriia > SBBC01 > JACPUP01 > JACPUP01. The sequence continues at coordinate 205 of JACPUP010000017.1, forward strand.
TCAATTCCTCTACGCGAGCGCGTGAGTGTGAGAAAGCATTGGGTGAAAGAGATAGTTCCTTATGCCAAGGAGGAAGTCCATTGACATCGAGATCCGTCTTCGACCGCTGGTTCCAAGCGCTCCGGCAGGCACGGGCCGGGACCCCCGAAGAGCAACAGGCTGAAGCGCAGTTGGCTGCTCATGCGAAGGGGTTTGATCAGTGGGTCAAGGTCTTCTGGGAGGCGCGCCGCGGGAGCTCTCTCGAAACGACCGCCCTCCAGCAGATTGATGCTTGCCAAGCTTCCTTCCGAGAGTGGCATTCGCTGCGTCGCGAATTCCGACAGAACAACGCTCTGCGGGCCTTGGCGAAGCGAAAAATGTTCGAGACGGCGCACACGTTCGACGAGTGGCGTCTGCTCTACCAGCTTGACCCCGAGGCTGCCCTTCAGCGAATGCGGGCATCAGCGGCAACGTTTGACCAATGGGAATCCGCGTGTTCGTCGACGATTGGGGAGAAGAGCCGCCTTCGTCAAGTCGCCCTTGAGGAAATGGCCAAGCGCGCCACTTCCTTTGACCACTGGTGGGCGATCGCGCGTCGTTCGACAGACGACCGCACACTCCATCAGCGCGCGCTCGAAGGGTTGAGGGAGTCAGTCGGGACGTTTGATCAGTGGAGTCAGGCCTACGCCACGGCCGGGAACGACGATGGGCTGCAGGTCTTGGTCCTGGGACAGATGGTTCGTTCTGCGACGACGTTTGACCACTGGCGTCGGCTGTACGGGGAAGCAGAGCTCGGCAGCCCGTTGGCCGACACCGCTCGCCGTCGCATGGCTGAGCGTGCGCAAACGTTCAACCAGTGGTGGGCCGTCTACCAGGCGCACCGGAGAATAGCCGGCTGCAGTCGATCGCGTGGAGGAAGATGGAGGCCTGCCGTCCGACCGAACGGCAGTGGCGGGCAGTCAGGAGAGCGCTAAGAAAGAAGAAGCGCTTTCGGACGACGCTCAACGATGCGCTTCGTGAGTTCTCGAGTGCCGACGACTGACGAACCGCGCGTCGACTCCAGTTCGAACGCTCCGTGTAAGCGCAAGCGGGGGCCTCGGCAGATGCTCGGGCCCCCGCGATTTCTTTTTGCACTCATTCGCACATTCGTACGAAAGAGCCGATGTTGTTATTCTCTAATTCGCGCCTGCCCCGCCAAAGGCGGTGGCGAATAGTTCCAGCGTGGGCGGTTTGAGTTTCCATTCGACCAAAGATATACTGGAATCCCTATCAACCGAGGAGGAGACGATGATAGGCAGCACGAACGTTCGACACCAGCACTACGCCCCGAAGAGCGAGAGTATCTGCGGGCCCCTGCGGATCCTCAGTACCGCTCGGGATTGCAGCGGCGCCACTGTTGCGCTCCTCGAAGCCTCCGGGTTGGGGACGCACCACTACCATCGCGAGACCACAGAGTTCTACTATGTGGTCGATGGCCACGGAGACATCCGGCTGGGAGATGAGGTTTTCCCGGTTCGCCCGGGGAGTTTCCTGGTCGTCCCGCCAAACGTCGGGCACCAGGTCATGGCAAGGGACGGGATCCTGCTGAAAGTCCTGGTCATTGCTTCCCCGGCCTGGCGGGAGGACGACGAGTTCGTCATCGAGGCAAGCGAGTCAGCGTCCGCTCCGTAGCGACGCACAACGCCGGTCGGGTGTGGCCTCGCCGCACCCGACCTGATTTTATCATAGGCTCATTCGTACGAATGAGCCTATGATAATCTGGAACCATTCGCGCCTGCCCCGCCAAAGGCGGTGGCAAATGGTTCCAGGAGGAAACAGTAAACTGTCCACCGCAGCCGGCCGCGCAGGTCGAACGAAAACAAACAGAAAAACCAACAAGCCCTGCCAGTGCAGCGGAGGGGTGACCCCGCACGGATGCGGGGGAATCCCCGGAGCGTTAGCCGTACCAGGACGGAAGTGGACTCCAAGGGTGGGGGTACCGGCTTAGGGGGAGGGTGCGTGTATTGTCCAGCACCCTCCCCCTAGCCAAAGACCCGCCAACCTGGTTGGCAAACCAAAAAGCTCGGAGGGCATTGTGCTTTCCTCCGCGAGATGACACAGCAGTGAAACTGCGGTACACTTCTATTCCGAGGTGATATGCGGATTGGAATCGATTGTCGGTCCATTCTCAATCCAGACGGCGGCGAGTTCGCCGGCGTGGGGCATTACACGTACTACCTCGTCAAACATCTCATCCAACTCAAGACCGAGCACGAGTTCGTGCTGTTCTTCGACTACCGGATGAAGCGCGAGGGCACGCAGGAGTTCGAGGCTGACCATGTCAAAATCCGCTACTTCCCGTTTAGCCAGTACAAGAAGTTTCTGCCGTTCGCCTACTCGCACATGTTGCGCGCCGCCGTCCTCCTCACCGACCGGCTCGACGTCTACCACTCGCCGACCACGGCCATGCCGCTGACCTACCCGAAGACGACCGTCGTCACCGTGCACGACATGGCCATCTACGAGAACCCGTCCTGGTTCCCGACTCGAGTCTTCTCCACGAAAATGCTCGTGCCGCAAACCCTCAAGCGCGCGCGCAAGATTATTGCGGTCTCGAAATTCACCAAGCAGGAGACCCAGAACCTGTTCAGCGTGCCGTCGCGCAAAATCGTGGTGGTCAACGAAGGCGTGGACACGCGCTTGCTCGATTTGAAAGACCGGCACACCGACGTGCGCAAGAAGTTCGGGCTGGGGAAGCGGTTCCTATTCTTCGTCGGCACCGTTGAAGCGCGGAAGAACCTCCTCGGCCTCATTGAAGCGTTCGATGGATTGCTCAAGGCCAAGCCGGAGCTCCTGGGCGAGTGCCAGCTGGTGCTCGCTGGCGCCATTGGCCATCACGGTGAGGAGATTGTCGAGAAAATCCAGGCCCTCAAGCTGCAAAAGCGGATTCGGTACCTGGGCTACGTCACGCACAACCAGAAGCTCAACCTGATGAAGGCGGCTACCGCATTCGTATTCCCGTCGCTCTATGAGGGTTTTGGTTTGCCGGTGCTCGAAGCTATGAACCTCGGCACGCCGGTCGTCACCTCGAACGTGACTGCGCTGCCCGAGCTGGCTGGCGATGCGGCCGTGCTCGTGGACCCGGCCAACACCGTGGATTTGGCAGCTGGCATCGAGCGGGTGTTGTCGGACGAGAAACTCCGCCAGACGCTCCGCACGAAGGGTTTGCACCGCGCCAAAGCGTACGGCTGGTCGCTGGCCGCCCGGGAAACCGTGGGCGTGTACGAATCCATTCCCGAGGAGAAGCTCATCGAAGAAGCGAGGAAGGAGACGGGAAGTTGAAGGCGGCGGCTTGGCTTCCCACAGCCCGCCACGTACAATGGTGGGGTCACCTTCTATGGCCGAGTCCTTTCTCCCAAAACTCGAAGAGGACGTTCTCGCGTTCTGGAAACGCGAGGGGATTTTTGAGCAGTCGCTGAAGCGACCGGCGCCTCGGGGCCGTTTCGTTTTCTATGAAGGTCCGCCCTACGCGAACGGCGTGCCCGGTGTCCACCACATGCTCTCGCGCGCGTACAAAGATGCCGTGGCCCGGTACAAGACGATGCGCGGGTTTCACGTCGGCCGCCGCGCTGGCTGGGACACGCACGGCCTGCCGGTCGAGATGGCCGTCGAGAAGCTGCTCGGCGTGAAGAGCAAACGCGAGATCGAGCAGTTCGGCGTGGAGAAGTTCATCGCCGAGTGCCGAAAGAACGTGTTCGCGATGAAGGGCGAGTGGGAGCAGTTCACCGAGCGGATGGGTTACTGGCTCGATTTGCAAGACGCCTATGTGACCATGACGCCCGAGTACATCGAGTCGTGCTGGTGGATTTTCAAACAGATTAGCGACCGCGGGCTTTTGTACGAGGATTTCAAGGTCGTGCCGTTCTGCACGCGCTGCGGCACAGCGCTGTCCTCGCACGAGATGGCGCAGGGGTACAAGGAGGTCGAGGATCATTCGGTGTTCGTGAAGTTCGAGCTCGTGGATGAGCCGGGCACGTTCGTGCTGGCTTGGACCACGACGCCGTGGACCTTGCCGGGGAATGTGGCGTTGGCCGTGGACCCAAAGATGTATTACGTAAGAACAGCGCCCAACGAGAAGGGGGAAAGGTTCATTATTGCGCGCGAGAGAATGCCGTATGTCCTTGGTGCAGAAATGGGACAGGCGATGACAGTGAGTACCGAAATAGCAGAATTGATTTCCGGTGATCAGCTTATCGGAAGAAAATACAAACCCCTTTTCGACTTCCTCGACCTAGGCAAAGAGACCGGCAAGGTTGCGTACAAAATCGTGGCCGGCGACTTCGTCACGACTGACGAAGGCACCGGGGTCGTGCATACGGCCGTGATGTACGGCGCTGACGACTTTGCGCTCGGCACCAAACTCGACTTGCCCAAAAAGCACACGGTCAATCCAGACGGCACGTTCAACGAGCTCGTGAAACCCTGGCAGGGCCAGTACGTGAAAGACGAAACAACAGAAAAGGCCATTATGAAGTACTTGAAAGACAACCATAAGCTCTACAAACAAGAGCCGGTCACGCACGACTACCCGTTCTGCTGGCGTTGCGATACGCCCTTGCTCTACTATGCCAAGGATTCGTGGTTCTTCAAGACCACGGCGGTGAAAAAGGAGCTACTCAAAGCCAACCAGACCATCAACTGGGTGCCGAGCTACCTCAAGGACGGCCGGTTTGGCGAGTGGCTTTCCAACGTGGTGGATTGGGCCATTAGTCGAGAGCGGTACTGGGGGATTCCGTTGCCGATTTGGGAATGCCAGGGCGGAGGGCGTAGGGCGTTGGGCGTAGAGGGAAAACCGAAGGCGTCAACGTCTACCCACCACTCACCACCAACCACTCACCAGGTGATTATTGGAAGTTTCGACGAGCTTCGAAAGCACGCAACGACTCCGATTCCTGACGACTTTGACCCGCACCGGCCCGGGATCGACGCGATAGTTTTGAAGTGCCCTAAGTGCGGTGGCAACATGAGGCGCGTGACCGAGGTGGCCGATGTTTGGTTTGATTCCGGCTGCATGCCGTTCGCCCAATGGCACTATCCGTTCGAAAACCGGGAGCTTATTGATTCCGGCGAGCAGTATCCGGCTGACTTCATCAGCGAGGGCATTGACCAGACGCGCGGGTGGTTCTACACGCTTTTAGCCGTTGCCACGCTGCTCGGACGTCCGGCGCCATACAAAAACGTCATCTCGCTCGGGCTCGTCAATGACGCCGAGGGGAAGAAGATGTCCAAGCGGCTCGGCAACCTCATCCTGCCGAAGGAATTGTTCCCGCGGTTCGGCTCGGACGCCGTGCGGTTCTCCCTGTACACGATGAGTCAGGCCGGCGACTTCAAAAACTTTGACCTGAAGGGTGTGGACACCGTTGTCAAGAAAACGTTTCTCATTCTCTGGAACGTGCGGTCGTTCTACCAGCTCCACGCTCACGGGCGACCGCCGTCGCCCGCAAAGCCGGAACACCTACTCGACCGCTGGGTGTTGGCGCGGCTCAACCGGTTCGTGACCGAGATGACCAGTGAGCTCGAGCAGTACGGCCTCACGACCGCTGGCCGGCAGCTGGCAGCGTTCGTGACTGAACTTTCCACCTGGTACGTCCGCCGCAGCCGCGACCGGTTCCGCGGCGAGGAGCGTGACGCAGCCGTCGCCACGCTTGGCTTGGTGCTCGAAACCGTCGCCAAACTGCTTGCGCCTTTGAGCCCGATGGTGGCCGAACAGCTCTATCGCGACGTGCAGGGTTCAGCGCAATCGGTTCACCTCACCGATTGGCCCCAGCCTCTGCCCGCACATGCCGACGAGGCCTTGCTCGCGTTGATGGACCGCGCCCGCTCGGTCGTCGAGACCGGCCACGCGCTCCGCAAAGACGCAGGCATCCGCTTGCGCCAACCCTTGCCGCAACTCGTGTTTGTGGGCGAGCGGTTCCCGGATGAGGTGGCCGCGGTCGTGGCCGATGAGCTGAACGTCAAGGAAGTCCACTCGGCGAAAAAACTACCCACGGGCAACGAATGGCATACGTTGGAGGGCGAGGGAGCGTCAATCGTTTCCCTCGACACGACCGTGACTGATGAACTGAAGATTGAGGGCATCGAGCGCGAGTTGGTACGGAACTTGAGCGCCCTGCGCAAGGCTGCCAAGCTGACGCGTGCCGATCGCATCATTGTCACGGCCATCACGCAGGACGACACGTTGCGCGCCGTCATCGAGCAGCATCGCGAGCAACTCAAACGGGCGGTCGGTGCGGTGCGCATCGAGCTGGTCGAGGCGGGCGCAGGGACGCCGGTGCGCATCGACGGCGCCGCGGTGACACTTTCCATCGAACGCGTCAGCGATGGAGCGGCGTGAGGCTATTCTCTTGCGGCTGCGGCCTGTCCGCGACGTGGACCAACTCGTCGTAGCGCTGTCGCCAGCCGTCGGCAAGCTGGAGTTCCTGGCGCGCGGCACCAGGAAAATTGAGAGCAAACTTAACCCGAGCCTGCAGCTGTTCGCGCGGGTGATGCTCGACTCTGTGCCTGGCCGTCGCGCCCACCACCTGACGGGCGTGGAAGTGTTGGACCCGTTTCCGCGCCTGCGCACGCGCCTGACCGGATTGGCGCAAGCCGGCTTCGTCGCCGAGGTTGCGGAGGCGCTATCCGCTTCGAACCAGGCCGAGCCGCGTTTGTTCCGTTTGGTGCGACGGGAGCTCCTGCGCATCGAGCGCGCCCGCGATGACCGGCTGGGGCCGGCTGACGTGCTGTCGCTCTCGCTGTTCGCGCTGCGCGCCTTGGCGGTCACCGGCTGGCGCCCGCGTTTCGGCCAGTGCAGCGTGTGCCACCGGCCGTTGGGCGCTGTGGCCGCCGTCTTCGCCGCCCATCCGTACGGGTTCGCCCATGGCAGCTGCGCCAGGAACCGTTCGCTCCGCTCGGGTTCAGGGCAAGCGGACGCCGATCCGATTCCGCTCCACCGCGCCACACGGAAGTTCCTCTATGAACGGTTGTCGCAGACGACCCAGCCGGCCGTGGTGCCGCGCGGTGTTGCACAAGAGGTGGATCGCGTGGCACTGACGGCGCTGGAGGCCGTGCTCGATCGCGCATTGAAGTCGCGGCGCTTTTTACGAATGTTCACCAAGGAAAGAATCACGAATCACGAATCACGGAACGCGGAATCACACTCCCCTGATTCATGATTCTTTCTTCATGATTCATCACCTGTGTTACACTTACCCCGTATGCCGAGAAAGTCGTCCAAGAAGAAACCCGTCAAGATCCGGGTCGAGCACCAGGCCGGCGACGCCGAGCCGGCTCTAGCGGCTGATGGCGAAACACCCCAGCTCGACGAGCTGTTGTCGTGGAAAGACGAACCGGATGACCTGAAGCAGATCGAGCAGAAGCCGCGGAAACGTCGCCGGGCAGTCATCGCCATCGTCGTTCTCGGCATCCTCTTCGTCGTGACGGCCGCTGGGTTTTTCGTTTTCACGCGGGACAACGAAAAGTTCAGCGAGCAGGATGTGAGCCTCGCGCTCGACGTACCGACCCCGGTCACGTCCGGCAATGAACTCACGGTCACCATCACCTATCGTAATGCCCAGGCAGTCGATTTGCGGTCGGCACAACTCATCGTCACCTGGCCAGAGGGGTTCACCGTGACTGACGCGAACCCAAAGGCGGATGACGAGATTCGCACGACCTGGGGTTTGGGCACCATCAGCGCCGGCGCGAGCGGCCAGGTGGTCGTGCGTGGCCAGTTGGTGGGCGAACTCGACAGCCAGAAAGAGTTCTTCGCCAGCCTCGAGTACCGCCCGGCGAATTTCAACTCGACCTTTACGACGAAAATCAATGCGACGACGACCATCGGCGCTTCGGCCCTGTCCTTGTCGCTCGACGGCCCGTCGCGAGCGGTGCCAGACAAGTCCGTGACGTTCACGTTGACCGTGGGAAACACCTCGAGCGAGACCCTCAAGCAGCTGACCGTGACATTCGACAAACCGTCCGGGTTTGCGATCGACACAGCTGACCCGAAATTTTCCGACGACGAATCCTGGACCATCGACAGCCTGAACGCTGACGCCGAACAGGTCTTGGCCGTGTCTGGCCGCCTCACCGGCACGCTGGGGAATTCGGTCGAGGTGGGTTTTCAGGCTGGCGTGACCCAGGCCAACGGCGGATTCACCCTGCAGAACTCGGTCACGCGCGTGATTCTCCTCGTTGAACCGGAGCTGACGCTGGAACTGTCGCTCGCTGGGCACGAGGACGGTACCGCGGTCTACGGGGACACGCTCGTGTTCACTGGGACGTACAAAAACAACAGCGATTTCATCCTGGATCAGGTGACGATTGCAGCGGAATTTTCCGGTCTCGTGTTCGACCTCGCCAACGCCACAGCCGACCCCAAGGCTGACCTGTCCCATGCGTCAGACGGACAGGTCCGCTGGACCTCGACGGAAGTGAAAGCCTTCGCGCAGCTTGAGCCGGGCGACGAGGGTACGTTGAAACTCACGGTGCCGCTGGTTGATGCTCCGGCGCGTCCAACCGCCCAGGACCAGAATCCGCAGCTTGGGACGCGATGGCGGGCCACGACAGCGCTGGTGGCGGGCTTGGGTCGAGCGGTCGAAGTCGAGAGCGAGCCGGTGGAACTCAAGGTTGCCACGACGCCTCGCCTGACCGCCGAGGCGCGGTACTACGACGAAGAAGGTGCGGCGCTCGGCGAGGGACCCTTGCCGCCGACCGTGGGCCAGACGACGAGCTATCGTGTGAGCTGGATTCTGTCCAATCCAACCAATGACCTGAACGACGTCGCGGTGACGACCGCGCTGCCTGGAACGGTGTTTTGGACCGGCAAGGTGCAGTCAGCGTCCGCCGGCACGCTCTCGTTCGACGCCACCACGCGCGAGGTCCGCTGGGCGCTCAACAAAGTTCCGGCTGGCACTGGCACGCAGGCCGCCCAGCTCGCCGCCTCGTTCGAGGTGTCCATTACACCGACCGCGGCCGACGTTGGTTTGCTCATGCTGCTATCGGAAATCGCGACCCTCACCGGTACTGACGCGTTTACGAACACGACTGCCACCGTTGAGCGGCCGCGGCTCACGACCGAGCTCGAAAACGACTTGACCGGTCGCGGTCAGGGTGTAGTCGTTGGGGGTTGATGCGACACGGCGCGTTGGTGCCTGACGGCCAGCCACCAGCCAAACGCAACGAGCAGTTCGGCAATGACGATTGCCAAGCGTGACGCGACGGAGAGGAACGTGGCGGCTGGTGCACCGATGAGAGGAGTCAGCGCCACGACCATCGTGCCTTCGCGTACTCCCAACCCTGATGGCGTCAACAGCGAGACATAGCCAAGAAACCACGCGAGCCCGAAGACGCCGATCGCGGTCTGCAACGGAATCTCCAATCCGACAGCTGACGCCAGTGCCGCCAGCGCCAAACCCAAGCCCAAACAGTACGAGTACGCGCCAACGGTGAGACCGGCAGCGCGCTTGGGACGAGGAACCGCCGGCCGGTTCCGCAGCAAACGCGCGAGGAGGCCAACCACGAGTGGCGCGACAACGAGTGCTGGTGCGGCCAAGGCTGCTTTGAGGTGCAGCGTGGCCAGAGCTCCGGACGCCCCCAGCAGCAGCACGCCTTCAGTCAAGAGTGAGGCTGCAGCGACCGACTTCGGCACGCCGAGCATGGTGGCGAAGTACACCCGCGCGCCCATCCCAAACACGTTCCCGGGGATGTACCGGATGAGGTTCGCCTTGGCGTAGGCGAGGTTGAGCGCTGGATCAGCCACCGCGCCCGGCCGCACGACCGCCGTCCAAAGGAATGACAGCGGAACGGTTGCGATGAGTGTGAGGCCGAGGCCCAGGAGGAGCGGTCCGACCTTGAGCTGAAGGGCGAGGTCTCCTATCTCACGAGCATAACGGGCGATCGCGAGGGCAATGAACACGACCGCCGCCAGCGTGACGACGATTTTGATATACGGCAGGAGTCGCTTCATGCGCGGCGATGGCCCGACGCCACGATCCAGGGGAAGATGGCCTCGACCGTGTCAACCTCGAGCTCCCGGGACAAAAATCGTTTGAGGCTTGCGGGGTTCCAATGGTTGATGTGCTCGGCGTCATTACCCAGCCGCGCCAGGTTTTTCCCGCGCAGGAAGTTCGTCAGCATGAAGATGGGCTCGTTCGGTACGGTTACGATGATGCGGTCAGCGTGGGTGACAAAGCGCTTGAGCGCTGCCCGCGCGTCGCGGAGGTGTTCCAACACCTCGGTCGCCACGAGAAGGTCAACCTTCCGGCCCAGGTCAAAAGTCTCGAGATTCCCCTCCACGGTCTCCACCCGCGGCAGTCGCTGCTTCAGGTACCCCAAATCCTGGGCCGAGAAGTCGACGACCGTCATCTGTGCCTGCGGGAACTCGTGCGCGAGGTAGCCGGTCAAGAATCCCTCGCCGCCGCCTGCATCGATGATGGATTTCGGCTGCAGCGGCCTGGCGAGTTCGACGACGCGACCCAGCAGCTTGCTGATTTGTTTGCGCTGGAACGGGTTTGAGTTCTGGTACTTCTTCGTGTGGAACTGGCTGAAGTACGCGCCAGTGAAGTAGTCAGCTGCGGCCGTCATAGCAGTTCTTTGCGGACCGGCGGGTCGGTCTGCCGCTGCTCGCGGTCGTAGCTCTGGAACTCGGCCAGCAGCCCGAAGGTGAAGAACTGGATGCCGACGACGATAAGGATAGTGCCGAGCAAGAGCAGCGGCCGGCCGCCAATGCTCGCGCCAGCAATCCATTCGATAACGAGCACCAGGTCGATGATGAACCCGACGCCGGCAGTCAGGAGGCCCAAACGGCCGAACAGGTGGAGCGGCTTCGAGGCATATTTGGTCAAGAAAAGCACGGTCAGTAAGTCGAAGAACCCGCGCAGAATCCGCTCCAGCCCATAGCGCGACTGGCCGTACTTGCGCCCGTGGTGCTGGACGGGCATCTCGGTGACGCGAAAGCCGTTCCAGGCTGCCAGGATGGGTTGGAAGCGGTGGAGCTCACCGTAGATTTTGATGGTTTTCACGACCTCGCGCCGGAACGCCTTCAAACCACAGTTGATGTCATGGAGCTGCACGCCTGTCGTGCGGCGGACCGTGCCGTTGAAGGTCTTCGTGAGCATCCGGCGGAACAGGTTCTCGCGTCTGGTGGTGCGCCAGCCGCTGACCACGTCGTATTCTTCCAGCATTTTGCGCATGGCCGGAATATCGCTGGGGTCGTCTTGCAAGTCCGCGTCCATGGTAATGATATGCTCGCCGGCGGCGTAGTGGAAGCCGACCGAGAGCGCGCGTGATTTGCCAAAGTTGCCGCGGAGCTGAACGCCCTTTATCCGTGGGTCGCGGGCGTGAAGCTCCTCGATGAGCTTCCACGAGCCGTCGGTTGAGCCGTCGTCCACGAACAGGATCTCCTGCGGCTCTTGGCCGAGCACCTGCTGAACAGCGCGGACGAGCTCTTCGAGACTCTCGCGTTCGTTCTTGAGCGGGACGAGGATGGTGACGTTGGGTCGGTTCGTCATGGAATGGAGGGCGCGGTGCGGATGGAGAGGCTCGGACGGTGTTCGTACAACCGCACGCCGTCACGGTAGAGAATGAGTTGGGCGGTCGGGTCTGTACCCACCTCTGCCAGAATCTCATCGTACTGCATTTTCGGCAGATTGTCACACACGTCCGCTGCGCAATCGAGCGCCAAGACGTAGTCCGCACGTGCGCGCCGCGGCGATTTGAGGAGGTAGAGTTCGGACCGGCGCACGACCCAGGGACCGGCGTTGGCCGAAGCCGCAACCGACGCGCTGGCAGGAATCGCCCGCGCGGCTTCTCGGATGGTTGCCAGCCGCTGCCAGTCCGGGGCCGGGAATACTGCACGACCGCCGAACAGCGCGGCGACCAGGATGCTCGCGACCAGGACGCTCACGACCGGCGCTTGTGAGCGATGTCCGCGCCGCCGCTGTCGTCGGACGATTCGGGCAGCGCCGACCACGGCCGCAACGAGCAGCGCACCGTCACCGAGCAGGTGGTAGTGGAGGTCGCCGAGCAGCTCGCGGTCGCTTCCACCAACGACCATGATGCCGATGGCCGCGGCACCAAGGATGGCGACGTCCAGGCCGACGAGCGGGAGGAACGCGAGCGGCACGAGGAGCCACAGGAGGTAGTGGAAACGACCGACGTCTGCAACGAACGCGCGCCAGTCAGTGGCGCCAGTGAGCACCTGGTCGAGTCCCTCAATCCGCCAGAGGTACTCGTACCCCTGCGGGTGGAAATGCTGGAAGATGGCGGTGAGTGCCACGAGCCAGCTGCCCGCCAACACCGTCAGTGCGAGTCCGGCCCAACGGCTGCGGCGGTGGAGGAGCAGGAAGACGCCGAAGAGCAGGGCGACGATAGCCGCATCCTCGCGGCATAGCATCAATGCCACGCTAGCCAACAGACTCCGGCCGTACTGTCCTTGGACGAAAAACCAAAACGCGAACAAGAAGCTCGGCAGCGCATACACGACCGGATGGATGTCAAACGTCAAGGCTGACCACAGTGGTTGTGCGAGCAACGTAGCCGTGAAGAACGCCACAGCGGCGAACGGGCTGTCGAGCAGCCGCCGGGCAATGAGTCCCACGAGCACGGCGCTGCCGGCCACGGCCAGGAGTTGGAGAAACAACAATGTTTCGGTCCGCGGCAGGAGCCAGTAGAAGAGCGACAGCGGCAGGATGATGGGTTCGATGTGGAAGGCCAGCCGCGTGTCAGGCACCGAAACCTCTGACGTATCCGTGGTCATGCGGAAGGGCTGGCCATGCGCTGTGTTCCAAAATGTCTGCTCGACATTCCCCAGGTCGAGAATGGAGGTTTGCAGGTCGTAGTGTCGCAGGAGGGCGAGTGTTCCGAAATACGCCAGGAACACTACCAGGCCGATAGCGAAGAACATTGGGAGCGCTCGCGGGTGGAGTGCACACCATCGGTCAGCGCGCTGGGCAATGCGCAGACGGACGAACAATGCGACCAGCCCGGCACCGACCACAATCAGGCCGCCAAACGCGAGGAGCCGGATGCGAAACACTGCCTCATAGTCCATAGGCGGGAAGAGCTTAGCCGATGGCGTCGTTCCTGTAAATGGGTGTGTGCATGTCAGGCTGGAGAGAAAAATGGTATACTCTCCACTGGTATGCAAGCGCGGAGCACCGCAGGATATCTCCTCAAAGACCTCCTTTTCGACTTCGCGAAGTTTCCGGTCTGGTGGTACTCGGCTGGGCTGGTGCAGGCAGCGCGGTTCGCGTGGGGGGAAATCGCCGCGTGGGCGCGTCGGCTCTCGCTCGTCATCCTGTTTCGCAACGTGCTCAAGCCGATGTACGGCGATTACAGCAAGAGCGGCCGGGCCATCAGTTTGGTGCTCCGCCTGGTCGTGTTCGGGTTCAGGGTGGTCGTGATGGTTCTCTGGAGCGCGGTCGTCATCGGGCTCCTGGCCCTGTGGATCGCGCTGCCCGTCGGCACTGGCTTTTTGTTCGCGCGGTCATTGGTGGGATGATATGGCGAAGGCGACGCCCGTGAGCACGCAGCTCGCCTGCCCGGAGTGCACCGGACGCGGGTACGTGTTGGACCAGCAGCAGCGCACCTTGCCATGTCCGCGGTGCGTTGGGGTGGGAGTCGTTGGCGTGGTGAACGGCGAGCTCGTCGCCTACCGCGAGACGTTCTCCTCGGCCGCCATCAACCTGGAGCGGCTCCACAGCGTGCTCCGCGCGGTCATCGACGGCGTGTTCGTGCTGTTCGGGCTGGCTGGACTCGTCGTCGGTTGGTTCGAGTTTCAGTCGGCGCGCGTCACGCTCGCGTCGCTCACCGATTTCGCGCTGCGCCAAACCCCGGGCATGGCCGTCTTCTGGCTCTCGGTCCTGGGCGATCTCTACGTCTACTACCGGTTGACCACCGAGTCGCAGCACGAGCGGAAAATGCCGGCGCCGCTCCAGCTTGAGCAACCGCCGACCGCATTCGCTGACCTGGGCCAGCACCCGCTCTACGACCTCACCCCATCACTGGACCGGAACGTGCACCAGGCCGTGCGCCTGGCCTGGGAGACGGCGGCGCGGCTCGGCCATCGCGCCGCGGACGACCGGCATCTGTTTTCGGCGTTGCTCGGCCGCGACATCGTGCTGCAGGCACTGGCCCGGCTCGGGGTGCCACGGCAGACGCTCGTTGAGCGCACCGCCCACCTCTTGAGCGACGCCGACCGCGGCCGCTCGTCGGGCGAGCCTCGCCGTCTGGCGGGCCAACCCACGGTCTTGGGTGGCGGGTTGCGGGCAGTCCTCATCAATGCGTACGCCGAGGCACGCCGCCGGAAAGCGCCGGCCATTGAACCGCTCGATGTGCTCGTAGCGTTGGGCGCCAGCGAAGGGAAGGTGCGGACGTTGCTCGACGACCTGGGCATTGAAGCGCGCACGCTGCGGAACGTGGTTCGGTGGGGGAATATCCAGGAAGAACTGCGCCGCCGCTGGGGCCACTTCCGCAGCCGGGCTGGGTACAAGCCCAAAGGCGTCATGAACCGCGCCATGACCGCCCAGGCCACGCCCGTGCTCGACGCGTTCAGCCACGATTTGACGGCCTTGGCACGCGCCGGCGCCACCCAGGTGCTGATTGATCGCGAGCGCGAGACTGACGCCGTGTTCCGCGCGCTCGAAGCGAAGAGCAATGCCGTGCTCGTCGGCAACCCAGGCGTTGGCAAGACCGCCATCGTGGAAGGCATTGCCAACCGCATGGTCGAGGAAGACGTACCCCAGGCCTTCCAAGATAAACGATTAGTATCGCTTTCGATCCCCGCGCTTGTTTCCGGCGCTGGCGGCATGGGCGCGCTGGAGGAACGGTTCTCCGACGTGCTGACCGAAGTGGTGAAGTCCGGCAACATCATCTTGTTCATCGACAACCTCCAAAACCTCATTGGCGTTTCGTCCACGGGCGGCCAGACGCTTGACCTGTCGGGCATCCTGGCCCAGGCGCTGCAGTCCAAGCGGGTCTTCGTGCTCGCCACGACCACCGTTGGCGACTACAGCCGCTACATCGAGCCCTCGGGCGCGCTCGTCTCGTCATTCGAGAAGGTCGAGGTCACGGAAATGGAGCCCGACGACGTCATCGCCGTGCTCGAGTCCAAGGTCGGCCACGTCGAGTACGAGCACAAGGTGTTTTTCTCCTACGAAGCGTTGGAGAAGATGGTTGCATTGGCCAATCGCTACCTCCATGACCGGTTCCAACCGCAGAAGGCCATTGACCTGCTCGAGGAAGTGGCGTTGGCCGCGCACAAACGGAAAGGCAAAGGGACGTTCGTGAGTGGGGATGACGTGGCCCAGGTCGTGGCGGAAAAGACGAATGTCGCCGTCGCGGCCGTGACGGAAGATGAGTCGGAAAAGCTCCTGCACCTCGAGGAGCGGATCCATGAGCGCATCGTCGGGCAAGATGAGGCCGTCAAAGCCGTGTCGTCGGCCCTGCGCCGCGCCCGGGCGGAGCTGCGCGATCCCAAGCGGCCGATCGCCTCATTCCTCTTTCTGGGCCCGACTGGCGTGGGGAAAACCGAACTGGCCAAGACCGTGGCCGCCACGTACTTCAACGCCGAGAAGGATATGGTGCGGCTGGACATGTCCGAGTACCAAGATAGTTCCTCGCTCACCCGCATGCTCGGTGCGCCGCCTGGCTACGGCGGTGGCCCCGGCTACCTGACCGAGGCCATCCGGCGCAACCCCTACACCGTGCTGCTGCTGGACGAGTTGGAGAAAGCCCACCCCGACATCCTCAATGTCTTCCTCCAGGTCATGGACGACGGCCGACTGACGGATGCGACGGGCCGGACCGTGGACTTCACGAACGCCATCATCATCGCGACCTCGAACGCTGGCACGCAGCTCATTCAAGACGGCCTGCGGCGGGGCGCGGCCGTGGAGGAAATCAAACAGGTGCTCATGAATGAGGCATTGAAGCAGTTCTTCCGGCCGGAATTTTTGAACCGCTTCGACGACATCATCGTGTTCACGTCGCTCAACGAACACGAGATTCGACAGATTGCCGGCCTCATGCTCAAGCAAGTTGCGGCCCAGCTTGAGGAGCGGGGCATTACCTTGCGGGCGTCTCCCGACGCCGTGGCCGAGTTGGCTGCCGCGGGTTTTGACACGACCTTTGGCGCGCGGCCCCTGCGCCGGGCCATCCAGGACCGGGTGGATGACGCGCTGGCGGATTTCCTTCTCAAAGGCCAGCTCGGCCGCCGGGATGTCGCGGTCCTTGAACCGGGCGGCGTCATTCGGGTTGAAAAGGCCCAGGCGGTGTAAGCATTTCTGCTGCGCAGAGTCTGACCTTGCGGTCAGCTTTTTTTGGGCAACATTTGCCCAGGTTTCTGCCAGGGGGTGTGGGGGTCCAGAACAAAAGGACCCCCTTACACCCCCTTGGCAAACCCCCGTATCCCCCCGTGAGCACGCCATTGCTCGGCCGGTCGGGGCTTCGTTCGTCCGGCCTAAAGGCCGGGCTCACTCACCCCTCAACGGCCGTGCGACATTTTCCTTAGTTGGGTGTATTGGGATGTGATAGACTATTTTCATGAAACTTATTGTTCTCTACGGTCCGCCCGGGGTTGGTAAATTGACGGTCGCCCGGGTGTTGGCCCATAAAACTGGTTATAAAGTTTTGCACAATCACCTGACGATTGAGTTGTTGTGCTCGTTGTTCGAATGGGGGAGCAGGCCGTACCGTGAACTTGTCCGGAAGTACCGGTTTGAGTTGCTAGAGACGGCCGCGAAATACAAGACGAAAGGCGTGATTACGACGTTTGTCTACGCTGCCGAAGCTGACGAAAAGGAGATGCGCGAGCTCCTGCGTCGCATGAAACGTCGCCACGTCAACGTGTACTTTGTAAAACTCCAGTGTTCGCAAGCAGAACTTGAACGTCGGATCAAACACGAATCGCGGAAGGCCTTCACGAAGATCCGTCACGTGAAGAATTTATGGGACGTGATGGGTAAGTACGATACGTTGGCGACCATTCCGTTCGGAAAAAATTTGGTTATCGACACCACGAACCTCTCACCACAGAAGACGGCAGCGAAAATCATACGAAAGGTAGGCATTTAATTCCCGCGCCTACTTCTCCCACCCCCGCTCACGAGCAGCTGGGAACACGAGGTTAAAAACTATTCTCTAATTCGCGCGAATTAGAGAATAGAAAAGAGGAAGATCTTATAGGCTCATTCGTACGAAAGAGCCGGTGAGAAAACAGCTTAGATAAAATATCTGCGACCGCCAAGAGAGTGTGAGATGCGAAGGCGTGGAGCGAGTACCGAGCGAGGCGTAGTTGGCACTACGTCGAGCGAGGAACGGAGCGAACGGCGAGCCCGCAGGGTCAGCGATGCCGAAAGACGGCTCCGCCGGCTTGGAGGCAGCGTTGACAGCTCACCGCTTTTGGCGGTCGAATGAAAAGCCGCCCCCGTACTCCTTTCTGAAGTGGGGGCGGGCAAAGGCCGGACGAATCCGCCGTGTGGTCGCGGGCCGAAGCGGGCAGGCTACGCGGGAATCGCTTCGGGGCGAAGCGGAAGCGGCTCGATCGTGGTCTGGAGCCGCAGAAGGTTGATGGTTTTTTCATCATCGATCTGCTGCCCGATGACCAGGGCGTGTTCGACCTGGTAGTGGAAGTTCGGCTTGAGAACCAAGACGAGGTAGCGCGAACCGACTCTCGGCGGAAAGTCCACCCGGCCGAACTCCGGTAGCACCGTACAGTTGTCCCAGTTCCAGGAACCGTCGTCTCGCCGGGTCGTCACGACGCCGAAGTAGACGCGTTCGCCCTCGTCGACGAGGAAGCCCGGAACGTGGGTCAAGCTATGGGCTGCATGAACGAGCGATCTGAAGATGGCTGGGGGCTTCAGCGATCTCATTCCTTCCTCTCCCTTGCATCAACACCTAGAACCCCGGAATGATGGTTTCACACTAGTGATTCTCGTAGTGTCCGTCAATGGCCAGGGTGCGGGCCAGGCAAAAACTTGGTATACTGCGGGCGTTCTATGGTCGAACCGACATTGATGGAAAAAGTCACGAATCTTGCCAAGCGCCGGGGTTTCATTTTCCCTTCGGCCGAATTGTACGGCGGGTTAGGCGGATTTTGGGATTTCGGTCCCCTCGGTGTTGAGTTGAAGAATAATCTTAAGCGCGCCTGGTGGAAGCGGTTTGTCCAGCAACGCGACGACGTCGTTGGCTTAGACTCGACGATCATCACGAACCCGACGGTCTGGAAAGCCAGCGGGCACCTGGAGCACTTTGCGGACGAGCTCGTGGAGTGTACGCAGTGCCACCACCGGTTCAAAGCCGATGACGTTGAGAAAAAGTGTCCCGATTGCGGTGGCACGTTTGTGGAGCCAAAAAAATTCAACACCATGTTCCGTACGCACGTCGGTCCGACCGAGGAAACCGCGTCCGAGGCCTTCCTCCGGCCCGAAACCGCCCAGGGCATCTTCGTGAATTTTGATTTGGTGCGCCAGACCCAGCGGAAGAGGCTCCCGTTCGGCATCGCCCAGATCGGCAAGGCGTTCCGCAACGAGATAACGCCGGGCAACTTCATTTTCCGCTCCCGCGAGTTCGAGCAAATGGAAATGGAGTTTTTCGTCAAGCCAGGCACGGACGACGAGTGGTTTGATCGCTGGGTGGACGAGTCGCTCCGATTCTTCACCGACTTAGGCCTCAACCCCAAACGCCTGCGTCGGACCAAGCAGAAGAAGGACGAGCTCGCGCACTACTCGAAAGCCACGACTGACCTCGAGTACGA
>JACPUP010000008.1 GCA_016192205.1 Candidatus Kerfeldbacteria bacterium
CTGGTACGGCTAACGCTTCGGGCGCTCGCTTCGCTCGGCCCTCCGCTGCACTGGCAGGGCTTCTTGGTGTTTTGTTTTTTTTTCGAACAACAACAAACAACAAACAAACTGACCAACATATCCGGCCGCGAAGGGCGACCCAGCACCTTCCTGGCTGGATACTGAAGGTTTTTTCGATCCAAAGAAGGTGCTGGGGAGTCCTGGAGCGTGCCGCACCGCACCCGCCGTATAAAGGGGGATGAAGTACTGGCCGTGGGGGCCGAGGCCAGGAGCGGACGCAACTGCTCGCGTCCGCGAGAGCGGCAGGCTGGCGGAGCTTTTGAAAATGATCTGCAAGGCATTGTATTTTCATTCGAAAAGTTATCCCCACCCCCGCAGTCCATTGACGCCGATATACTTTTCGCTTTATAGTGTATCCCATGAAGCTCCAGGAGCGTTCCACCATCATTAGTACCCTCCTGTCGATTACCTTCCTCCGCTCGGAGAGAGGTAGAGCTTCGTAGTCTTCCATCAAGCACAGTCGCTCTTTCAAGACTCAAAGGCTCACCTCTCAACCGAGAGGTGAAGCCGCTTTTGGGCGTCCAATCTCGCCCTGGTGTGTGAGGGTTCGTGGCATCTGCGTGGGAGGCAAAGCCATGACGCGTGAGTACATCCGGGTAACCGGAACGGGTTTGAACCGCATTGAGCGGTTCGTGATCGAGTACAGTGGAACGGGGGCATTCCCGTGGACTCCGGACCGGAACTGGCACCGTTGTCAGCCCGACTACGAGGACTCGGTACTGCGGGTCTACGGCAGGAACCCGCCGCCGTGGGGAACCGGCCCGGCCGAACCCGTGTGCCCTGCAGGGAGCGGAGCTCATGAGCGTGGATGGCGGTGACGCCGGACCGGTTCCCGTCAGGGGTGCGGGGAAGGTGATGCTTCGTTCGCGACGGCGAGCCGGTCCGGTTTCGATAGCCGAGCTCTGGGGTGAGATGCATCCCGGAGCTCTTCTTTTCTGGGTCGTCACCTCGTTTTGACGGTCGCTTGGAAGAGCAGTATGCTGGGGTTGCTCTCGCGGCGACTGGTACTATCAAAGTTCTACAATCATTCTCCTTGGGAATCCATGATCGGCGCAGCCCGTGGGCTGCGCCAGAGGATGCCCAGCGGTCGACGAATCGTTCGGCCAACCCCGCGCTCTGGCTGTTCCAAGCTCGAGCACGTGGGAGCCGGCGAGGAGACCCCCTGACCATCATGGGGCTTGATGGACGGCCGTCGGAGAGCTTTTAGCGGGGTGTCCTCGTTAGAGTTTTCCGATGACACATCACTACGTCTACGTTCTCCAGAGCCTGCGCGATGGCCACCTTTACACCGGCTACACCAATAATTTAGTGCAGAGGATCAGATACCACGCAGCGGGGAAAGTCTTCTCGACCAAGCACCGACTACCAGTACGGTTGATTTACTACGAAGTCTGTGGTAGAGAGAGTGATGCGCGTGCCCGTGAAAAGTATCTCAAAGACGGGCCTGGGCAAACGGTATCTGCGAAACCGGCTTAAACATTTTTTCCAAGACGGAAAACTCTAACGGGGTGTGGCGCAGTTGGTAGCACGTCCCGCCCTCTGTCGGGGATTAGCGCAGTTGGTAGCGCGCATGCATGGCCCCGCACCACTCGCTACGCTCGGATGCGGGGTAAAGGTGCAAGAACATTCAAAACAGCATTCTTGTCGGTCGACTCGGGGTATAGCGCAGTTGGTAGCGCGCATGCATGGGGTGCATGAGGTCCCGGGTTCGAGCCCCGGTACCCCGAGTCGACCGATAGGTTCGAGCCGGCCCTGTACCCGAACGCAGTGAGTGGTACAGGGTCCCGCCACCCCGACCAGTCCGAAGAAACGACCGCATCGGCGATGAGCTGGAACGGTTTCGTGAAGTCCAGAGCCAGTTTCTTCGCGGTGAGCGTGTCGTGGACGAGCGGGGCGTCATGTCCGAACAAGGTCGTCCACCCGCTGAAGGAGAATGGTGAGAAGCATTTCCCGCTGCTATGCTCCGCACACTTTTTGAAGTTCTCGGGCGCAATGCACCTGCTGATCGTCGTCAGCTGGTAGCTAGCCCGTTGCGGAGTACCTGCTCGCAGTCCCAGCGGACGCGACGGAGGTGGCGCGGCGTCCGGAGGTAGCGGCGGCAGGCGAGCATCGTGCGCCAAAAGTTCGGCCAGGTGAAATCCCGCGGACCGAGCAGCGCATCGGCCTCGGCACGGGTCAGCAGCCGGCCGCCTGAACCGATTTGGAGTTCGGCAAACCGTGCGCCGAGCCGTTGACTGATGGCTTGGAGCACGCGGTCTCCATAGGTGAGTCCGCGTCGGATCCCCGCCAGACTCCAGTCGGGGTTGGGAAAGATGAGGAACACTTGGGCGGTGTGTTCGATGTCGGTCCGCCCCTGGTGACTCGCGAGGTCTTCGGCGAGGTGGAGGGCGAAACCCAGCCAGACTAGCTGCTCATTGAGCGGGCTGGCCTCCATGCGGGCGAGGTAGCGACGAAGTAACGCGCTACACGCGCTGGCAGCCCAATCCGGATCGAGGGGCAGGCCGTTGGGGCCAAGCGGCGTCGAGGCGTTGGCGATGTTGTCAGACCAGCGATACCAGTCGGTCCAGCGGCTCGTTTCGCCAACCAGGTGAACGACCGACGGTGCGAAACCACGACGCCGAAGCGCGCGCTGGGTGACCCACCGGTGAAGGAAAGGGAGCATGACGGTAATGAGTGTACGTGATGATGCGGACGCCGTCCACATTGTTGTATGCAGGCAGCCTGGAGTATTCTTAGAACGTATGGCCCTCTCGTTCCTCTGGTTGGTGCTTGGTTTCGGACTCCTCGTCAAAGGCGCAGGCTGGTTGGTTGACGGTGCATCCTCACTCGCCCGGCGCTGGGGCGTCTCGCTGCTCGTGATTGGCCTGACCGTGGTGGCGTTCGGCACGTCCATGCCCGAACTCATCGTGAACGTGTTCGCCTCGGCGCAGGGCAACGCCGAGATCGCTATCGGCAACATCGTCGGGTCCAATACCTTCAATCTGCTCGTCGTGCTCGGGGTCTCCGCCGTTTTCGTGCCGCTCGTTGTCAAACGCCAAACCGTCTGGAAGGAGATTCCGCTGGCTGTGCTCGCCACGCTCGTCCTGCTCGTGATCGCGAACGATCACGGGATTGATGGTGTAATGAGCAACGTGTTGTCGCGTTCCGAAGGGTTTATTTTGATTGGGTTTTTCGCAATTTTTCTCGGCTACACCCTGGCGGTCGCCCGACAGCAGGAGCCCATGACAGAGGAAATCCGGATATTCAGTCCGGGGCGATCAGCACAGCTGCTCGTCGCTGGTTTGGCCAGCCTCATACTCGGCGGCCGCTGGGTGGTGGACGGCGCCGTGGCGATTGCGACCGGTTTCGGGTTGAGCGAAGCCGTCATCGGGCTGACCATTGTGGCGATCGGGACGTCGTTGCCAGAGTTGGCAACGTCGGTTGTGGCAGCGCGGCGAGGCAATGTTGACGTGGCGGTCGGCAACGTGGTCGGCTCGAACATCTTTAACGTCTTCGCCGTCCTCGGCGTGTCCACGCTTATCCGCCCGTTGCCGATCCCGCCTGCTGCCACGGCCGATGTCCTCGTTTCGCTCGCCGCCACGCTGGCACTCTTCGTCACGATGTTCATCGGCACGCGCCACCGACTGGACCGCTGGCAGGGGGCGGCGTTCCTGGCGCTCTACGCTGCGTACGTTGCGACACTCCTCGCGCGGCTCAATGCGTAGCCGCTTGCGGCTGCGCGTGCCCTCGGCTATACTGGGCATATGTTGGTAACGGATACCCGGAAGACCTGGTCGAGCTTCGCCGACTGCGCACGCTAGCGCATCCTTGGGCTGTTGACCGTATGCGCGGGCAGCTCGCCGTTTTTCCCTATCCGTAACCATTCCCCTTTATGGACCGAAAACTCACTATCGCATTAACGCTCTACGTGACGGCGTTGTTCGCGTCGAACACGCTGGGCATCAAGCTCATGCCGTTCCTGTTCGGCACGCACCTGTCCGCGGCCATCTTCGTGTTCCCGATCGTGTTCCTCATGACGGACGTGGTCGGCGAAGTCTTCGGCCGCGAGCAGGCCAAACGGTTTGTCCGCATGGGCACCATCTCCTTGGTATTTTTCCTGACGTTCAACCTCCTGGCGAACGTGCTCCCGAGCTCGCCGGACTTTTCCCAGCGCGAGTCGTTTGAGGAAATCTTCGGACTGACGTTCCGCTTCGCGCTCGCCAGCCTCGTGGCCTACGTCGTGGGCGAATACCAGGACGTCTTTTCCTTCTTCTTCCTCAAGGCGAAGCTCGGCGGACGGTGGTTCTGGCTGCGTTCGAACCTCTCGAATCTCTGGGGCCAGTTCCTCGACACCGTGCTGTGGTCTACCATCGCGTTCGCCGGCGTGTACTCGTTCGGCACCATCGTGGAAATCATCATCCCGTGGTGGCTGTTCAAGTCAGCCATGGGCGCGGTCTACACCCCGCTCTCATACCTCGGCATTAAACTCCTGCGCGGGAATGCGCGTCCGGGCGATTCGAACGCAACGATTTCCTGAGCGCGGAGACCTCACGGCGTTCCTCGCGCGCTGGCTGCCGCGTCTGCGTGAGCGGTCCGTCGTCGCCGTGACCTCGAAGGTCGTGGCGCTGGCTGAAGGCCGGGTGATTGCGAAAACCGACGCGGCCACGCGCGAACGGTACATTCTGCAGGAGAGTGATTGGGCGCTGCGCACGAAATACGTTTGGCTCACCATCAAGGACGGGACCGTGATGCCGTCGGCGGGCGTGGATCGGTCGAACGCACGCGGGAAGCTGCTGCTGCTCCCGCAGGACAGCTTCCGGACAGCGAGTCGCATTCGAACGGTCATCAAACGGCGCTCTCGGCTCCAGGAGCTCGGCGTCCTCATTACGGACAGCCGCCTGCTGCCCTTGCGCGCCGGGGTCGTCGGCATTGCGCTGGGGTACGCGGGTTTCAAAGGGGTCCGCGACTACCGAGGAACGCCGGATTTAGACGGCCGATTCACCCTCCAGCATTCGCGCACGGACGTGGCTGATGCGCTCGCGACCGCGGCCGTGCTGGAAATGGGTGAGGGGCGGGAGCAGCAGCCGCTGGCCGTCATCACCGGCGCGCCGGTTGAGTTCACGGACCGCGTTAACCGGCGCGAGCTCTGGGTGGACCCGACCGAAGACATCTACCGGCCAATCTTCGAGCAGATTCAGCGACTGCGTTTCAAGCGAAAATCGCGCAGGGCTCGATTGCCGCTCCGCCGATAGCTCGCTTGTTTCGAGCGTCTGTGCTACGCTGCGCTGGCAGCGTCCCTGAACTTTTTCATCTCTGTGCGCACACAGTTCGTGCACGCCCGCACGCGCAGGCCGCCAATCCGAACGGTCTGCAGATTCACCTGCCGCTTGCGCTTGGTCGCGATATTCGAGTGGCTGCGTGAGTGGCCGGTTAACCCAGCCTTTCCGCAAACTGAACACAGTCGTGCCATACCCGGGAGAGCCTAGCACGCCTCATCCGCTCATGCAAGTCCATGGGACTCATCCAACTTTTCAGCAGTGATCCAACCTTTGCCATCCTGGCGTTTTTCGCCCTGATGATTTCTATCGGTTTCCACGAGTTCAGCCACGTGTTCGTCGCGTATACGCTGGGCGACCTGACGGGCAAACTGGCTGGGCGGCTGACGCTGAATCCCCTACGACATCTTGATGCTATCGGGACGCTCATGATTCTGTTCATCGGCGTTGGGTACGGCAAGCCTGCGCCGTTCAACCCCGGCTCGCTCCGGTACCGG
Organism: Candidatus Kerfeldbacteria bacterium; assembly: GCA_016192205.1. Lineage (GTDB taxonomy): Bacteria > Patescibacteriota > Patescibacteriia > SBBC01 > JACPUP01 > JACPUP01. The sequence continues at coordinate 5,813 of JACPUP010000008.1, forward strand.
CGGTGGGGGCCGACGCTCGTCGCGCTCGGTGGGCCAATCTCGAACCTCCTGTTCGTCGGCGTCTTCGGCGTGCTCTGGCGCGTCCTGCAGACGCCGCTCGGCATTGACAACTTGCTCATTCAGTTCCTCGAGGTGGCCATCTTCTTCAACGCTGCCCTGGCCGTGTTTAATCTTCTGCCGGTGCCGCCGCTCGACGGTTCGCACCTCATCGCGAGCATCTTCGGCGAAGCACACCCGCTCACCCAGTTTCTGCGGCGGTTCGGTTGGCAGGTGCTGTTGGCGCTCGTGGTGTTTGATCTCTTCGTCGGCGTCGGCATCCTCGGCCGCTATCTGCGGTGGGGGATCGGGGTCATCCTGACCGCCTTCGGCTTGAACTAAGAAACCGTCAAAACAGGCGGTCAGGAATCTCGAATATGGAATATGGGATAGGGGGCGTTCGTTTCATTTTTCATTCGATATTCTACATTCGGTATTCCCCTTTCCTCCTCGATACTTATTTGTGCTCCATTATTGTTGTAATACTGACACACGCGGGCCATCCTTTCCTACGGTGACGAGCAGTCCGTGAAAGAAATTCGCGCGCTCGCCGCCCAGCAGGTCTTGGGCCTCCATCCCGCCCCCGCCGGTGACGTAGGCGCTCACGCCCTCGAGTGCATAGGGGAGGTAGGTGTGCACGTGGCCAGTGAAGATGAGCGAGGGCGTATGCGCACGGACGATGCTGCGGAGCTTGTCGTTGGTTTCCCGCGAGGCTGGCGTTTCATCGTCGCCGAACACAGCCTCGAGCGGCAGCCCGAATGGCCGGTGGTAGGCGAGGAAGGAGTAGGGCTGTTCATTGGCGGCTAAGTCTCGGTCCAGCCAGTCGAGCTGCTCAGCGGAAAAGCCAACGGCCCGGTCAGCGTTGTCGAGCCAGACCAGGTGGATAGTGCCGATGTCGGTTGAGCCGTAGGTTGGGCCAATTTGACGCTCCCACGTGGCTCGGCTCTCGTCCGCGCGAATGTCGTGGTTGCCAACGACATGGTAGATGGGGAGCCCGACCTCGGCCTCGAGCGCGAGCACTGCGCGCAACTCCTCGGTTGCCCCGGTGGGGGTCAAATCGCCAAGCTGCAGGACGAACTGCGCTCCAGCCTGCTTGGCCTTTTTCAAGAGTTCCGAGTAGACTGTATTGAGCGGCGTGTCATTGTCGCTCACCACGAAAAACGTCAGCGGGGGCGTGGTGCCGACCGTCGTCGTCCGTCCGGAGACCAACCAGTAGGCCCCACTGCCGAGCACCATGAGGAGTGCGAGAATGCCGAGCGCGCGTCCCATGAATCCTGATACTACCACACGATTCCGCCAGGGTGAACTCCCATGACGAAGGTCCGGGCCCGGGAACGCATTGCGAAGCTCCGGCGCGAGATCGAACGCCACCGGGAACTCTATCATGTCCATGATCGGCAGGAAATTTCCGATGCAGCACTCGATTCCCTCAAGCGCGAACTCCTGACGCTCGAGCAGCAGTACCCGGACCTCGTCACGCCTGATTCGCCAACGCAGCGGGTGGGGGGCCGGCCGTTGGCGCAGTTTGCGAAAGTGCGTCATGCCACACCCATGCTCTCGCTCGAGGACGCGTTCGATGCCGACGAGGCTCGCGCCTGGGAAGCGCGGCTGCAGAAACTCTTGCACACGAACCGGCTCGACTATTACGCCGAGGTCAAGGTGGATGGGGTATCGCTGTCGCTTGTCTACGAGGACGGCGCGCTCGTCCGTGGCGCTACGCGTGGCGACGGACAGGTCGGCGAGGACGTCACCCAGAACGTCAAAACCATCGAGGCGGTTCCACTGCGGATTCCCATCGAACGGTTGCCCAAAGCCTGGCAGGCAGCTGCTCGCCGGCGCCTTGAAGTTCGGGGCGAGGTGTTCATGCGCCGCGATGCGTTCGAGCGGATGAACCGCAGCCAAGCCAAAGCCGGCCTGCCGCCCTTCGCCAACCCGCGCAATGCATCGGCCGGCGCTGTCCGGCAGCTCGATCCCGCGGTCACGGCCAGCCGCAGGTTGACGTTCGTGGCGTGGGACGTGCCAACGGACCTGGGCCAAACAACGCACGAGGAAAGCCATGCCGTTGCCAAGACGCTTGGCTTCCCGACCATCGCACTCAATCGACACTGCCCCACGCTCGACTCGGTCCTTGCGCTTCACGCGAGCATCGGGAAGCGCCGTGAGAAGCTGCATTTCTGGCTGGATGGCATCGTGGTCAACGTCAACGCGATTGCGCAGTTCCGGAAGCTGGGCGTGGCGGGCAAGGCACCGCGCGGGGCACTGGCCTTCAAGTACCCGGCTGAACAAGCGACGACCGTTGTTGAGGACATCCAGGTTCAGGTGGGCCGGACCGGTGCCCTTACGCCGGTGGCGCACCTCAAGCCCGTGCCAGTTGCCGGGACCACCGTGTCCCGCGCGACGCTCCACAACCAAGATGAGATCGATCGGCTCGAGGTACGCGTCAAGGATACGGTCATCATCGAGAAAGCCGGCGACATCATTCCGGACGTCGTGCGCGTGCTCGAAAACCTTCGGCCAGCGGGCACGAAACCGTATCGCATGCCGACTGCCTGTCCGATCTGCGGGCATAAAGTTCATCGTCCCGCGGGCGAGGTCGCGCACTACTGCCCGAATGAACGCTGCCCAGCCCGGCTGCGCGAGTCACTCTATCACTTCGTATCCAAGTCCGCCTTTGACATTGCCGGGCTCGGCCGCAACATCATCGATGTGTTCGTGGATGAAGGTCTTGTCGCCACGCCAGCCGATTTCTTCACCTTGACCGAGCCGCAGCTGGTTGGGCTGCCGCTCTTTGCCGAGACCAAGGCCAAGAACGTGGTGCAGGCCATTGCTGCGGCCAAACGCGTGCCGCTCCATCGATTCATTCTTGCGCTGGGTATTCGCCACGTGGGCGAGCAGACTGCGCTGGACCTGGCAGCGCACTTTGGCACGCTCGGCCGCGTGCGGGCCGCGTCGGTTGACGCAATCGATCAGATCGAGGATATCGGCGGGACCGTGGCCCAGAGCGTTGCCTCGTACTTCGCCGCACCGGCGAACCGCAAGCTCATTGACCGGCTGCTCCGCCTCGGCGTGCGCGTCCAGGCGGCCGAACGCACCTCGAGTACCCACCTTCAGGGCGCCACGTTCGTCGTGACCGGAACCCTCGATACGATGACCCGCGACGAGGCCCACCGCCGGATCCGGGCCGCCGGCGGCGCAGTCGCGTCCTCGGTTTCGAACAAGACGACCTACGTCGTTGTCGGCAGCGAGCCGGGAACCAAGGCGGAGAAAGCGCGAGCGTTGGGAGTCACGCTCCTTAACGAGGAGGATTTCTTGAAGGTGTTGGGCAGGGGGTAGGGAGTAGGGAATAGGGAATAGGGAGTAGGGAGCAGGGGGTAGACGATGGGCAACTCCGTTACTCCCTACTCCCTACTCGCTCGTTGTTTGCGACGGAGACTCGGTGTACAGTAGCAACATGGAAATAACCAAGGACGTTCTCAAGCGCGTCGCCCACCTGGCCCGTCTGAAACTCACCGACGCGGAGATTATGC
>JACPUP010000010.1 GCA_016192205.1 Candidatus Kerfeldbacteria bacterium
AGGCTTATGAGTCCTTCGCTCTAACCATCTGAGCTACCCTGGCACGGCCTGGCAGGCGGGTGAGTCCCTCGCTCTAACCATCTGAGCTACCCTGGCCCGGTCGGGCGACGAGGCATCAGCTGCGCGGTCGTATCATCGCGAACGCAACGCGCTTTGTCAAACCTGTCGCAGATGATTACACTGTATATCGCCGCGCCCTCACCTACCCGCCTACTTCCTACGCCCTCGCAATGTACCTCACCACCCACGCCGCCGTCGGCGTCCTCATCGCCCAGCAGACCACCAATCCCTGGCTGGCGTTCTTCGGCGCGTTCCTCTCCCACTACGTCCTCGACTTCGTGCCCCACGGTGACGAGAACCTCGGCCCCGAGGACTTCAGCGACGAAACCATCCGCGCCTGGGTGGAACAGAAAAAAGGGCGCATCATTCTCCTAGGCATCATCGACTTTACCGGCATCGCGCTCCTCGTCTTTGGACTGTCACAGACCATCCAGCTGCCGACCTTCAACCTCCTGCTCCTCGGCATCATCGGCTCCATCTTGCCGGACTTTTTCGTGAGCGTCTTCCCCGGCGTCTACACGCTCACCAAGCGCCATTGGTTCATCCGCGCCGTTCACTGGAGCCAGCGCAAAATACTCCTCGACCCTGTCATCCGCCGACTGAACACCTTCCACCGCTGGATCCACAACCCGCTCCACGAGCGGCTGCCGGTCAAAATGTCCCAGGAGATCGGCGTCGTGGTGCAATTCTTTATCCTGTTCCTGTTCCTCGCCACCGAATTGGTGGTGTTAGGAAAATAGAATGGAGAATCACGAAGAGTGAATCGTGGGGCCCTTGTCCCTTGATTCATGATTCTCTATTCGTGATTCTCTCCTACGGCACCAACCGCAAATCCCACCGGAACCTCCGTTCGGGAATGTCGGCAACGTCGCGCACCGTCAGCGTGAGTTCAGAAACGGTCTGCCGCGAGAACGCCGTTCCGTCGTCAGCCGTGGCCGCAAAGAACAGCACCGTGGTCGTCCGTACCTGTCCCTCTGGCTGCGGCAACAGCGCGTAGATGGGCCGGCTGGACATGAGCGCGTACGACCGGCCGTCACCGTCAGTCAATGACGCAGCCGCGGCCAGATCAATCCCGACTTGCGAGACCACGCTGTCAATCATGGTGTAGAACGCCAGCGCCTGGTCATTGGCACCCTCCTGGTCGAGCACGCTGGCGAGCTCATCCTGGTGGGCAGATTTTTTCGGCAAGGCATTCAACGCGGCCTGCACCTGGGGCGTGTAGTAGACAGCCGCAATGGCGACGTTGCCCACACCGGCATCGGGCCGGTACGATGCGTCGAACGCATCAGTATACGCGGCGGCAGCGGTCGAGTCATCTTCGTTCGACGAGGCGAGGGAGCGGAGCGCTTCCTGGAGCGGAGAGGGTTGAGGGTTAAGGGCGGCATAGCCCACCCAGGCGAACACGCCGATCAGGACCACGCCCATGGCCACGCTGGCAATGCGTTGAGCCATCGTGAGTTGGGCGGTGGTGCTACTGCGCGGCATTGAGTTCAAGGGTAATGATGTCTTCGAGGACGTCCTGCGGCAGCGCGCCACTGTACCGGCGGCCGTTGACGAAGAACGTGGGCGTCCCTTGCACACCGGCGGCCAGTCCGTCCGCGTAGTCAGCCGAGACCTCGCCGGCATTGCCCCCGCTGTCCAGGCAGGAGTCAAACGCGCCTGTGTCCAACCCCGCGCTGGCCGCATAGGCTTTGAGCGCCGGCACGGTCAGGTCTTCTTGATTGAGGAAGAGCCGGTCATGCAGCGCCCAAAACTCGTCGCTGCCTTGCTCCCACGCGCACTGGCCCGCTTCAGCGGCCTTGGCGGCCTCGGGGTGAAGCTGCGTTACCGGAAAATCGCGGAAGATGAACAGCACGCGGTCGCGGTACTTCGTCATGAGCGCGCGGACAGCCGGAAACACTCGCTGACAGAACGGGCACTGGAAATCACCGAACTCCACGACCACGACAGCGGCGTCGCGATTGCCGAACCACGGGTCGTCGGCCGACACGACATTGACGTTCGTTTGCGGCACGGCGGCCAGCGCGGCCGGATCAATAGTCAGCTGCTGGCTGCCGCCCGATCGACTGTTCCGGTTGATGGAGAAGACCACCGCCCCAATGGCCACCACAATCAACACCGCCGCGAAGCCGCCGGAATGGTACCATCGCCGACTCGCCCTCGGCGTTGCCGGTTCCATTACGGCAGGCGGCTCAATGACTCAAGCGGCACCTTGGAAACGCAGACGGTCGTCCGGGCCGACTGGTAGCACGTGAACGAGCGCCGGAGTGGTTCGACACAGGCCGGCGGCCGCGCGCACATCGCCCCGCGAACCGCCGGTGGTCGATCAACCTCAACCGCGCGGACAGTCGCACGCAGCCCCAGGAAACCCAGGAGGACAATCCCAACGGCTAGGAACGCCACCCAGACCAGGCTGGGCCGGCGTTCAGTCCCAAGCAACCGCAGAATCCGCGCTTCCGTCACCGAGAGCGCTGGCACGGGTCGGTTCGATGGTTGGTCGGCCGCAGCGAGCAGTTGGAGGAACGCGGCGGCGAGCAGTTCCCGGCCGTAGCGACGAATGGCGACCTGGTCGGCGTCTGATTCGACGTCGAGGGTAAACGCTCGAACGACCTGCGGACCGCCGAGCCACCGCCCGAGCAAGACGCCGAGGGCGCTGACGACGAACAGCCGGAGCGGGTCGCGGCTGGAAGCGTGGGCGGTCTCATGGGCGACGACCGACCGGAGTTGCGCGCGGTCCATGAGCCGCACAATCTGTTCTCCGATGGCGATGCGCGGCCGGAGCAAGCCGTAACAGAACACAGCGCTGCTGTTCGGCAGCACCATGAGTGGGTACGGCGTCTCAACGCCCAGGGTCGTCGCCGCGACGGGAACGGCACCGGCCAGCTCGCGCGCGAGGAACGCGCGGGTTTCGCGCCCGGTCTTCCCAACCGCATAGAGCATCCGCCCGACCACCGCCGCGGCCAGGAAGAACAGCGGGATGAGCCACTTGGACAGCGCTGCCGCACTGCAGCCGCACGGGTTGGCTGCTTCGCCGAACGCTCGGGGGATGAGTACCAGCACGACGAGGGACGCGGCTACGAGCATGAGCCCGGCTGCGCTGATGAGAGAAAAGTGGAGACGGCTCCGGGCCATGGGTTAGTTGCCAAAACGCTTCTTGAGTTTTTTCACGAGCGCGGGATCGGTGACTTCGAGCTTGTCCAGGAACGCGCTGACGGCCACGGCGCCATAGGAGTTCAGGAGCTCGTCCACGGCCTGGCGCGAGGCGCGCTCAAAGAACCGTTGGCGCGGTTGGGTCGGGCGGTAGGTGTAGGATGCACCGTCGGCTTTCCGGGTGAGCACACCCTTGTCGACGAGCCGGCCCATGACGGTCATGACCGTCGTGTAGGCAATCCGGCGTTTGCGGCCGAGCACTCCTAGTACCACGCGGACCGTGGCAGAGCCGTGCTGCCACAGCACGTCCATAATCGCCTGTTCGAGTTCGCCGAGGTGGTGGTGTTTCACGGGCATATTCTCTACCACAGAATGTAGCAAACAGAGGGTCTGGGGTCTAGGGGTTAAGGTCTCGGGGTGGGGGTACGGGGATTCGGGGGTTTTAGGAAATGGGGACGTAGGGATTTCCGGCCTGAAGGCCGGACCCGGCTCTGCCGGGCGGGGTCACACGGTGCTTAGGAGTTCAAAACCTTGATCCTCTGAATCTCTGATACCCTATCGCTGCAGTGACATAGGACCATTCGTACGAATGTG
>JACPUP010000014.1 GCA_016192205.1 Candidatus Kerfeldbacteria bacterium
GCTCCCGGCGGGCACCCGCCTGGTCGTCTGGGATGGGAGCGACGATCACAACCAGCGGTTGCCAGCCGGCGTCTACTTTGCCCGATTGACCGTCGGGCAGGAGACCCGGACGACCAAGCTGGTCATCGCCCATTAGAGAAGATACGAACCTTCGGTGCTGACCACGTCGAACCCGACGCGGTCGGTCCACGCCACACAGTCCCGAGTTCACCTGAACTCGGGACTTTTTCTTCCTCGAGGGAGCAGTTGCATTCTTCCGCCGCTGCCTGCGGACTTGACGAAACTGACCACCCACCTCGGCCTCCAGATGCAGACACCCCTGCAGGGATCGCGCCGCGGGGAAAATAACACAAACAAACCGACAAAGTTTTCGGCTGCGAAGTATTTGCCAACCCTTAGTTTAAAGGTTGGTTGTAGGCTTCAGTTCGATTTCCCGCTTCTGATAATCGAACTTCACGATGAAACGCTCAAAGAAACCCTCTTGACCGACGGCGCCGATGCCATCTTCCGGCAATTGCATGAAACCGACGGGGACGGCGATCTCGTGGCCACCGACAACGAGCGTGACAGAATGCCGAAAACAATCCCCTGGCTCGCCGGTGATGCCCTGAACGGAAACCCGCTCACCAGCCTCGACGTCGATGCCGAGCGTTTCGGCAATTCCCCAATCGAAGAACGAGCCATCGGCACCGGAGTCCACCATGACTTCATACCGGACGGACTGCTTTCCGAAACGAACCTCGACCGGTATCACCGGGCGGAGGATGCCTTGTCCGTACCGCTTGTACTTGAACTTCATGTGCCGGTGCCCACGTAGGCCACCAGCTTGCTCGGCATTCGCGTGAGGATGGGTTTGGCAACGCCGGCACGACGAGCGTTCGCCAACGCCTCTTTGGCGGTCTTCCCACTGCCGACTACCGTCTGCTCATCATCCTTCAGCGCAACCCAAAGACCCCGATATTTTCTGTAAATATTGGTCCAGTCGATTGCCATACTCGTGCTCGGTAGGATAGCGGCGTTACCCGACGATGTCAACGCTAACGACGTGGGGAATGGAGTCAGCCACTATTGATGTCAGAGACGCGCGAAAATGGGGTCAGCCACCATTTCTGCGTGGAGCAACGTCAAGTCGCTGTTCCGCTAACGCAGACAGCACATGCGAGTTCCGTTTCGCTCCTGCCTACCGGCAGGCAGGTCGCCGCTCACCCCCTCGGGTGGGCGGCCTTTTTTCTCGCCATTCGAGTTGACAAGTGTTGCTTTTCTCATCGGCTCTTTCGTACGAATGGTCCGATGTAGTAATTGAGGGTGGCACCGACAGCCGATGCCACCCCGTTCTTGATGACGCCATCCCCATTCGGACTTGTCAGATGGTTTCGATTCAGGGGAACCAGAAGCGGCCGTCCGTCTGGTCCTCAATGTGCCAGGCGAATTGCAGCTCGCGCCACTTGCCAGTGTTCTTCCAATCGCCCTTCCGGACCAAGAAACCTTTTTTCCACTTGCCGCCATGTGCCACCCTGACACGGATCGGTTCCCACGTCAGATCGGGTTTCTCGCATGCCATTTCGCAGAGGAACGCCTGCCAGGTTCCGCCGCCCTCCCAATGAATGTAGGTCTGAACGTAGACCTCGCGACGCCGGCCTTGGCCGACCGTCTCTGGAGGATGCGCCTCGACGACGGTGTGCATCATGAGGAATTTCGAACCGAGGTGTGCGTCGAGCACGAGACGAACCATCTCCAGCGCCAGGGTGACCGAGGAACTGAGTTCGATCTTGGTCGTTCTCGCCCCAGACATCGTTTTCCTCCCGTTCCAGGAAGCGGTGACGACTGTCCATCACCGGCTGCTGTCTCAGCAGCCGTCTGGATAAGACAGAAACTTCCAGGCGGCTGCCGAACAGCTGAAAAGAACGCAGTGGCTCATTACCACAGGTGTTTCTCGTCTGTCAATATCACCGCTCACCACATCCGATCCCGCCGGCCGCGGAGGGCGAGCAAGCACCTTCCTTGCTGCTATTGCGGAAGGTGATTGGCGACGTTCAGAATCTTCAGTTCGGGCTCAACGCCGGCTTCTCGGAAGATCTGAACACCCCGCGGCGTTTGTCCCGAGGCGCGCATGGCGTCAACCGCCTCCTGACTTTCCCAAACCGTGAGAATCCGCCAATCCGAAGGGTCGTCTTGCCCCTCAACGAGAAAACTTTCAATGAAGCCGGGGGGAAACGGCCCTTTTGTCAGGGCATAGCTGGCCTTGAGCCTCGTGGCCTGTTCAGGCGTCAGCCGTGCCTTAAGTCGGGTGATAATCATACAGCCAGGATACGGATATCTTCTCTCGGGGTCCAGCATTCTATCTGTATCGAGAAGAGGAAAATGGGGAAAATGGGGTCAGCCACCATTTCTGCGTGGAGCAACGTCAAGACGCTGTTCCGTTGATGCGGACAGCACCGGTGCTTTGCACCTTCGCCGCTCACCCCCTCGGGTGGGCGGCCTTCTTTTTTTCTCGCCATTCGAGTTGACAAGTGTTGTTTTCTCATCGGCTCATTCGTACGAATGGTCCGATGATATACCTTCGATGACTCGAAAGGCGGCTACCCGCCACCATCTACTCACCCGTTCACACCGCCAGTTCCGCATCGCTCACGACGCCTTTGCGGACAAGCGTTTCCTTGAGGCGCTGGTGGCTCATTCGGAGAACCGCCATCTCATCGTGCCAGACCTCGGTCTTCTTGAGGTAGGTGTCGAGGTTTGTATAAATCGCTCCGACATTCGCCTCCACCCGGGCGAGGTTCGTTTTGACCACTTCAAGATCCTCTCGCATAGCAACTTTAGCAAGAAGCTTGCGTAAAACCTCGTCGAAGTGGGTTTTGGTGACGTAATCAGTTCTTCTGGTCATAAAGCGGCCTTTCGGCCACCGCGACTTGTAGCCGAAGAATATCCCGATGCCAAGCCGGGGTCAAGATGGGTCGTGAACAATCGGTTTTCCTCCACGCCTACTTGCTACTTCCTCTTCGCCTCCTCTCCTACTCGCTCGCCTGCAGCTTCTCGATTTTGGCTTCCACTCCCGCGTCTCCGGGCGCCAACGCATTCACTTTCTGGTACGCCGCCAACGCCGCTGCCGTGTCCCCTTTCTCCTCCTGCAGCTGGGCAATGGTCAGGAACGTGCCCGTATTGGCTGGATTCACGAGCGCAGCCTGGGTGAAGGCGGTCAGTGCCGCATCAACGTTGTCACGGTTGTTCTCGATCCGGCCGAGGTCGATCCAGGTCTGTTCGTCGTTCGGCGACGTGGACAGGATCGCCTGGAGCGCGGCCACGGCCGCCTCGACGTCTCCCTGAAGCTCCAGGACCAGCGCTTTGCCCAGACTGGCCGAGGGAAACGCCCGCTTCCGCTCCAGGGCCTCGTCGAAAAACGCGTTCGCCCGCTCGAGCGCCTGGTCGCGCTGTTCAGTCGCCGCAGTCCGATCTTCCTCGGACTCGGTCTGTTCACTCTGGGTCGCCAGGAGACCAGCGCGGCCAAGCTCGAGCCGTCCGGCGCTCACGTAGTGCAGGGGATTCTGCGGCTCAATGTTCGCCGCAAGGCCATACGAGGCAATGGCCGCGTCGAGGAAATCCGAACCGCTGATATTCTGCGCCAAGATGTAGAAGTTCGCGAGCTGTTCGTACGTGTCAGGATACTGCGGTTCAACCCGGGCGGCCCCCTGGACTGCGGCCAGGGCCGTGGCGAACGCGTTTTGGGCAGCTGCTTGGTCGGGTTCCTCCTTTTGCAGCGCGAGTTGGGCGCGCACCAAATCGGTCTGGGCGAGCGTGAAGTAGTACTTGGCCTCCCAGGGGTGCAGGCTGATGGCGGACACGAGCCGGTTGCGCACCTGCTCGATGTCTTCAGTCTGCGAAATGCCATCGAGCGACCGCTGGTACTTCCACTCTGCCAGCCAGAATCGGCCGCCCATAAAGACGCCGGTAACCGCAACGATGATGAAGAGCGAAAACCCGACCAACGCCAGGCTGCGGCGGTGTCCGTCGAGTCTCACCGGCCGGCTGTCCAAAGCAAACCGCGCTTGGCCCATGAGCACGCCGGCGAGCGCGAAGAACAAGAACGTCGTCATCATGCTCCAGGGGAAGAAGAACAGCGACGCCGCAACCGCCAGCCACGCAGCAGTCGCCGCGCCAGACCACAGCCGCTCCTCTTCATGTGACTCGTGGAGGAGCCGGTGGATGACGAAACCGGCCAGCATGAGGACGAAGGCGAAAAACGTCACGGTGCCGACGATGCCGGTGCCCACCAACAGCTGATGGAACTCGTTGCTCGCTTTCAAGAACCGGATGTTCCATAACGGACCGTCGTTGTACGCTGGCGGGCGTTCGGTTGCAAAGGCGTAGAGGAAACTCTCGGGCCCGCGGCCGAACACCGGATCCTGGCGCAGTACGTCAGCGGTGATGGCGCGCGAGGTTCGGCTGTCGAGCACCAAGTCAGCCGGCGGTGTCACCGACGTGAACCGACCGATCGGAACGAGATAGAGAACAAAAATCAATGCAATGAGGAACGAGAGGCCAGCGGTCGCCAGGGTCGAGGCAGCGTCCGACCGCAGCAACCGCGCCAACAGCAGCAGGCCAAGCCCGATCATCGCGCCAATCCACCCGATCCGGTGATCGAGGATGGCCAACAACACGAACGCCAACACGGAGACGACGATGAGGGTCCAACGCCAGGCGCCCGTCTCGCGCCGCAGGAATCCGAGGCTCAACGTCAACGACGCGGCAGCCATGAGCCCGAGCACACCCGACGAATTCGTCGCCAGCAGGAACACCCCGCTCGACGTGCGATCCCACGGCAGCAGTTCCAAGCCGAACAACTTCGCCAACGCGTAGAGGAACACGAGGCCGCTGCCGAGCACCAGGAACCGCAACAGCCGGTGGAGCGCGGTCGGGCTGGACAGCTGCGACACGAGCACCGCGTAGAACGCGGCAATCAGCAGGAGTGCCAGCGGGTGGTTCTCAAAACCCACGGCGCCGACCAATCCCGTGTAGCGATACGGTGAAAAGAGCCAGGCGAGCACGGCCACGAGCACGAACAGTCCGAGCAGGCGGCCGAACGGCGTGCTCACCCAGGCCAGCTGCCGCTCGCGCACGAGTCGGGCAAACCACACGACCCCAGCGGCCAGAACGAACACGAGGAGCAGCAGTGTTTTGTTGAACCCAAGCGCATCTGGGGTGAACGGCAAAAAAAAGATGGGCGTCAGCAGGGCCGGCAGCGTGACGAGCCACTCGAACCAGGCGTTGAACATCGAACCATGTGCTTTGAGCGGCATCAGTCGCATACCTACCGTCCTAAGAGCCGACGGACGAGTGCGCGGAACTCCTCGGCCGAGTAATACTCAAAGCGGATTGTACCACGACCACGGCGTTGGGTGATAGCTACCCGCGTCTGGTAGCGGTCGCGCAGCTGGTCGGCCAGCTCGTCAGTTTCTCCGGCGCGCTCCGCGCGGGGGCGCTGGCTGTGCACGGCTTTTTCAAGGCTCCGGACCGGCAGTTTTCGCCTGACGATTTCCTTCCACAACCGCACCTGCTCGGACGCAGTCTGCAAACCAAGCAACACTTTGGCGTGGCCTTCGGTAATCTCGCCCTTGGCCAATGACACGACAATCGGCTCGGGGAGCGAGGGCAAGCGCACGATGTTGGCGACGTGCGACCGGCTCTTGCCGACCTTGGCCGCCACCTGCTCTTGGGTCAGCGAGAACTCGTCCGTGAGCCGCTGGTAGGCCAGGGCTTCCTCAATCGGATTCAAATCTTTGCGTTGGAGGTTTTCGACCAGCGCCAGCTCCAGCTGCTGCTGCTTGCTGACCGTGCGGATGACCACCGGCACGCGCGTGAGGCCAAGCTGCCTGGCCGCGCGCAAGCGCCGTTCGCCGGCAATGAGCTCGTACTGGCCGCCCCGCGGTTGGACGATGAGCGGCTGGAGGATGCCGTGCTCGCGGATGGACGCGACGAGCTCGGCCAACCCTTCCTCAACCTCGCGCCGCGGTTGGAGCGGGTTGGCGACAATGGATTTCAACGGGAGCTCGCGTACCTCCTCGTTGCCGACCGCCGATTGCCGATTGCCGACGGCTGCCGATGGAGGAATTAGGGCCTCCAGTCCCTTGCCGAGCCCGGCGGCAAGCGGCTTGGCGCTCATACGTTGATGCGCTCCATGAATTCACGCCCTAATCGGCGGTAGGCATTGGCGCCTTTAGACCGTGGCGCGTGCGCAAACACCGACTTGCCGAAACTCGGCGCTTCGGCCAGCTTCACCGAGCGCGGAATCACGGTGCGGAAGATGAAGTGCGGGAAGAATTCGTACATTTGCCGGTGGACGCTCAAGGAGAGTTCGCTCCGCGGCTCGTACATGGTGAGAATGGCGCCGCGGACGGCCAGGCGTTCATTCAAGTTCTCGCGAACGAGTTTCAAGGTTTCGAGCAGCTGGCCGAGTCCCTCGAGCGCGTAGTACTCGCACTGGACTGGGACGAGCACGTCGTCGCTGGCCGTGAGCGCGTTGACGGTGAGGAGCCCTAACGAGGGCGGACAGTCGATGAGCGTGAAATCGTAGCCCGCGACTAGCTCGCCCAACCGGTCAGCCAGCGCATACTCGCGGCGTTCGAGTGGGACGAGCTCAACATTGGCGCCGGCCAGGGCTGGCGTGGACGGTACGACCGAGAGCCGTTCGTGGTTGCCGGGCACAACCAGCGATGGGAAATCCTCGTGGCCGAGCAGCCCTTCGTACGAGCCGCGCCCGACAGCGTCCTTGGCCACGCCCAGTCCGCTCGTGGCATTGGCTTGCGGATCCAAATCCACAACCACCACACGCTGCCCTAAGTCAGCCAGAGCGGCGGCGAGGTTCACGGTGGTCGTTGTCTTCCCAACGCCGCCCTTCTGGTTGGCAATCGCAATGACCCGTCCCATACCAAACGCTGCTTGAAGTATAGGCGTTTTCGCGTGCCCCGACAATCAGCGTGAACAATGAGGAAGGTGCCCGGGGCTGGACTGTACGGGCGGACCGCTCGCTAACGCTCAGCGCCGCCTGATCGATCATCGATCCCTCGCTCATGCTGACCCGCTCTGGAAACCGGAGCGGGTCGGTTTACCTACATTGACTGGCTAAGGGCTATTGGCTACAGTGGCTGCGCGTAATGCCGCGGTGGCGGATCCTGCACCAGTCACCCTGCCAGCGGCGGGGTTCCGGTGCGGGGCAAGACTGGCAGAGTGTCGAGCCAGAGTGGCGGAACTGGTATACGCGCGCGACTCAAAATCGCGTTCCCGCAAGGGATTAAGGGTTCGACTCCCTTCTCTGGCAATTTCGCTGGACTTCCGGCCTGAAGGCCTGACCCTGCACGAGCCCGCACCAGGCGAGAACTGTGGCTTCACGACCGCCGCCTTCTGCCGCACTGAGATTTCGTGAGGACTGACCCGTTGGCTGTAAGGTTGGGAGCATTACTAGACATGGAGTGATTTCGTCTTCGTTTTTTTGACAAATCCGCTTTTTTAGTGTACAATCAACGTACAAAATGCCTCTGACAGAAACACAAAGTACAACGAGGACGAAGCTTGTCCTCTCCCTCGGCGGTCTGGGAGTCGCCGCTTTGGCATTGGCCGTTGTCCAGTTCTCCGGAGGACGGTTCTTTCATCAATCAGCGCGTTCCACCGTCTTTACCTGTCCGACAGTTACGGACGTGCCGGATCTTCTCACCAGACGAGACACGGATAATTCTGCGTTGAAGGCAGCGTTGACTGATGGCTACTCCCGAGAGGTTTCGAATCTCACGCGACAGGGGAATCTGGCGAAATCGAATCTGACGAAGGCGCGACTGCAGGAGATTCTCCAACAGCGGAAGCAGACGCTGCTCGCCACGATGGTCCTCGACCCAGCGTCGGCCCTCTCGTCGGCCCTCCTCGACGCCGAACGGACATTCGTAGGGAAAATCACGCGCGGCTGTGTTGAAAAGGTGGTCACTGTGGAAGGAGAGTTGCAAGTAGAACACATTGAGCTACTCGATGGCACCTCGGCGAATCGGTACTTTCTTGAGCAAGGCGATGGACAAACCTTCGTCCTGCATCCCGCATACGATAGCGCTGTCCTTAGATCCGGGATGCGCATCCGCGTCACCGGATTGCAACTCGACCAGCATCTGCTCGCCAGCGTTGATGCGTCAGCACCCGCGCCAGTTCCAACAGCGATCAATATCGTTTCGACGCCGACGATCGCGACGATCGGCGTGCAGAAGATGCTCGTGTTGCTCGCGTACTTCCAAGATACGCCGCAGCCATCGGTCTCCGTGAACACGCTGTACCAAAAGCTCTTCGATCCGACCACTGAGAGCACTGACCAATACTTCCGCGAGACGTCCTACGATCGTTTGTGGTTGACCGGTGTGAACAATCCGCGGTCGGCCCAGGGCGTGGACGGCGACATCTACGGCTGGTATCGCCTCAATATGAACCAGGTGTGCCCAGGCGTCTCACAAGGCAACCTACTGATTGAAGCAGCGATGGTCGCAGCCGAGGCAGACCTTGGTGAGAACGGTATCGACTTTACCCAGTACCAACACGTCCTCATCTTCTCCCCGTACTCGGTGTCCGCGTGTGGAGGATATACTGGGGTCGCGCCGGGTCTGGGGAGTCTGAACACCCCGGACGGAACGGTGTCGTTGCTGCGAGCGTTCGTCCACGCGGATTACTACAACTCGCACATCCAAACGCACGAAATTAGTCACAACCTTGGTAATCACCACGCGTCGTCGTTGAACTGCGGTGGGACGGCTCTGGCGCCGTCTGGCTGCTCGCGAATAGAGTACGGAGATCGTTTCGACGTTCTGGGCAGCAGCTCGAGGCATGGACACTTCAACGCCCCTCATAAATTGAATACGGGTTGGCTCGATGGAGGTGCTGACGCTGTTCATGAAATCCGCTCGATTATCAGTCCTGGCACAGCTACCTACGACCTCATGCCTATCGAGGCCCAGGCGCCGGGACTCAAGGCCCTGAAAATCCAGAGAGGAACGAACGATTTCCTGTACGTCGAGTTCCGCCAGTCGCTCGGATTCGACCAGGCCATCAATGATCAGGGCCTTTTCAACGTGTACAACGGCGCCTTGCTCCATATTCATGGTGGCGGGTCAGTCGGCTACCCCGCGATCCTGTACGCACAAGACAGCAGCGTGGTAGCGCCAAGAACGCTCTTCGAGCTCGATAAAATCGCGGCGTTGACCCCCGGATACGTCAATCCTGATTCGGATGAATCAGGCTTCCTCGATCCCGTGACCGGAACGCGGGTGCGCGTACTCTCGACGACAATCGATGCGGCCAACCCGGCCAATTCACGCGTTCGTGTCGAGGTCACGCTTAGCCCGACCGCAGATTTCGTTGATCCGACCGTTACGCTCGTCCCTCCGACGCCGACCGCGGACGCTTCGGTGAGCGGCGTCATCAATGTCGCAGCCGAGGCAACGGACAACTTTGCCATCGATCACGTTGAATTTCGCATCGGCAGCGGAGCGCTCTCAGATGTCGTGAACGTCAACCTACCGACAAGTGGAACTACGTATACAGCGCAGCTCAATACCAGCCGCGTCCCGAATGGTACGAGTTCACTGTCTGCGAAGGCGTACGACACGTCCGGCCGGTCAAAACTCACTAGCGTCTTCGTTACCGTCGCGAACGTCGATCCGAATCCGCCGAGCGTTGTGTTCACTGCGCCGACACCGGGAAGCACGCTCACGAACCCCATCACATTTGCGGCCGACGCCACTGACGATGTTGGTGTATGGAAAGTGGAGTTTTATCAGGGGAGTGCCACGACACCGTTCACGCTCAATTTCCAACCACCGTACCGCAATACCTTATCTCTGACTCCAGGGCCAACAACGCTCCGCGCCCGTGCATACGACCTCGTTGGGAACTGGACCGAGGCGAGCGTATCGTTCACCATCCTCGACACGACACCGCCCACGATCAGGTTTCTGTCTCCCCGGTCCAACGCAACCATATCGGAAATTTACACCTTCTCCGTGTACTCCACCGACAACCTTGGGGTGGCCTGGATAGAGCTGTTTGTCGATAGTGAAACACAACCCTTCGCTACAGTCACGCCGACGGGATCGCAGACTAATATACCGGTGGATACGCGGTGGTTTACGAACGACCGACACGATTTCCACGCAAAGGCTTACGATGCAGCTGGGAATGTCGGAGAAACCTTCTCATACGAGGGCCAGAACGTCCTTGTCGACAACCCGCCACTCCCGCCCCGGAGACTGCCTCCGGAGGAAATCGCGCCATAGAATACAGCGCACTGATCTGCCTGCCCTAAGCTAGGATCATCTGCGACGACTCGCGAAGCAGAGCGAGGGCGGGTTTACGCTAGCGCGCCACGCGAGAACGGCGGCTTCACGGCCGCTGTTTTCATCTGTAGTGACGTGGCAATTCTAGGGTTCGAACCGCACACTGCTCGCCAAGCGCTGATTCTCTTTATAACAGTAGTCCTGTATCATTTGAGATGATAGTAGGGTACACATGGCTTCAATGATGACCGAACAAGCCACATCGACACGCATCCGTCGAGCGACCGCCGTTGCCCTTGCCCTGTTTGGATTCGGTGCTCTTCTGGCCGTAGGTTTTGTTGCGACGAAAAGTCGTAAAGTCACTCGTCAACCGCAGCAGGAAGTGATCGTTGCTTTTACTGCGCAGTCCCATACCCTTGAACTCATGGACCGGCCCGGTACGACCGAAAAACAGACGGCCATCAATCTTGATCAGCCGTCACGATTCCTTCAAGACACTGGGAAGCCGAAGCTGCCGGTCGTGCGGAAGATCATCCTGTTGGCACCGGGCGCCACAGTGCAGCGTGCGCGCTTAAATAATGTTCGACAGCGAACGCAGGCGCTGGAGGCGGCCATTGTTCCGGTCCAGCCAACACCTGTGCCCCCCGAGCTGAATCAGGACGGAGTGGAACCAGTCACGGATACGCTGCCGACCCTACCCGCTCCAGCAGTGCCCGACGCCTCCGTCTATGAGAGCGCGTCGGCGTATCCTGAGGATCCTATCGTGAAAGTGACGCCGGACCAATGGGGCCCCTACGATGTGGTGCTCGTCGATATCGTTCCGTTCTCGTATCGGCCGAAGGATCATGAGCTGACAATCATTGAGTCTGCGAATCTCGTCATTACGTATCAGCCCTCGACCGTACAACACGATCGCCGTCAGTTCTTCCGGCCCGCGATTTTGGCACAGGCAATGAAAGAATTGGAAAATCCGGAGATGCTCGCCAGTTGGTACGGCGAACTTGGAACGCCCGAGGCGGCTGCCATAACGAGTACTGCCCCCATTGATCTCTCCATCGTCCGACCCAATGTCTTTCTTGACGCACTCGGCGTGAGTGCCTTTCAAGCCCTTGCCATCTTCGGCACGGACGCGACGCATTTTTGGCTTCTGGGCCAGCCCAGCACGGACCCAAGCATCGCGTTCTTTGATGGCAGTACCACGTCACCCATCACCACAAATGCGTATCTCTATGGGTTGGATGGACTCATTGACGGCACGATTGTTGCCGTCGGTTCCGATCAGGTGCAGCCTGCTATTCGATTCCGCCGCCCGGCGGATCAACCGACCACGTTCCTGAACGCCTCGATCAGCGGCAACCCATCCAGCGGTAATCTTGTTGACGTTGACGTGCTCGGATCAACGACCGGCTGGGCCGTTGGTTCCGCTGGAGGAACCCAGCCGGGCCTCGTGGTCCGGGCACGGAGCACCGCGTCTCCGGCGTTCTCTGCCTGGGACCAAGTGGATGTTCTTGGCAATGCCCAGCGGCTCCGGGCCGTCTACGCGGCCGATGCCACCCACGTTTGGGTGGCCGGTGAAAACGGCAGCATCTTCTTCTATAACGGCTCGGCCTGGGTCAGCCAATCTTCAGGCGTGCCGGTGCACCTCAATGACCTTGACGGTACCGGGACGAACGACGTCTGGGCGGTCGGGGATGCCGGCACCATACTCCACTTCAACGGCTCGGCCTGGCAAAATCTCAGCGCGACGAACCCGGATCGACGCAACCCCAGCAGCCCTGACAATCTTACGGACATCGAAGCGGTGGATGCGGCCACGGTCTGGGTGGGCGGAACCAATGTGCTCTTGCAGCGGCA
>JACPUP010000003.1 GCA_016192205.1 Candidatus Kerfeldbacteria bacterium
ACGCGATGAGATGCGATGGCGGAGTCGACCAGTGAAAGGCCGCTGGAATGGGATGAGATGCGAAGGGCTGGAGCGAGGAGCGGACGGAGGCGTTGCTCAGTTTGTTTTCTTTTTTGAAAATCCGGTCGGGCGCGAGGGCACCCGACGGAGGCGCCGTTACGGTCGCCTAGCTCTTCACAAAACGCTCGATGAATGCATTGAGGATAGATTCGAGAAGTTCAAGGTATTTGTGGGCGATATCAATGCTAAGTACATTTTCATAACCTTCCGGCTTAGTATCAAATTCCCACTGGAAACCTTCCAGTGGGACATCGGGGTATGGGATTGCCCGAATCACTCCCTGATGCGTAATATATTTCGTTATTCCTTGCCGCCCAATCATGAAATTTGCCTGTTCTTGCCGCCATGCATCGAATCCTTGGGTTCTTCTGGCATTCTGTTTTTGCATCGGATGGAAACAATAATTGGCTGATTCTAAAAAGTTTCGAAGTTCGGCCCCAAACACAAAACCATCTTGTGCAGATTCCATTTTCCTCAACGCTTCTTTAGCAGAATCGATCCGCGCTTGCGTTTCGTGTGGATAGCGGCCAAGCATAATATGCGCATCAATGTTACTACCGCAAACTGTTCCCTACAATATACTGCCGCAGGGGGACACAAGACCGCCAAAACGGGATGGGATGCGAAGCCGAGTACGATTCAAAAGGCCGCAGGAAGGGGATGAGATGCCCAGCATCAAAACCTTCGGCTTGATGCTGGGTGGACTCCGGGCGAGGAAAACAAACAAACTGGCCATTCCCGCACAGCCGCGAGGGATGAGTGAGACCGGCTCAGCCGGTCGAGCGAACTCCCGACCGGCTCCACAATGCATTGCCCTAGGGGGGGTAAGGGGGTCCAGGGGGCCTTAGGGGGTTCTTTTGTTCTGAACCCCCTGGCCCCCTGGCAGGGGTGCAGGGGGTGAAACCCCCGCGAGTGGCGCAGCCAAAACCTCTGGCGGAGCCAGGAACCCTGGCCTAGCGGAGCGAAACTAAATGTCTAAGTTTTTGACGGACTTGGCGTGGGTATGGATGAACTGTTTGCGCGGCGCCACTTCGGAACCCATCAGGATGTCGAAAATGCGGTCAGCAGCCGCGGCGTCGTCCAATGTCACGCGTTTCATGACCCGACTGGCCGGATCCATGGTCGTCTCCCACAGCTGGCCGGGATTCATCTCGCCCAAACCCTTGTAGCGTTGGACGTTCATGCCGGCAATTTTCGTTTCCTCGCCAGGCTCGGGCCACGTTGACACATCACCGCCTGTTTCCCCTACGCCCAACGCCCTACGCCCTGTGCCCTGCCCTTCCCGTGCCCTCTTTTCTTCCTTGAGTCGCTTGAGTTCATCCACGACCTTCTTCAATTCTTCGTCCGAGTACGCATAGCGCGCGGTTTTGCCCTTTTCGATGCGGTAGAGCGGCGGCTGGGCAATGTAGAGGTGGCCCTGACGGATGAGGTCCGGAAAATGCCGGTAGAAAAGCGTCAGGAGCAAGGTACGGATGTGCGCGCCATCCACGTCCGCGTCGGTCATAATGATAATGCGGTGGTAGCGCAGCCGCTCGACTGCGAAATGCTCGCCGATGTTCGTGCCCAAGGCAATGATGAGCGACTTAATCTCGTTGTTGGCCAGCATTTTGTCAAGCCGCGCCTTTTCGACATTCAGGATTTTCCCACGGAGCGGCAGAATGGCCTGGAACGACCGGTCGCGGCCCTGTTTGGCTGAACCGCCCGCTGAATCACCCTCAACGATGTAGAGCTCGGATTCGCTCGCGTCGCGCGATGAGCAGTCAGCCAGCTTGCCCGGCAAAGTCATGCCTTCGAGCGCGCCTTTGCGCAGTACGGCTTCGCGGGCGGTGCGGGCAGCCATCCGAGCGCGCGAGGCTAAAATGGTTTTTTCAATGATGGACTGGGCGTCGCGCGGGTGCTCGTCCAAGTACGCGGACAGCGACTCGTTCAAGACTGCTTCGACTGCGGTTTTGACTTCCGCATTGCCGAGCTTGGCCTTGGTCTGGCCTTCGAACTGCGGCTCTTTGACCTTCACCGAAATGATGGCGGTCAACCCCTCGCGCACGTCTTCGCCGGACAAGTTCTCGTCTTTTTCCTTGAGGTAGCCTTGCTTGCGGGCGTAGGCATTGAGGCGCCGGGTCAACGCAGCGCGGAACCCGTTCAAGTGCATGCCGCCCTCGACCGTGTGGATGTTGTTGGCAAAACTGAAGAGCGTCTCTTTGATGTCGTCGGTGTACTGAAGCGCCACCTCGACCTGCACGCCGTCGGACTCCTTGTTCACGTAGAAAATCGTGTCGTGCTTTATGACTTTGGCGCGGTCCAAGTTCTGGACGTACGCCTTGACCCCGCCCTCGAAGTAGAAGGCGTAGCGGTTGACCGGCTTGGCGCGCTCGTCCGTGACTGACATGCGCACGCCTTTGGTGAGATAGGCCTGCTGGCGCAGGTGGTCGAGAACCACCTGCCAGTCGTAGTCCAGCACGCTGAAAATCTGGCTGTCCGGTTTGAACGTGATGGTCGTCCCGGTGTCGCTCGCCTTGCCAATCGGCTTCACTTTCGCTTTCGGCTTGCCGCGGACGTAGTCTTGCACCCAGATTTTCCCGTCACGATGGACCTCGGCCTTCATTTCTCCCGACAACGCGGCCACCACCGATAAGCCAACGCCGTGCAAGCCGCCGGAGACTTTGTACCCACCATCGCCGAACTTGCCGCCGGCATGGAGCGTGGTCATGATGGTTTCGAGCGCCGACTTCTTCGTCTGCTTGTGCATGTCCACGGGAATGCCGCGGCCGTTGTCGGTGACGCGGACAACATTGCCGGGCAGCATCGTCAGGTCAATCCGCGTGCAAAAGCCGGCCATCGCCTCATCAATCGAGTTGTCCACGACCTCCCAGATGAGGTGGTGCAGCCCCTCGCTGGCCGTGTTGCCGATGTACATGCTCGGCCGCTTCCGGACCGGCTCCAGGCCCTGCAGGACCGTAATCTGCTTGGCCGAGTATTCGCCGCCGGCGGCTGCGAGCGGCTGCTGTATTGGTGCTTTGGCTGGTGCCTTCTTGGCCATGGATTTGGACATTACACACGCTGCCCCACAGGCCTTTGAAAGGCCTTGAAAATGAGGCTTTCCACGAGCGTTTCACTACCCAAAGTATAGCGAAAAAATGGCGCCCCAGCAAGCCTTGCCAACCCCCGAAAACCGTGCTTGGATAGGGCTAATTTTCATTATCAAGCGGCTCCTCCCGGACACCTGCTGACGTCAGTTTCAGACGCCAGCAGATTCGCTGGGAGGAATCCATGAATCGTGAGTACCATCCGCTTCCGGAGCCCACGCACCACCCGAACCGGCTGGGTGACCCTTTCGCCCGCGAACCGAAACCACGCCGCCTCGGTCCTCGACTGGGGCGGCACGACTCTCTATAAACGGAGCTCGGCGCCGTGGTCGGCGAGGATGGTGTGTACGCGGCCAAGCACAGCTTCGACCTCGTCTGCGGTGAGCGTTCGATCGTCGGCTTGGAACGTCAGCCGGACCGCGTAGCTGCGGCGGTCAGCTTTGGTGAAAACGTCGAAGAGCTCGAGGGTGGTGAGCAGCGGGTCAAGGCTGGTGAGCGCCTCATGGATGGGACCGTACGCAGTGCCAGCTGGTAGCCAGAATGCCACGTCACGCTGCACTGCCGGGTAATTCGAGAACGGCCGGAAGTCCGTCTGCTCGATCCAATGCTGGCCCAAGCCGGTGAGCGAGAGCTCAAGCGCGGCATACGGGTGTTTGGAGCGAATCTTGTGACGCCGGGCCTGCGGAGCCGAAAATGGCGTGATGGTGGCCACGCGCGTCGCGCCAGCCAGGAACGACGTGTCGTGCTCGCCAATAATCTGTTTGAGCTCGATGCCGCCAGCCGCTGCCAGCGTTTCCAAAACGCCGCGCAGCTCGCGATACGCCTCGGGGGCGAGCGCCACGACGGCGAGCACGCGGTCTTCGCGGAGGACTTTACCGTCAGGCACGAAGATGGAACCCAACTCGAACAGCCGCAGCTCGTCGTTTCGCGGAAGGTTCTTGACCACAGCCTCGGTCAGCCGCGGGACGTGTGACTGACGCAGGTACTGCTGATCCTGGCTCAAGGGTTTGAGGAGCTCGAGGTGCGGGCCGTTGAGTCCAAAGGCGGCACGCTGGTGCTGGCCATACCACGGGTAGGTCAGCGCCTCATGGAAGCCAGCGCTCGCCAGCCGGTCGCGAACGAGGCGTTCGAGCGCGAGCGAGCTTGGCAGCACTGACGGCGTGCGCGGACCAGCGAGCAACGTCTTGGGGAACGTGTTGTAGCCCGTGAGCCGGCCGATTTCCTCGGTAAGATCTTCAGGAATACGCAGGTCGTTCCGCCACGAGGGTGGGGTGACCGCCCACTGCGACTTGCCGGTCTTCACAGTGCAGCCGAGCCGTGTCAACAGCTCTCTGGCACGGCGCTCGGCCACTGGCACGCCGAGCAACGCTGCTGCGTCTGCGAGCTTGAACGGAATCGCGCGCGGCGCTGGCGGTGCCTTGCCAGCTTCGATGCGTCCCTTGGCCACCTCGCCGCCAGCCAGTTCAGCCAGCAGCTGCGCGGCGTAGTCCGCCGCCGCTTCCACCATCGCGGGATCCGGCTCTTTCTCGTGCCGGTGGCTAGCCTCGGTCCGCACGCGGAGCTGCTGGCTGGCTTTGCGAATCACCACCGGATCGAAGGTCGCGGACTCGATGATGACCGTCGTGGTCTTCTCGGTGACACCCGAGTGCTCGCCACCCATGATTGCGGCCACCGCCAGCGGTTTCTCGCTGTCGGCAATGACCGGGATGGTCGTTGTGAGTGCCTGGGTTGAACCGTCGAGGAGCTGCAGCTTCTCCCCCTTCCGCGCCCAGCGCACAACCACGCTGTGCCCTTTCACCTGCCGCGCATCGAACGCGTGGATGGGTTGGCCCAAACAGAGCATCACGTAGTTCGTTACGTCGACGACGTTGTTCAAAGGCCGGACGCCAGCCGCCTCAAGCCGATTCACCAACCACTGTGGGGATGGTCCGACCTTCACGTTTCGCACCAGCCGGCCGACGTAGCGCGAGCATATGGCCCGGTGCTTGATACGGATGTTCAGGGTGCCTTTGGCTGGCCGGCCCTTTTCCGTGAGCTTCACCACGTGCGGCTTGAACGGCGTCTTGGTGACGGCAGCAATTTCGCGCGCAATCCCCTGCACGGAAAAACAGTCAGACCGGTTGAGCGTGAGCTCGAGGTGGATAATCGTGTCGTTCAATGCCAAGGCCTGCTCGAGCGGTGTACCGAGCTTGACCCCTGGACCGAGCGCGAGGATGCCCGCGTGGTCGTCGCCCAGGCCCAACTCGTCCGGAGCGCAGAGCATCCCCTGCGACTCGACCCCGCGGATGGTCGCGGCCTCAAGGGTCTGACCGTTGGCCAGGGTCGCGCCGGGCAGCGCCACCGGGACGGCCATCCCCGGCCGCACGTTCGGGGCACCACAAACGATGGTCAGCGGTTCGGCCTGCTTTTCCTTGACGATGACCTTGGTGACCTTGAGCCGATCAGCGGCCGGGTGCTTGATGACCGTTTGGACCTCCCCGACAACGACACCGGAAAACTTCGCTACACGTTTTTCCACCCGTTCGACTTCGGTGCCGGTCAGCGTCAGCAGCTCGGCCAGTTTTTCGACTGACTGTTTTGGCTTGACGTAGTCGCGGATCCACGAGAGCGGCAGCTGCATATCAGTTGAACTGCTCCAAGAACCGCAGGTCGCCGCTGTGGGCCAGCCGGATGTCGGCGTAGCGATAGTAGAACATCGCCAGCCGGTCCACGCCCATGCCCCAGGCAAACCCAGACCAGGTGGCTGGATCGAGCTTCATATGCCTCAAGACCTTCGGGTGAATCATGCCCGAGCCCATCATCTCGAGCCAGCCGGCCTGACCGCAGATGCCGCACCCCTGGCCGCCGCAGAAGAAACACGCCATGTCGAGATCCATCCCGGGCTCGACGAACGGGTAGTAGTGCGGCCGCACGCGGATCTGCAGCTTGCGGTCGAAGAGCGTCTCGAGGAAGGTCGTGAGCGTGCCGATGAGATCCGTCACCCGCACGTGCCGGTCCACGGCCAGGCCCTCGCACTCAAAGTAGGCGGCTTCGTGCGAGGCGTCTGTGGCCTCGTGCCGGTAGACGCGGCCGAACTCGACCACGCGAAAGGGCGGGGATTGCCGCTCGGCGGCTCGGAGCTGCACAGTGGAGATGTGCGTCCGCAGCACGTGCTTCGGGTGCCCTTTGAGGTAGAACGTATCCTGGATGTCGCGCGCCGGGTGGTGAGGGGGAATGTTCAACCCTGAAAAATTATACCAGTCCGTCTCAAGGTCTGGCCCCTGGTGAAACGAGAACCCCATGGAACGCCAGATATCCTCCATCGTCCGCATGAACAGCGTCAGCGGGTGGAGCGAGCCGCGGCGCGGCGGCAGGCCGGGGACGGTCACATCGTCCCGAGGAGCTGCCCCATCCGGCGCCAGCTCCTCCCGCTTCTCCTCGACCGCCGCGATGAGCTCTTGCCGCAGGGCATTCGCCGCTGCACCAACACGCTGACGATCGGCTTCCGCCAACTGGCCGACCGAACGGAGCGCCGCAGAAATCTTCCCCTTTCGGCCCAGGTAGCGGTGTTCGAATGCTTCCAACGCCGGGGGGGACTGAACCGCTGCCAGCGCGGCCAGGGCTTCACGTTTGAGTTGTTCAATCGACGGTGGCATATCAGGTTGGCTGCCGGCTTTGGGTCAAGTATTCGATGCCCGCGACTATCGCGAGCAGGATGAGGGCGTTCCACCAGGCGAAGAGCCGAGCCGCCTGGAGCATGAGCGCAACAATGACGAGCAGCCCGAGGAGGAACGCCTGGCGGTGGCTGACGGCGAGGTGGCGATAGAGCGGCGTCTGCCGGAAGACGAGCGCTCGCACGCCGAACCCGATGAGCGCGAGAGTACCTGAAACGGCTAAGTAGAGGCTCACGTAGAACAGCGTCAACCCGATCCCGCCTCCCTCGCGCGGGTCGAGATTCAAGATGACGAGCACCCACGCGAGCCAGAGTCCCGCGTTCGAGAGTGCCATCACCGTGAGGTACTTCGTGAGGGACATCGTGATGTGTGAAGATTCACTCGCGTCCGGCGTAACTATACCAAGTTTCCGACCTGCTCTCAAGCAGTCAGGAGCGGTCGGGCCGGTTGACCGGCGGTAGGTTTGCGCGTTGGTAAACGCACGGAAAAGAGCATCGCCTCGACCACAGGCCGAGGCGATAGTTCGAAACGTTCAGGCTACGGCCGGACACTGACGCGGAGCGCATCCTGCACTTGCCGGAGCAGCTGACCCTCCGGGCACGGGACCATGATGTAGCTGGCTGCGCCCACGCTGCGGGCATGCTCTTCAACCATCCGGGACCGCGACTCCGACGACTCGGAGAGGACAATGATTGCCACCGGACTGCCCAGATCACGGAGCTGCCGGGCGACGTCGAGACCGTCGCAATCCTCCAGTGCGAGGTCGAGCAACACGAGATGCGGTTGACAGCTCCGGACGATATCGAGGGCTTGGCCACCGAGCGCGGCCTGCAGCACGTCATACCCCGCGTTCGTGAGCTCGCTGTCGAGCTCATAGCGCAGGGCGGCGTGTCCGGTCACGACCAAAACAGTTGCAGACATGGCCACTCCCTTCGTGTGGATGCCAGTCCGCATCGATCGATGGGAACGAACTTCCCAGAACAGTACGCCCCCAATGGGCTACTGCCAGCCTAGCGCTGACGACGATCGCCGTCAATGGGGAAAACGCCGGGACGACAAGGCCGGCCGCACCTGACGCACACGGCTACTCCCGACCGTCGATGTGACGGGATGTCGGCCTAACCAGCTAGCGTCAATGACGCTGGTGCAGTCTCCCGCGCCGGCGGTGCCGATTGCGACCGAAACGCGCCGTGCGCTGGGGTTGGCGGAAGGAGCCGGCGTAACCACCGCGCGACTGCG
>JACPUP010000004.1 GCA_016192205.1 Candidatus Kerfeldbacteria bacterium
GCGTTTGCGTTGCCGGCCGTCAGTCTCCGCCAACCAAACCCCCACGGCCAGGCCCTGGCCGAGGGAGTCATCCTCGGCCGGTACCAGTTCCTCAAGTACAAAAAAGCGCCGGATAAGAAACCGGTCGAATTGAAGCACGTTGCCCTCCTCGCGCCAACCCGGGTCAAGCGAGCTGTACTCCAGGGGTTGCATCTTGGTCAGATTTTTGCCCAGGCTGCGACGCTCGCGCGTGACCTCGTCAATGAGCCGGCCGCCTCGATGACGCCGGCCGCTGTGGTCGAGCGTGCTCGCGCGGTAGCTAAGCTCCCGGGCATCTCGCTCAGAGTCTTCGACCGAGCAGAGATTGAACGCCGCAAGATGGGGTCATTCTTGAGTGTGGCCCAGGGCTCGGACCAGCCGCCGTTTTTCCTCCACTTCACGTACAAACCCAAGGGCGCCAAGAAGCGGGTGGTGCTGGCTGGCAAGGGCATCACCTTTGACGCTGGCGGCATTCATTTGAAGCCGGCCAAGCACATTGAGACGATGAAGTGTGACATGGCCGGAGCCGCCAGCGTTTTGGCTGTGTTCTCTGCCTTGTCGGAGCTCAAACCGAAGGTCGAGGTGCACGGCCTGGTGCCGCTCACGGAAAACATGCCGTCGGGCAAGGCGACGAAGCCGGGCGACGTGGTGCGGGCAAGCAATGGCAGATCGATCGAGGTGGTGAACACCGACGCCGAAGGTCGCCTCGTGCTCGCCGATGCGCTCATCTATGGGGCCAAGCTCAAGCCCGACGCGATGATTGACCTGGCCACGCTCACGGGCAGTTGCGTGGTCGCGCTCGGCGAGGAGGTGGCCGGGCTCATGAGCACGTCGAAGCCGCTCGCGAAATCCTTGCTGGCAGCGGCTGAAACCGTTGGCGAGCCGGTCTGGGAGCTGCCGCTCGTCGCATCCTACCGCAAGCTCATGGACAGCGAGATTGCCGACATCGCGAACATCGCCAAGGTGCCGTGGGGCGGCGTCATCGAGGGCGGCCTGTTCCTGAAAGAGTTCGTCGGGAAAATGCCTTGGGCGCACCTGGACATTGCCGGCCCGGCCTTTGCCGAGCGACCGTTTGGTCCGTACACGCAGAACGGGGGCACGGGGTTTGGCGTGCGGACGATTCTCCAGTACTTGATGAGTCGGCCGTAGCGGCGTATGGCAAAGTGGCTTGGATTCGGTGCGATCCTCGTGGTTGGCGTCGTCGCGTTTGCGTTCCGCCACGACCTTCAAGCGGCCTGGCAGGCGCACACAGGTGTCGAGGCGCCGGTCGCACCGGTTGAGACGGCTGAATCGGTAGTCGAGCCGGAGCCGCCGCCAGCGCCGGTCGAGCCGCCTCCGCTGCCCGCTTCGGTTGACGTGCCTGTCCCATTCACCAGCCAGGCGCCGTTCGCAGTTTGGGACGCCAACCACCAGGATTTTTGCGAGGAGGCCGCCGCGCTCATGGTCGGTCGCTATTTTTCCAACCGGACGATTGACGGTCCAGCTGATGCTGATCAGGCGCTGTTGACGCTCCAGCAGCGCGAGATCGAGCTGTTCGGGTACTGGCAAGACACCACCGCAGCCGAAACAGCCCGGCTGCTCGAGCGGCAGTATGACGTGACCACGGAATTGGTTGAGGGGCCCACGGTCGAGGAGCTCCAGCGCGCGCTCTCTGACGGCAAACTTGTCATCGTACCGGCGGCTGGCCGCGAGCTCGGCAACCCGAACTTTACCCCACCCGGGCCTCTCTATCACATGCTCGTGCTGAAAGGGTACACGGCCGATGGGCGGTTCATTACGAACGACCCGGGCACGCGGAAAGGCGCGGATTTCCTCTACCCGTTTGACCGCCTGCTTGCCGCCATCCACGACTGGAACGACGGTGATGTTCCCAATGGCGCATCGGTCGCGATCGTCGTCGACGCCGCCTAAGCCGATTTGATTGACAGCCCCTGTCCTCTGCCGCTACGGTAAGGCTGGTTCGTTTCCGAGAGGGGGAAAGTATGTTCGCCCACCTGTACCGCATCCTGCCCAACGCGAGCTGTTACGTTG
This sequence comes from Candidatus Kerfeldbacteria bacterium, assembly GCA_016192205.1. Taxonomy (GTDB): domain Bacteria; phylum Patescibacteriota; class Patescibacteriia; order SBBC01; family JACPUP01; genus JACPUP01. Next base: position 2,050 of record JACPUP010000004.1, read on the forward strand.
GCCCGTTCGATGCGCACGAGAGTGCAAAGCGCTGGATCACCGCACAGGGGTTCACGAAGGAGGGCACACGTTTCTACCATCCCCAGTTGCGCTTCTGGTGCACCATCCATCGTCAGGCACGCACGGAGGGCCGAATCATTGACCCGGCCGCGTGGCGTTCCGATGAGTGGAGTGCTGGCGTCCAGCCGCTCCGCATCAGGATCCGGTGAGCCGCGGCTGGGGTCCCGGCCTGCGCGGGCCGAGGAGCACCCAACTGACGTCTGACCCGCCGTTTTCAAAAAAAACGTGCGGGTCAGACCTAACTTGACAGGGGAGCCGGTGTTTTGTACTATTCGGAATAATTCTCGATTATATAATGTTGGCCTCGCAGAACCGCCATACGATGCAGCGGCGGCTCGTCCTCGCTGCACTCAAGCTGACCGACCGGCCCTTGACGGCCGAGGAGGTCGTGCGCGTCGTGCAGCACCGCCAGCGCGTCAGCGTCTCCACGGTCTACCGGAACCTTGACGTGCTCACTGAACGCGGTGAGATTTTTCGTTTCACCGATCCGCGGGGCGTCCACCGCTTCAGCGGCGTGCCGCAGTCGCTCGTCTACTGCACGTGCGGTTGCTGTGGTCAGGTGGAGTCACTGGCCGCTGACCGCGTCAGCGACGACTTCCGCCAGCGGTTTCCGCAGCGCGGGATTCGGGTCGCGACCGTCTACCTGCAGGGCACCTGCGCAGTCTGCGCGAAGCCCGGCCACCGGAAAGGAGCGCACCGTGGCTGAACGTCTCTACCTCGACGACGCGGCCGCGACGCGAGTGGGGCCGGAAGTTTTGAAGGCAATGGCGCCGTACTTCGAGGTCGAGTTCGGCAATCCAGCCAGCTTACACAGCGAGGGCGTGGCAGCCAAGCGCGCCGTTGATGACGCGCGGAAGTCGATCGCCGCCGGACTCGAAGCGCATGCGGACGAAATCGTATTCACGAGCGGCGGGACTGAAGCGAACAACCTCGCGTTGTTCGGCACGGCCGGTCGCGCGCAGGACCAGCGGCACATCCTCATCTCGAACATCGAGCACCCGTCCGTGAGCGAGGCAGCCGCCGAACTGGAGTGCCGCGGCTTCGTCGTCTCCGAGGTGCCGGTGGACGGGGACGGGCTCGTCGATCCAAAGGTGTTCAAGCGAGCGTTGCGCGCCGACACATTCCTCGCGTCGGTCATCTTCGCCAACAACGAAATCGGCACGGTGCAGCCCATTGCGGCATTGGGGAAAATCGCGCACCGGAACGGAACGTTGTTTCACACTGATGCCTGCCAGGCCGCTCCGTGGCTGCCGATTCGGGTTGAAGCTCTGCACGTTGATTTACTGACATCAAACGCTGCCAAACTCGGTGGGCCAAAAGGGGCAGGTGCGCTCTATGTCCGGCGCGGCGTGGATGTGCGGCCGCTGCTCTATGGCGGCGGGCAGGAGCGCGGGTTGCGTTCCGGCACGGAGAACGTGCCAGGCATCGTCGGCTTTGCCAAAGCATTTGAACGTGCGCGGGAGCGATTCGGGGATGTCGAGACGGTGCGCGCCATCCGCGATGCGCTCATCGAACGATTGCTCGCGATCGACGGCGTCATGCTCAA
>JACPUP010000001.1 GCA_016192205.1 Candidatus Kerfeldbacteria bacterium
AACGTCGTCCAAGAGGCCGAGCCCTGCCCGCAATCCGTCACGAAAAGTGGCGGATTGTTGGCGCAGAGATCCGTCTTTTGTCAGTTCTAACCTTACCGGATTCAACCGGTGCACACTGTCCTTTTTTCAACCCGTGTCTGCAGGAGCCAGTGTTTTTGTTTGTGGCTTTTTGCTAGCCGGCGACGCCGAAGGTGCGATCGACAACCTCTCCTCATCGGTCGAAAAGCTACTGAAACTTGTGAACGATGACGTCGGTCACGATCTTCGGGTCCGCGGTTCCCCTCGTCTCCGCCATCACCTTGCCGACGAGGAATTGCAACACCGGGGTCTTCCCGCTCCGATACTCCGCAACCTGCTTTGGAAATTTTGCCAGGACGCGATCAACAATCCCCGCCAACGCCTGCGCATCTTTCACCGTGCGCAAGCCCCGCTCGTCAATGATGTTCGAGGGGTCAGCGCCCGTTTCGACCATGGCCGTCAGCACTTCCTGCGCGGCCGGCGCGGAAATTTCCTCGGCCCACACGTAGGTGAGGAACTCGGCGAAGTTCTCGGCGGTCACCTTGCCCGGGACGATTTGCCCGCGCTCCCCGAACAACGGTACCAGCCGATTAATGAGCCAGTTGGCCACGAGTTTCGTAAATTCCCGCTTGTGCACTTGCCAGGTGGCGCCACGCGACTTCGGGTCTTCGGTCTTGAGCCAGTCTTTGAGTTCAGAGATAACTTGTTCGGTAAAGTTCGCCAACGCGTGGTCACGGGTGAGCACCCGCGCATCCCCCTCGGTGAAGAGGTACAGCCGCCCAAACCGCGTCCGTTTCGCCGCCGGCAGCTCGGGGAGTTCTTTCTGCAAGCGTTCGATGTCCTGCTGCGCGTACACGATCGGCGGCAGGTCTGGCTCGGGGAAGTAGCGGTAGTCGTGCGCGGCCTCTTTCTCGCGTCGCTCGACCGTCTCCCCTTTCATATCATCCCAGCCGCGCGTCGAGGCGGCGTCCGGTGGGGAGCCGGTTTGCCAAAGGGCCGCTTGTCGTGTTACCTCGAAAGTCAAGGCGCGTTCAATCGCCCGAAACGAGTTCAAGTTTTTTATCTCGGTCTTCGGATGCAATTCGTTTGTGCCCGCCGGTCGCAGCGACACGTTCGCATCAACGCGCAACTGGCCCTTTTCCATGTCCGCGTCTGACACGCCAATCGCCCGCAGGAGCAGTTTGAGCTCCTCGAGGAACGCCCGCGCCTCGCCTGGCGCATGGAAGACCGGTCCGGTGACGATTTCCAGGAGCGGCGTGCCGGCCCGGTTGAAATCGATGAGCGTCGCCTGGTCGCGGTGCAACAGTTTGGCCGCGTCTTCTTCGAGATGCACGCGCTCGATGGCAGCGCTGCGTGCCTGACCGTCGACGTCATAGGCCAATGTTCCGTCAACGCCGACCGGCAGATGAAACTGCGTAATCTGATACCCTTTTGGGAGGTCCGGGTAAAAGTAACTCTTGCGGTCGAAGCGGACGCGCGTGTTGATGGTGGCATTGAGCGCCAACGCTGTTTGCAGTCCTAACGCCAGCGCCTGTGCGTTCACCACGGGCAAGGCACCTGGTTCGGCCAGACAGACTGGGCACACGGCGGTGTTGGGCCGCGTTTCGTCCGAGACGTTCGCGCACGCGCAGAACATCTTCGACGCAGTTTTCAACTGGACGTGGATTTCCAGGCCGATGACGGGTTCAAGGTCCATAGCGTGGGTATTGTATCACGCCGACGCAAAATCGAAACCAGGATTTTTCCACGGGAAAGAGTGGGGCCCAGCGTTGGCAGCCCCAATCCCTTTGTCGATCCGAACTAATCAGGCGTGCTCGAGAATCGTCTCGATGACGCGCCGGATGGCGGCCACACCAACGGAAGGTGTCAAGAGCGGCTCTTTTTTGTGTCGACGACGCGGCTGATTGTGCGCCAAATACGCTCGGCAATGGCCGCAGGGGAATCGATCCGCCCGTGACGGGTGCAGACGACGCGGCGCCAGTTGGGTCGCCGTTGCGCCAAATCAAGCGCTGCCCGGTACGCTGCCTCTTGGTGCGCTACATGCTGCTCGGCGATGTCGCGCCGACGGCCGCCGACGTAGTGCCGGTGGCCTTTGCGGTCTACCAGTCGGAGCGCGATGCGCGGTGGCACATCGAGGAACAGGACGAGGTCGGGTTGAGGAATACCGAGGGCTCGGTATTCCAGATCGTCCAGCCAGCGCTGCAGCACGCGACGCTCCGCTGCTGCCTTCACCTTTGCGGACTGATGAATGAGATTGGCTGAAGCGTAGCGGTTCGCAACGACCGTGGTTCCGGCAGCCAGCAGCCGGCGCATCCGCTCGCTCGCCTGCCAGCGGTCAGCCGCGAACACGATGGACGACAAGTACGGGCTCACCGCATCGAGGGAACCGAACTCGCCCCGCAGCATCCGGCCGACCACGCGACCGAAGAACTGCCGGTACTGCGGAAAATCGACAACGGCCACGGGGCGTCCGGCGCGGCGCAATCGTTGAACCAGCAGCCGGAGCTGCGTGGTCTTCCCGGCCCCGTCCGTGCCGTCGAGGACGATGAGCTTACCCTCGCCGCGCATAGGTCAGGAAGCGGAACCGATAGCCGTTGCTCTCCTGTGTCTCTGAGGCGGCAACCTGCGTGAACACGTCCGGGAGGTCCGGGAAAAACGTGTCGCACCGTTCAACGACGGTGTCGACCTCGGTCAGAAAAATCTTCGCGCAGTCGCCGCGGGCAACGGCCTCACGGAACACCTGTCCGCCGCCGATGACGAACACCTGTGCGATCTCGGGCCGGCTCGCTTGAACCAGCGCGGCCTCGAGCGAACCGACCGCCGACGCACCGACAACCGACGACGGATGTGTTGTGATGACGATATTCAGCCGTCCCGGCAGCGGCCGCCGGCTGGCCGGGATCGATTCCCAGGTCTTGCGCCCCATGATGACTGCATTCCGGGACCCCGCGCGTTGCACGCGACTCGTGACCTCGTGAAAATACTGTAAATCAGCGGGGATGCGCCACGGCAACGTCCCGGCCGCGCCGATGCAGCGGTTCCGGTCCATGGCGACGATCATGCTAAACGCCATACCTACACGGCAATCTGAAACTTGATGAACGGGTGGTGCTGATAGTGCTCCAGGACGAAATCATCGGCCGTCAGTTCCGGCATTGGCTTTTTCGCGACCTGCAGCTTCGGCAACGGAAACGGTGTGCGCTGCAGTTGCTGCTTCACGCCCTCGATATGATTCAGGTAAATGTGCGCGTCACCGGTGCTGTGCGTGAACACTCCCGGCTGCAAACCAACCTCTTGCGCAATGATGGTCAGCAAGGTCGCGTAACTCGAGATGTTGAACGGCACGCCGAGCGCCATGTCAGCCGTACGCTGGTACAGGTGCAGGTCGAGCCGGTTCTCTAACACCCAGAACTGGTAGAACGAGTGGCAGGCTGGCGGTGCGTGATGGTGGTTTTTGATGAGCTCCTGGATTTCCCCGGCGTTCCAAGCGCTGACGATAATCCGCCGTGACGATGGGTCGCGCCGCAACAGGTCGAGGGCCTCCGCAATCTGGTCGAGTTCGGTACCATCTGCTTTTTTCCACCGGCGCCACTGGGAGCCGTAGACGGGCCCGAGGTCGCCCCACTCCTCGGCGAACCCATCGTCGGTTTTCACCCGGTCGGCAAATGCAGCCATGGCTTTCTTCCACGACTCGGAATAACGGGGGTAGTTCTCGAGCAGGTTGTTCTTTTCCAAATACACCTGGAACGGCCATTCATTCCAGATGTTTACGCTCTGTTTTACCAACGGCTGGATATTCGTGGAGCCGGTGAGGAACCACAAAAGCTCTATGACAATGCTGCGGTAATTCACTTTTTTCGTCGTGACGATGGGAAACCCTTCGCGGAGGTCATACTTCCGTTGCGTACCGAAAAGGGAAATGGTTCCCACGCCGGTCCGTTCGGCCCGTTGCTCGCCGCGGTCAAGGATCTCCCGGAGCAGGCTCAAGTACTGCTGCATATCACGTGCCGCTCGCGCCAAAGCCTGTCCCGCCGCGTGCTGACGGGGAAAGTTCGGCCGCCTCGACCAGACGCACCACCTCGTGTTTGATAATCAAGAACTGCGCAATGCGGTCGCCCGGCTTGACCTCGAATGGCTCATCGCCGGTGTTGTGGAGCACCACGCGAACCTCGCCCCGATAGCCAGCGTCAACGACGCCGGCGAGCGTTGTGATGCCGTGGTTCAAGGCCAAGCCCGACCGGTCTTTCACCATTCCGACCGTGCCCGCCGGCAATGCGAACGCTACGCCCGTGCCAAAGGCTTGCCGACCGCCAGGCGGAATCGTTCCCGCCTCGACGGAGTGGAGATCGAACGCCGCATCCTCTTCCCCGTGCGCTTTCCGCGGCACCACCGCAGCCGGAGACAACCGCTTGACCTGCACCTCCATCCCTCACGTCTCCTTCGTCAGCTTGCTCGCGTCCGGGCCAGTAGCGCCGGCGTACTTGCCGCGGTACGGCTGCTCAGCTTTGGACGACAGCTCTTCGAATGTGAACGCGCAGATGCGCATGCCCGGGTAGAGCGCCACCGGCATGGTGCCGAGGTTGCCGAGCTCCATGGTAACTTTGCCGTGCCAGCCCGGGTGGAACACCGAAGCGGTGCCGTGGACGATGATGCCGATGCGACCCAAGCTCGACCGGCCTTCAATGCGACCCACTAGGTCGTCGGCGATGGTGAGCGTTTCCTGGGTGATTGCCAATGCGAAGTCGCCTGGCTGCATGATGAACGCCTCGCCCTTGGGTACCACGATTTCCTTGGTGAACTCCTCGGATTTTACTTTGTCCTTGAGATCAATGTACGCGTGCTGGCTGTGGTTGAAGATGCGAAAGGTGTCGCCGAGGTGCAGGTCAATCTCACAGGCCGAGAGCTGCTCGACGTAGTCGGGCGCGGGCGCAATCGTTATCCGCCCGTCCGCGATGGCTTGTTTGATATCGCGGTCAGATAAAAGCATAGCTTGTCCACTCCACGTATCGGGGAGTGTATCACAAGACTGGTTTGACCGTCGACTCAATCACCTCGCGGATTTCGTCCCAGTTCTTGACGATGCGAATGTCCGGAAAACGGGCGGTCTCGAGTGCCGCATCAGGATCGAATAAGAGCCGGACCGTTGAGGCGGGCAGCGACTTGACCGGTCCAATCTGGTCGTCGACGAACACGCTCAACTCTTCTTCCCGCAGCGCTTTGGCCTTGGCCGCGACGGTCGGAAAGAAGACGACGTTCCGCTCGGAAAACGTCGGCACGTGCTCATTGAGCCAGCTCAACGCTGACCGGCGCTCGTCCGTGCCGCGGGCTGTTGCGATGAAGATGGCATCGCGGAACTGCTCGAGGGTTTCGAGCGCGCCGGGGAACGCCGGCGCAGACTTCGTCCCATCGCCCAACAGCCACGCGTCCACGTCGGCCAAGACATCGGCGGGTACGTGCTGCTTGATGACGTTCACGTTCAACTGCGCCTGCGTCAGCGGATAGCCGCGGCGTTTCAATTCGGCCTGGTACTGCTTGCGGTGGTCAACGATAACGCCGTCGAAGCCGAGGACGGCGGCGCCGGGAGGGAAGGTTTCAGATTTTCGTCGAATCCTCATAGCCGCCTCGCATACCTAGGAAACGGCCAAGGAGATTCCTGGTCCAAACGTGGTCGCCAACGTCGCGGATACGAGGTACGTCCCCTTCGACGCTGACGGCTTAGCCTTTTTGATGGCCTCAAGCGCGGCCGAAAGATTCTCGGTCAAGTGGTCTTCCGTGAACGTCACTCGGCCGACCATCACATGGACATTCCCGGTGTCATCGGAGCGAAACGCAACGCGGCCCTGCTTGAGCTCCGCCACCGTCTTGGCCGGATTCGGCGTAACCGTCTGGTCTTTCGGGTTAGGCATCAAGCCCTTTGGGCCGAGGAGTTTGGCGATGGCGGCCAACGATTTCATGAGGTCGGGATGGGCGACGGCCACGTCAAAGTCTAGCTTTTCGTGCGATTGGATCTCCTTGACCAATTCCTCGCCGCCCACGATGTCAGCGCCAGCGGCTTTGACCGCGTCAGCAACATCGGGCTTCACGAAGGCGGCCACGCGAACGGTCTTGCCGCTCCCATGGGGCAGCGCAATGGTGCCGCGGACGAGCTGGTCGGCTTTTTTTGGATCGATCCCTAGCTTCACGTGCAGCTCAACGGCCTGGTGGTCCTTACCCGTTGCAATCTGTTTCGCCAACGCAATGGCTTCGCTGGCTGGGTAGCGCTTGCCAGCTTCAATCTTCTGCTTGGCTTCCTGGTAGCGACGGCTGCGGCTCATACGGTGGCGGTTGGTACATTCGGCGTTTCCCGGCCGTGAAGTTCGCGGCGGATGGTGAT
>JACPUP010000023.1 GCA_016192205.1 Candidatus Kerfeldbacteria bacterium
AGCACGAGCGACACGGAAACAGCCACGGCCATGGCCGCTGGCGACGCGCTGCTCACGGCAACCGCCAGAGAAACTTCACCGCTTCAAGGTTTCCGCGGGGCCAAGAGCGCATCAGCGAGCCTTCGCGTGGAGGCCTGCGACAACCCGTGGAGCGTGGTGGATGACGCGACCGGGACGTATCACGACACGGACAACTGGGCCGAGACGAATGCCAGGCGCCTGCCTGGCGGTGCCTGCCAACCGTACAATTTCAGCTTGTCGTACTGTCGCGGCCAGACCGGCGCCGCGCTGTTGCCGGATCTCGACGAGGCGCTCGTCCGCTGCACGAACGGCGACCGGCTGAAGGAATTCATCTTCAAGTCCTCGGACCCGGCTGCCACCGATGCCATCGGGATGCTCGTATTCGACAACTCGGCCGGACTTTCACCAGCTGATTGGCTCGAGCAGAACCAGCCGGGCGAATCGTCGGGCGGCCAGTCCACGGTCGTGCAAGGGTATCCCGCCTACCGGTTGGGCACCACCACGTACGTGGCCGCCACGAACCTTGACACGGCCACGGTCAGCTGCCCAGCCGTCTCCGGCTTGGGCAATTTGAGCTTTGAGTCGTGGAGCGGCGGCCGGCCGACCGATTGGAATCACAGCGGCGCACTGCCACAGCAAGACAGCCCTTCTCCGGGCGGCGGCAGCATCTCGGTCATGGCCGACGGGAGCGGCGGCACGGGGAGCTATTTGTCCCAGGACTACTTCCCGCCGACGCCGACGGACGCCCACACGTTCCGCATTGAGGGGTGGGTGCGCGTGCAGCGCGTGGGGCCGAGCGTCGGCGGTGCCGGGCTCATCACCCAGTGCGTCAACCCCGACGGCACGCCCAACAACAGCGATTGCAACCCCAGCGCCAGCTCCTACGACCTCTACGGTAACGCCCTCGGCGCCAGCGGCGTGTTGGGCAATAACTCCGGTTGGCAGTTCGTCCGGTTCAACGTCTCGAACTTCGCCCGCTTCAACGTCGGCCTGCGCTTGAACTGCTTCGCCCAGCCCGGCTGGCAGGCGTGGTGCGATAACATTTCGGTGACGCATGTCTCGGATGGCAACGCCATGCTCTGCAGCGGTGGCACGCTCAGCCAGAACATCTACATCCTGTCCTACACCGAAGGCGCGAGTGCGGACACCGTTCGCATCTTCAACGAGCTCTTGAGGAACTGGCAGTTGAACTTGAACCCGGCGCTGACGGCCGAGGACCGCGCGGCCATTGCCCGCGACACGCAGCGGCTGTCAGACTTCCAGCGCATCAAACAGCGCATCAACGCCGGCATTGCCCGGACCGGACGCGTGCCGGATTTGGGCGGCGGCACGTTCACGCCGAACGTGTCCACGAGCAAGTGGGCGTCCTGGAACGCCACGCTCGGCAACGCCATCGGTTCGACCCTGCCGTCTGATCCCGTGAACAACTTTGACCCGCTCTGCACTGACCCGGGGTTCGAGCAAGCGACCTGCTGGAACGAAGCCGAGCGTCGGTTCCAGTGCCCGGCCAACTCCCATATTTACGGATACCGATTCTACTTTGGTCGATGCTCGGGCACGGGTGCGCAGTGCGCCGCCGACAACGACTGTGGGGTCGAACGGTGCAACAACCCGGCGCCCACGTACACGCTCGGCACGAACTTGGAGTATATCGGCCCGGGAACCTTACGCGGCCCAGTCACAGACCTCTGCCGAGATGTGAACACGGTCGGCGTGTGCAGCAACTCTCCGAGCACGTGTCGTACTGATAATGAATGTGGGACCGGAACCTGTGAATTCTGTAAGTGCTTCACCTATACAGTGAACGGCCCATGAACGGTGACGCCTACCAGCCTGAACCCTCGCCCCAGCCGTCGTTGCTCGCGCGCTGGAAACTCCTTATACTGGTGCTAGTGGCTCTTCTCACCATCGTTGGGGGCGGCGCGCTCCTGTGGCTCCAGCAGCGACGGCCGGCGGCGACAACAAACACGCCCGTCGTCACCACGACGCCGGCGACGAATACGGACGCCGTCACGGTGCCGCTCGCGCCCGAACTTCGCGCCGCGGCCGACGCGGACGCCGACGGCTTGCGCGATGAAGAAGAAGCGCAACTCGGCACGAACCCCAACAGCCCGGACACGGATTCTGACCAGCTCTACGACTACGAAGAGACTCGCGTCTGGCAGACGAATCCACTGGTGGCCGACACCGACGGCGATGGCTTCGGAGACGGACTGGAAGTCCGCGGCGGGTTTAACCCCGGCGGTCCGGGCGAGATCCACAATACGGACGCTGCCATCAACGAACTCCTTCGATAACCCTAACGAGATCCCATATGTTCGAATCTACCCCCGGCACCAACAATCCGCAGGATCCCCAGTCACCGTTTTCCGCCGCCGGCTCGTCCCTGCCGCCGCCAGTACCACCGCCTCCGGGTGGTGGCCCAGGTTCAGGTGTTGAACCGCCAGGCGTGAACGATCCCTACGCGACCGCCGGTCCGCTGGGACCGTCTGACGTGCGCGCAGCTGCCGAACCGCCGGCCGAGCCAATCGCGCCTCCAGGCGAAGAGCTCCACACCATGCCCGACCGATTCTTTGCCAAGCAGCCGGACGACAAGCCAGGGATTGGCAAGGGTCTGAAGTGGACGCTCATCATCATCATCGCGGTCGCGGTGCTTGGCGTGGGTGGGTACTTTGCCTACACCCTGCTGCTATCGTCCAACACCAACGTGGCGACAGAAAACGCGAACGCGGCTGCCAACACCAACGTGGCGACGAATCTCAACAGCAGCGTCATCAATACCAACACGGCCAATGCGAATGCCAACGCGAATACGAACGCCAACGCCAACGCGAACGCCAATCTCAATGCGAATGCCAACGCGAATACGAACGCCAACGCCAACGCGAACCTGAACGCGAACGCCAACACGAACACGAGCACGAATACGAACACAGCGGTCTCGACCGCGCCGCTACCGTCCACCAAAGACTCGGATGCTGACGGCTTGACCGACGTCGAAGAGGTGGCGTACGGCACGGATCCGAACAAGCCCGACACGGACGGCGACGGGTTCGTCGACGGTAAGGTCCTGCAGGCCGACGGCTCCATTGCCGGC
>JACPUP010000024.1 GCA_016192205.1 Candidatus Kerfeldbacteria bacterium
CCGGTTTCGAGCGTGGCTTCTTTCAGCACTGACCCCTGGGCCGTGTCGCCCTTGACGGCGTCCATGGTATCGGTGACTTTGAGGTCAACCTTCTTCGGCGGTTCAATCGAGATGGGATTCCCTTCGAACCGGACGACCATGACCTCGAGCCCATCCTTGAGGTACTCGGCGACGTCGGCTAGCGCGTCGCGTGAGAGCGTAAACTGATCGAAGGTCTCACTGTCCATGAACGTGAAGCCCTGCTCGTCGCCGTAGAGCACGGTGGCGGTCCCTCGTTCGACGTCCGCCTCCTCGTATTTGGCATTGAAGTTGAACGTCAAATCGAGCACCTTGCCGCTGACGAGGCCCCGCACCTTGCCCTGGCGGACTGGCTTGCGTTGCGCCGTGCGCATAAAATCAGACTTCAAAATAACGTACGGCTCGCCATCGAGGACGAAGATGACGCCAGGTCGTAAGTCATTCATGCCGAGAGTTGTCATAGAGGTAGGGGGAGGAAAGTAAGAGGTAGGCGAGTACGTTGGTAGGAGGGTGGGCCGTGGGTTAGTCACCAGCAAAAATCTACCTGCCTACCAGCCTACAAACCTACTTACCGACTCACCTAACAGCAAACGGTAACAGCGCAAGATGCCGTGCGCGTTTGATGGCCTGCGACAAATCCCGCTGGTGGAAGGCGCAGGTGCCCGTGCGCTTGCGAGGACTAATTTTGGCGTAGGAAGAAATGAACCGTTGGAGCAGGCGCACGTCTTTGAAGTCAATATCGTTAATCGCGTTCGAACAGAAGTAGCAGGTCCGGATGCGGGGCGGGCCCGTGCGGGTGCGGGAGCTGGGGCGGCGGGAGCGGGACTCGCGTGGCAGCATACGTTAGAATGGGATGTCCTCCACGCTGACTTCCTCTGCGTTGCTATCGGTTTTCGGCTGTCGGCTGGCAGCGGGTGGCTGCGCGCTGCCACTGCCGCCGCCCTCGCCTTTTCGGTCGAGCATAATCATCGTATCCGCCACGATTTCCGTGCGGTTGCGCTTGGCGCCGGACTGGTCTTCCCACTGGCGGTACTGGAGCCGTCCCTCGACGTACACCTTACTGCCTTTCTTCAGGTACTGGCTGCACGTTTCGGCTAAACGGCCCCAGGCGACAATGTTGTGGAACTGCGTGTCCTCTTTCAAGGCGCCGCTGGCCTGGTCCTTCCAGCGCCGCGAGGTGGCCACGCCGAACGAGCAGACGTTTTGGCCTGACGGCGTGGTGCGCGCTTCGGGATCTCGCGTCAGGTTTCCGATGACCATGGCCTTGTTGAGATTCATCGCCATAGGGCCTCCTTACGTGACGCTCTCGTCGTCCTCAAGAATCTTTTCGATTTTCTCGTCGAGCTCCTCCAGCGAAACCTTGGCAGCTGGTTTCTCCGCAGCGGGTTCCGGTGCTGGCTGCGCCGCTTGCTCTGCTGCTTTCTGCTGCTGCGCAGCGTAGGCCGCTTGCTTCTTTGCCTCAATCTTCGCTCGAATCGCCTCTTCCCTCTGGAGCTGCTCGGGCGTCTTGACCTTGGCGGTCACGAGGAGATGGCGTAGAACTTCGTTCGTCAGCCGCAGCGCCCGCTCGAGGTCTGGCGCCTGACGGGGTTCGAGGTCGAATGCAAAGGCGTGGTAGGTTCCCTGCCGCTCCTTCTTGATGGGGTATGCCAAACGTCGCCGGCCCAGGGGCTCATCCTTCGTGATGGTCGCCCCGCGGTCCGTGAGGAGTTTCTTGAGCTTCTCCATGAACCCGGGCGCCTCGGCCTCGCCGATGGCTGGGCTCACCAGAAGCACGAGTTGGTAGTGCTGCATATGGGTCGGAATATGGGTTTCCGAGGCGGGGCCGGTGGCCGCGCCATGCCGTGAGTAGGGAGAGTGTACGTGGTATAGAGAAGGTGTGTCAAGGGGGTGAGTGTTTGTAAGCGGGTAGGACGGTAGGCGGGTAGGGAGTAGGATAGTAGGCGGGCAGGCGACGCGGGAACATCTGCTCGCCCATTCACCAACGGAGCTATCTGTCCTCAACCCCTCACCCTAGACCCCCCGAAACCCTCTACCCTCTACTCTCTACCCTCTACCCTTACCCTACCCATGCCCCAATGGCTCTACCAATTCGGACGCTCGCCCGTGCTCTCGGCCGTCGAGCTGGCCGCGGTGTTCCAGCGTGATTTCCGTCGCGTCCCCGCAGCGGTGGTGAGTCGCGAGTTCCTCATTGCTGACGCACTCGGCGCTGATCCAGCGCAGGCGATTGGACGCCTGGGCGGGATTCCGAAAATAGCCGAAGTTTTGCAAACGGGCCGTTGGCCTGACCAAGGCAAACTCGCCCACGTGCTGGCCGACACGGTGGCGCAGGCCAGCGCGGGTGAACGGAAGACCTTCGGCGTGAGTTTGCTGCCGGCGCAACATGTTCACCGAGCGAATAAGCTGGGTCTGGCCGTGAAGCGGCGATTGCTGGAGCAAGGCTTCCGCGCGCGATACGTGTCGAGTGATAAGCAGCCACTGTCGAGTGTGACTGTCGAGCGCGAGGGATTGCTCGGCGACGGCGTTGAGCTGACAGTCGCTGCCTCCGGCGATGAGCAAGCCATCGCCCGCACGGTCGCCATCCAGCCGTTCGCCGCCTTGAGCAAGCGCGACTACGGTCGGCCGAATCGCGACCCGGTGTCTGGCCTCCTGCCGCCGAAGCTCGCCATCATCATGCTCAATTTGTCTGGACTCGGTCCGGAGTCTATCGTGCTCGATCCCTTTTGCGGATCTGGAACTGTCCTGCAAGAAGCCGAGCTGATGGGCTTTCGACACCTCATCGGCAGCGACGTGAGCGAGCAAGCCGTCCACGCCAGCCGCGACAACCTCCGCTGGCTGCGCGATGCCTATGGTGCAAAAGCCGATGACGTCACGCTCAAGTTGTGGCCGATGCCATTCAAACAGTTACCAGGCAAACTCGGCGCGGAATCCGTTGACGGCATCGTGACGGAGCCGTTCCTTGGCCCGCCGATTCGGCGCTCCACCAACCCGAAGGTCATCACGAATGCTGTCGGTGACCTCTCGCGTCTCTACAACGATTTTCTGGCTACCGCCCGCGTGTTGCTCAAGCGTGGTGGTGCGCTCGTGACCGTGGTGCCGAAGTTCCGAACGGGGAAGCAGACCTTCCGCGACCTCCACTTGCGCACCGAGGGGTTTGCCGAACCCGAACTCGTTCCGGCCAGCTGGGGCGTACCGAAGCGGGCGCTCACGTACGGTCGACCAGACCAGCACGTGTACCGAAGAATCTTGGTCTTGCGCAGGAAGTAAGCCGAAGAGGGAAGCTCGAATATCGAATAGGGGACCCCTCGATTCGGATCTGCCCGAGGAGAACCAGTCCGTCTGGCGACAGACTGGTTCCACATCCGTGCGGTGCAGGGGGATTAGCCCTGCGAGATAGGGATCACCTCCACCTGCGGGTGAGTCGCGTGCGACGGTCCATGACCGCCCGGTGCTTGATGCGCGCGACGCGATAGCGCCACGAGCCATTGAATCCGGGCTTGCCGGTAGTGCGCCGGACCCGCATGTGGAGTCTCCCTGGTTGGATGTGGACGGTGCATTGGGCTCGACGCAGCGAGCGTTGCTGTGAGTGTGGACCGAGCGCTGCCAGCAGCGCAAGGGCGACTGTCAGCTGGCG
>JACPUP010000018.1 GCA_016192205.1 Candidatus Kerfeldbacteria bacterium
ACGCACAACAGCGGCACGGTCACGCTCGACAGCGTGGCCGCGACCGAGACCATCAACAGCGGCGGCTCGTCGTTCTACAACTTGACCGTCAACTCCGGTCTCGTCGGCTACTACAAACTCGATGAAGGAACCGGCACGAGCGCCAACGACGCCTCGGGGAATGCGAACACCGGCACCTACACCGGCTCGCCGACGTTCACGAGCGGCGCCAGTAGCGGGTACTTCGGGAATGACCCCGGGGCCGTGACGCTCAACGGCTCGTCGCAGTACGTCGACCTGAACAACCCGGCGCAGCTCAACACCGGCTTCACCGACAAGATCACCCTGGCCGCTTGGATCAACCCGAGCGCCACTGCCAAGGGCGAGGTGATCGTCGGCAAATCGCACGCCGCCACCCACACGAGCCCGTGGTACAAGTGGCTGCTCTACCGCACCGCGAACAACGCCCTCTCGTTCCGGATCGACTCCACTCTCCGGGATAGTACGGCCAGCACG
The DNA here is from genome assembly GCA_016192205.1 of Candidatus Kerfeldbacteria bacterium. Lineage (GTDB taxonomy): Bacteria > Patescibacteriota > Patescibacteriia > SBBC01 > JACPUP01 > JACPUP01. The sequence continues at coordinate 496 of JACPUP010000018.1, forward strand.
ATCGTCGATGGCTCATGGCAGCACGTGGCCGGCGTCTACGACGGTTCGACGATGACGATCTACCGCAATGGGTCGAGCCTGGCGTCTACCGCGAAGACCGGCAACATCCAGACCTCCGATCAGAACCCGCGGATCGGCATGCGCCACACCCCGACGACCGGCGACGGCGAGCATTTCACCGGCTCGATCGACGAGGTGCGGATCTACAAGCGCGCCCTGGCCGCGGCGGAACTCACTGACCTGGCGGCCGGCAACCATCCGGCGACCGCGACGTACACGCTCCAGGCCGCGTTGACCGTGGCGAACACCCTCAACGTCGTGACCGGCGGACTCGACGTGTCCGCGACGAACTGTTCGGCTGCGCCGTGTGGCCTGACCGTCACCGGCAGCTACACGAACGTGGCCAATCTCGAACCGCGCACGGGGTCCGTCACGCTGAACGCGACCGCGACTGGCAAGACGGTCCAGGCCGATGAGGCGTTCTACAACTTGACCTTCAACGGCTCCGGCGGCGGCTGGACGGTTGATAAGCAGCGGCTCGACGTGAACAACGATATGACCATTACCGCCGGCACGCTCGACGTCTCGGCCTCAAGCTGCAACGCTGGAACCTCCTGCGCCATGGAGATTGGCAGCAGCTTCAAGAATTGGGGCACGTTCACAAGCCAAACCGGCACCGTGACGATGAATGCCGGTTCCGGCACCACGACCATTGACACGAGCGAGGCCGATTCGCAGGCCGGCGCGGACTTCAACCACCTGACGTTCAACGACGGCGGGGGCACGGCAACCTTCAGGCCCGTGTATACACTGGACGTCAACGGCAACCTGACCGTTACCGGCGGGACGCTTGATATGACCGGCCCGACGACGTTCTACCTGACGAACGATGGGGGCGGCACCGTCAACCAGCGGCTCCTGAAGCCGACCAACCCGGCCGGGAGCGCCGACAATACGGCCGTCTGCAGCGACGACGCGGCGACGCAATCCGGTTACTGCCTCGTCCTGCCCCGGAGTTCCAGCACGACGTGGACCGGCAGCTTGCCCTCGACTCTCCAGCAGCGCGGCTATATGTTCAATGACGGCATGGCGATTTCCGGCTCGTTCGCCGCTGGCACGTGGAGCGCCGCGGTGACGACGAACATCGTGGAGGGCGCCTACACGTACAGCACGCGCCGGGTGTGCGGGAAGCTCTGGAAAGCCGACGCGGCGCTGACGAGCGGGACGATCATCAAGGATTGGACCTGCGCGGCCGTCGCCGGGGTCGGCGTGCAGGACACGACGATTTCCTTCGGCAGCCTGGCCGCCCAAACGTTGAGCAACCAGGTGGTGTATGCGGAGTTCGCCGTCAATTTGACCGGCGGCATCGAGAACACGAGTGGCGCGACCACCGTCACCTTCCGCGTCAACGAGGGCGGCACCAAGCAGCAACTGACCACGCCCGCGTTCACCCCGCAGCTCCTACTCGGCGGCAACTGGACGAACAACGACCTGTTCACCCACGCCAGCGGCACGGTCGTCCTGGACGGCTCGAGCCAGCAGACTGTCGGCGCCGGCGCTACCTCGTTCTCCGGACTGACCGTCACGAACAGCTCGGGCACTGACCCCGAATCCTCGCCATCCGCCATCTTCTCCGGCAACGCCACGACCGCCGGCACGTTCACCGCGGCCACGGCCAACGCGAAACTTCGCTTCAACGCCGGCTCGACGTACACGCTTCAGAACATCTCGTTCAACGGCCAGGCGACCAGCACACGCGTGGCACTGCGGAGCTCCACAACCGGCACGGCCTGGAACCTCAACGTCGCCGGGACCCGGTCGGTCGCCAATACCGACGTCCGCGACTCGAATGCCTGCGGTCAAGCGCCGAACATTGACGCGTCCGACGGCACGAACTTCGACGCTGGCGGGAACTCGTGCTGGGACATGAACACCCTGACCTTCGCGATCTCCGACACCAGCATCGGGTTCGGAAGCTTGGGCGCAGCGGCGGCGCGCTGGGCGAGCGGTGACGGTACCGGGAGCGCCTCGGACGTGGCCGCGCATACGCTCCAGATCACGACGAACGCGCGGAACGGCTATGCCATCACCTACAACGGCGCCACGCTCACGAGCGGGTCGAATACTGTCAGCGCCGCGACCATCACCGACGATGCCGACGGGACCCCCGGGAGCGAACAATTCGCCATCGGCTTCCAGACGAACGGGAATGCCACGATCGCCAGTGGGTATGACCACAACACCACTGCGAGTCTGCGCGACTGGAATTTCGTTGCGAGCACGGCGACGACCGCCGTCTCGGAAACAGGTGCGACAGCAACCGAAACCATCTCGGCCTACTACCTGACGAACATCTCGAGCGTCACTGAGGCTGGCGCGTATACCACCAGCCTCACCTACATCGCCACGGCGACGTTCTAGCCACTGGCACCCCCTGGAAGGATGGCGCTTGATTACTCGTCCAGGATTATCGGTGGGAGGGGTGTCGGCAGCTGTCTGGCCGAGCTCTGGGCACGGGTCAGCGCCACGTCTTGGAACGTGAAGTCCTGACCATCGTCGGCGATCAGTCGCAGGACATACACCCCTTCGCGGGGCAGGGTAACGCTCGTCCCGGGGGCGAAGCGGTTCGCAAAACGAGCGTCCGCCGGGCCGGACATCTGCGTCCACCAGGTGGTCAGGCGGGATGTGGGGTAGCCGTCATCCACCACGGCGCCGGCCAGTGAGACGGTCTGGCTGGGCGACGAAATCGTCTGATCGGCACCCGCGCTCACGAGCGGGGCCTGGTTTCCGTTGAGGAAGACAATCCGCGTTGCGTACTGGAGGAAGGAAATGTAGGGACCGCGTAGCCAGAGGACGGAGACGTTCCCGGGCCAGTGTCCCTCTGGTACGACCGGCCGGATATTCTTCTCGGGCGACCCGCTTGTCAAGGCGTCGAAGATCCACGTCGCTCCGCTGTCGGCCGTTGCCCAGCGCTCGAGCTCGAATGCGCCGTTGACTTGACGAGACAGATAGACCAAAGACGGGTTGCCGCGGTCAATGGCGATGCCGCCCGAGTAGTATGGGTCGTCGCCCGATTCATCAATTGAGCCGCCAGCCGCGACGAGTTCGCGCTGGGTCCAGCCCACCCCGTTCCAGCGGGCGTAGTGATACCGGTGGTCCGTCGCTGACGGGAACGTTGCGTACGCCAGTACGGGCCAGCCTAATCGGTCGAGCGTCATATCCCAGATCCAGCCACGCCGCCCAGTGACGGCAGCATCATGGACCGTGTCCGCTTCAGCCGGCGTCAGCGGTCCGTCGGTGACCGGTTTGATCGGGGAGCCATTGGTGCGCACGAATGCCTCGTTCCGATAGTACGCAAAGTAGACGCTGTTCATCGCATAGATCTCCGGGTGGGAATCCGTGAACGCCAGCGCGATGGTGTCCACGCCGTTGGTGGCGATCTTCAGGTAGGGGTTGTTCTGGGGCGTCCGGATGAACGGTTGTTTCGCGCTCCACGCCACGCCATCGCTCGAGGTCGCGTAGGAGATGCCCCAGTCCCAATCGCGCCAGAAGAGGTAGTACCGCTGCTCAGCGGACAGGTAGACCGGGTACGGGTACGTGAAGCGAACGTCACCCGTGTAGAGCTGTAGCGGACCCCAGTCCGTGATGTCGCCGGGGTTGACCGTTGTGCGGTACATGAGCGGGAAGCTGTTGTGCTTCGTGAAGAATGCACTCAAGCGACCATCGGGGTGGAGGAGAAGTGCGGGATGGGTGTGGTCGTCAACCTCCAGATGGTAGTAGAGCCGAGCGCTCGTCGACGCGCCGGTCGCTCGATTGATTTGACCAACCATGATGTCCCCCTGCGTCGTTACCCAGCCGAGGTAGGTGCTGTCACCGGACTGCACCGCCCGCGCACCACCGAACCAACTCCAGACACCGTCCGCCGTGGCCGTTACCGGGGCCGGGCTCCATGGCCCGTGTCCCCCGCCACCCCCTCCCTCGGAAGCAACTTCTTGCCGAGCACGTCCTTGCATCGGCACAGCGATGGCGACGAGGAGGAGTGCAGCGGCAGCGCGGGCGACCATCCGTTTGGAGCGGCAGATTATCATAGTGAGTGACCAGTCTATCACAATCCAACGTCACGGGCTACGCTCTTGCTCGCCAAGGCTGGCAGCTACGTTCAATACATTGCGGTCGTTGACAGTAAAAAAAATGCGTGCTATAATAATGACAAGAGGCTCAAAAAGGGCCGAAAAACAAAAAATACCACTAATGTCTATGCACAAAGTCCATCGGACGTGGAAGCGGGCAACCGTCCAGCGGCTGCAGCGAGCGCTCGTTGTCTTGAGTGTTCTCGCGCTTCTTTTCGCGACCGTCCCGATTCGGCCGGCTTCGGCCGCAGCGGTGACGAGCCTCAAGGACACGCTCTCGCGGCTCCAGGCCTCGACAGCGGCCAACCACACGATTCAGTTCACCACGCCGACCGGCGTGGCGGCTGGTCAGACGATCACCTTGACCTTCGGCTCCGGGTTCACGATGAACGCTGTTGACTTCGCGGACATGGACGTGGCGGACGACGGCGTTGACCTCACGTTGGCGGCCACCGCGTCCGGGGCCACCTGGGGCGCGGCGCTTTCGGGTCAGGTCGTGACCATCACCTCGGGCACGGGCACGATCGCCGCGAGTTCGGTCATCGCCGTTGAGATCGGCACGCACGCGACGGCCGGCGCCACCGGTGATACGCAGATCACGAACCCGACGGCCAGCAGCACGACCGTGGCCATCGCTGGCACCTTCGGCGACTCGGGCACGTTGGCCATCAACATCATCGCCGACGATACCGTTGACATTACCGCAACCGTCGACCCAACCATCACCTTCTCCATCTCCGACGTAGCGATTGGCTTCGGCAGCCTGTCGTCTTCGACAGCCCGCTGGGCGACCGGCGACGCGCTCGGCACGAACGGCTCGGCGGGTTCGACGCCGACCGCGGCGCACACCTTAGCGATCGCGACCAACGCGCAGAGTGGTTGGGCCATTACGTACAACGGCGCCACGCTCACGAGCGGATCGAATACCATCACGGTTGCCTCGGTCACCGGTGACAGCGACGGCACACCCGGATCGGAGCAGTTCGGCATCAGCGCGAGCACGGACGGCGATTCGACGATCGCCTCGGGCTACCTCCGGGATACGACCGCTGACTTCACCTTCGTCGCCAGCACGACCACGACGCTCGCCTCGGAGAGCGGCGAGACCAACACCGAGACGATCAGCGCCTCGTACCTCGCCAACATCTCGACGATCACCGAAGCCGGAAGCTACTCGACGAGCGTCACCTATATTGCTACCGCAACATTCTAGGGTGTAGACTGAAGGGGTGAACGGTAAGAACAAAGTGGAAAACCCTATGAATCGAAAACCCCTCCTTTTCCTCGCCGCCACCAGCGCACTCGTGCTTAGCTTGTCGGTTTCGACGCGGTCGGCGCAGGCCATCACGGTCATCCCGCCCACGCAGGAATTTCTTAACGTCCGGCCGGGCGAGACGATCGATACGAAAGTGAAGGTTTTCAACGAGGAGGCGACGCCGAAGACCATCTACGCCTCGACGGCGAACTTCGGGGCGCTCGACGAGACGGGTACCCCGAACATCCTCGCCGAAACGGACCAGAGCGACTTGGCCGGCTGGATGAAAGTGGATCGCGAGGGTCGTGTCGTGCAACCCGGCGAGCGGCTTGAGTTTGCGGTCAAGATCGAGGTGCCGGCTGATGCGCCGCCCGGCGGCCATTACGCGGCCGTCCTGATTTCCCCGGAACCTCCGGCACCGGCTGGAGACAGTACCCAGGTCGCCATCTCCCAAAAAGTCGCCAGTCTGGTCCTCGTGGGCGTCGAAGGGGTAATCAAAGAATCAGGTTCGATTGCTGGCTTCACGACTGCTGGCGGACGGAAGACGTTCAACCGTTTGCCAGTTGATTTTCTCATCCGTTTCATAAATAGCGGGAATGTCCACCTGCGTCCGACCGGCGAAATCACCATCCGCAACCTTCTCGGCGGAACAAGCAGCACGCTGGCCGTGAACCCCGGAATCCTCCTGGCGGTCCTCCCCCAGCAGGTGCGTAAGTTCGATGCGACCTGGGAGAAAGAGGCATTAGCCGGGGAGCGGGGGACGTTTTTCCAGGAGCTGGGACGCGAATGGAAGAATTTCGGCCTCGGTCCGTACACCGCGGAACTCGTTCTCCAGTACGGTGCAACCAAGGATAAAGTCGCCGTCGCGAACCTCCAATTTCAAATTTTCCCCTGGCGCATCCTGCTGCTGTGGTTGATCATGCTGGTCCTCGTCATCCTGCTCCTGGTGATCATCATTCGGCGCTACAACCGCTGGATCGTCGCCCGCAGCCAACCGCCGAAGGACGAATCGCCGACCCGAAGCCAGCCAGCGCCCGGGGACAAGGCGAAGGCGAAGAAAACCTAACCGACGCGACGCATGAAGCTGCGAGGGCCGGCCCTCGGCATCCTCCTCGCCTTCTTGCCTGTAGCCGTCATTGCGGTTGACGTCCTGATTACCGCACTCGTCGAGGATACCACACCGCCGCCGCCACCCGACACGGCAGTCATTTTCCGCGGCATCGCCTACCCGAGCTCACCGGTAACCATCCAGCGCAACGGACAGACGCAGGTGGTCGTGCCGGCTGACCCGGCCGCGCGTTTTGACGTCAAACTCTCGAATCAGGCGCCGGGTGCGGTCACGTACACGGTTTTTGCTTCCGACGTCCAGGGACTCGTGGGCAGCCCCATGGATTTTTCGCTCCAACTCACGCTCGGTTCGACCGTCACCTTGAGCGGCATCTTCCTCGGGCCGACCATTCAAGCGGACAAGGACCGGCTCCGCCTGGGCGATACCGTGACGCTCCTCGGCGTGACCGCCCCCCGGAGCGAAGTGACCATCATCGTCGCTTCCGAACAAGACCGGATGTTTACGACTACGGCCGATGCCAGTGGCGCCTGGGTCCGGCAAGTCGTCGCCCAAGACATCGGGATCGGCGATCACACGGCGCGCGCCAAAGCGGTGTCGCCGGGTCAAGAGGTCTCAAGTTTCAGTAAATCGGTCGCCTTCAGCGTCATCGCTGGACCGGCGGAGCCGTGCGACGGGAAAAACCGGGCAGACATCAACTGTGACGGCAAGGTGAATCTCACGGATTTCAGCATCCTTCTTTTCTATTGGCGCCAGCGCGAGCCGGCCAACGCTCGGGCAGACATCAACCGCGACGGCACCGTGAACCTGACCGATTTCAGCATTTTCCTCTTTCACTGGTCGCGCTAGACTATGCGTCGCATTGTCTTCATTCTCCTCATCGTTGCCGCCGGCATCACCGCTGGACGGAGCGTGGGGGCGGCGGTGGTATCCCTGTCGCCCCCGGCCTTGACGATTGCGCGCGGGGAGACCGTTTCAGTGCAGGTGGTTGTCGATACCGAGGGCGAAAGCGTCAATGTCATCCAGGGCGTGGTGACGTATCCAACCGAGCTCGTGGACATCGTTGAAGTCCGTCGCGGCAGCTCGATCCTGACGCTGTGGCCGGAGCCGCCGACAATTGACCGGGCGCGCGGGATTGTGCGGTTCGTCGGCGGTGTCCCGAACGGGCGCATTGCCCACGATGCCGAAGTGCTGACGCTCCTCGTGGCTGGCCAGCACAGCGGCAGCGGACTCATGAGTGTTGACACGACGCAATCGGCGGTGTTGCTCAACGACGGCGCAGGCACGCCGACGCCGCTCACCGGGCGTCCAGTGACGCTGACCGTTTCGTCGCGCTCGTACGCTGCCCCAACGATCATGTCTAGCACACACCCTGACCAGACTCGCTGGTCACCACTGCGGGATTTTCGCGTCCGCTGGACCCTCTACCCGCGGACGGACTACAGTTTCCAGCTAAGTCCTGAACGGGCGGCTGAACCGGATGAGCGGCCAGACGACACGACCGGCGAAATGTTTTATCCAGCGCTGACCGACGGCATCTGGTACTTCACGCTCAAGGAGCGATTGGCAGGCGATTCTTGGAGCGAGGTGGCCCGCTACCGCGTCATGATTGATGCTACCCGGCCACGGCTGACGCACGGCGAGATCGTTCACGATGCGCCGAGCGGCGAGTGGCTGCTCGTGTTCGGGGCCGACGATGTCCCGTCAGGCATTGAGCACTTGGAGATGAAACTCGTCCGGCCGTCAAGTCGCTGGTACCCGTTTGTGCGGGACGCCGCCTGGCAGGTGGTGGAGAACCCAGTGCGTCTCGGCCGTCAGCCCTTCCGCGGCGCCGTAGCGCTCCGGGCGTATGACTATGCCGGAAATGTCGTCACGACGAGTTTCGTGAGTGCGGGACTGCGTCATGACCAGGCACGGTTCTTCCTCCTCCTGGGTTGCGGTATACTGGTGCTCATGTTCGGCATTCTCGCCCTTCGTGTTCGTCGGCGTTCTCGTATCCTATGATGCAACCGGTTCGTCATCAGCAGCGCGCTTCGCTCATCGGCTGGTCACTCGTGACCGGGCTGGTGTTGTTGCTCGCCCAGCCCAGGGTTGGTCAAAGCGCTGAGGCGACCCTCTCCTTGTCCCCCCGCAGCGTTACTATCGAGGCGGGCGAGACGACGACGGTGCAAGTGGTGGTTGCCTCGACCGGTCAGGCGATCAATGCTGCCGAGGCGACGGTCTCTTTTCCGAAAGAGCTCCTTGAAGCCACTGCTGTCTCAAAGAGCGGGTCGGTCTTCACGCTCTGGGCGGTTGACCCGGCCTTCTCGAATGCCCGCGGAACAGCCACTTTTTCCGGCGGATTGCCGAGTCCGGGGTACACGGGCGGAGCCAAGCGCGTCATCAGCATCACGTTCCGGGCGACGAAGGCAGGCACGGCCACGCTAACGCTTGGTGCTGCCCAGGTGCTCGCCAATGACGGCCTGGGAACGAACATCTTGAGCGGGACCGGGAGCGCTACGATCACGATTCGGGAAAAGGCGCCGGCCAACGCGAACGTGACGCCGCCCGCCGAGCCGACGCTGGCCGCGCCAACCATCGTCTCCGACGCTCACCCTGACCAGAACCGCTGGTACCCTGCTCGTGAGGTGGCGGCGCGCTGGACCGCCGGGGCTGGCGTGCGTGGCTACAATGCGGTCTTTGACCAGTCCGCAACCACGCTGCCGCCAGAAGTTGACGAGGGGACAACGGCCGTCTTCCGGCGAACGAATCTCGCGGACGGAATTTGGTATCTGCACGTCCGCGCCCACTACCCAGACGGCTGGTCTCCGGCCCGGCACTTCGCGTTCCGCATCGATGGCACTGCCCCTGAGGATTTTTCGCTGACGGTTGAAACGACGACCGCCGGCCGCGCCAGCGTGATCTTCGCCACGCAGGATGCGCCGTCAGGCGTCACCGAGTACCAACTGCGGCTTGATGACCGGTCGTTCGCATCCGCCACCAGTCCGCATGCCCTTGAGGGTTTAACGCTGGGCGACCACCGCGTGACGGTCAAGGCTGTTGATGCAGCCGGGAATGAGCGGGAGGCGAGTGCCACGTTTACCGTCACGTCGGTTGACGAAGCGCGCCTGACGGCCGTTCTTGAGGCGACGCCGTATGGTCTAGTGGGCGGTTCGCGGACGCTGCCGGTCGTGACGACTGGATCGAGTCTGGTGTTGCGCGGATTTGCCAAAGCGTCAGACCGGATCCGCATTGTCGTCCGGAGTGCCGAGAGCGTCTTCGAGTTCCCGGTGGCCGAGATCATTGATCCCAATCCCATCGAGCCCGCACCGCCTGGTCTGACCGCCTGGAAAATTGACATCCGGCCGGACTTGTCGCCGGGTGAACACGAGATTCGCGTGACGACCGTTGACGCCCAGGGCACGGTGACCGCCGAAGCGCCGGTTATCCGCTTCCGTGTCGTCACTGACGTCGCGCGGATCGGGAACACGCTCGTTCCGTACCAGCTCATCCTCAAGCTCTTGGTCGTCCTGGCCGTACTGCTGGCTGGAACGACGGTTACGTTCGTTCTGCTCTTCGTGCGCCAGCGACGTCGCGGACGCAAGAGGGCGAGCCGACGCTAGGCCCGATCGAATCAACGGCGGCGTTTTCCGTGAAAGGCTTGGTACACGTCCTTCAACTGCCGGTTCGTGACGTGCGTATAGATTTGTGTGGTCGTGATGGACGCGTGTCCCAGCAGGGCTTGGACCGACCGGATATCCGCGCCGTTCATCAAGAGGTCGGTGGCGAACGAGTGCCGGAGCACGTGCGGCGTGACCCGTTTGGTAATGCCCGCGAGATTCGCGTAGTGCGCCACCAGCCGCTGCACTGAACGCGCCGTCAGCGGCTGGGTTGTTGGTTGTTGGTTGTTGGTTGTCGGTTGCTTCGCCGCACGGTCATGGCGGATGAAGAGGTACGGCGCATCATCCCGACGCAGCCCGAGGTATGCTTTGAGCGCCGCCTTCGCCGCCTGCGACAGGAACACGAGCCGCAGCGTGTCGCCCTTGCCGCGCACGGTGAAGTCGTCTTTGGCCGGGTTCACGGTGTCGCGCCGCAAACCAGTCAGTTCGGACACGCGGAGACCGGAAGAGAAAAGGAGTTCCAGCATGGCTTTGTCCCGACGCTTGATGAGCTCCGGCTCCCTGGTGGTAAGCGGCGCGTCAAGGAACGCGTCCAGGTCTGGCCCATCGAGGAACGCCACCTGTCGGGCGCCGGCCTTGGCGAGTTCAATTTTTTCCGCAGGCAGCGTGGTCACGTCATTGCGGGCCAGGTAGCGCAAGAACGACCGCAACGCGATCAAGTGGTAGTTTTGCGTGGAGCGTTTGAGGGTCGCGCCACGGGTGTTCTCGAGACGGTTGAGTGCCAGCCGAAAGTCGCGTACGTCATCAAGGGTTATCTGCTCCGGCTTCGTCAGTTTCGACAGCGTGAGGAAGCGCGTGAGGTAGAAATCATAGTTCCGGCGGGTGAGCAACGACTTGCCCCGCTCCACCTCGAGGTAGGTGAGGAAACGATGCTTCCAACGTTCAAGTTCGTTCATCGTAGTCACGAAAGCATTTTACGACACGCCCAGGAAATCGCAATTGATTCTCATGAGTTATCCACAGGGATGGAAATCGTCGAAAAACATTTGGTTGAGAAAGACAAGGAAAAAAGTAAATAATTCCTCTTTCTTCAGCGAAAAAGTTTGATGTTGCTTGCAGAAACAGGCGTGGTATACTACTCGGACAACTAAACCCAACCAAACGAAAGCCATCGCCGGACGAATCTTAAACAGAGGGGCATGAAGTATGGATGCGATGGAGGGGTGTTGTGGAAACTGGAGGGAATGAGCACACCGGGGGGGTGGCGAAAACTGGCACAAAGCCAGGAGTCTTCGGTTAACCAAAATACAACGGAGGGACGACGGTCGTCCTTGCGAACGCGACGCAGCAGCGCTACGCGCTCGTTTCCGATGGGAAGCGGTGCGAACCCTGCTGCGTACGAGCAGGGAAGTTCAAACGGTGGCTTCCTCCGGAGGACACCAAACCATGTACGGAAGGGGGTGATTTGCACATGAAGAAACTCATTGCAGTAGTTTCACTCGTTGCGGTGGCTGGTTTCGGTTTCGCTGTCTCGGCCTCTGAAGGTTGGGTCGGCGGTGACACGAACACCAACGTCATCGTGACAAACGAGAACTCGGCGTACATCAAGACGGACGCCAAGTCTGAAGCCGAGACTGGCGAGAACAAAGCCAACGCGGACTCGGCAGCCGTGGGCGGCTCCAGCCGCGCCAAGGGCGGTATGATCGAGACCGGTGACGCTGACGCGACGACCGAGGTCGCCGTGGTCGCGAACACGAACGAGACCGAGATCAACGTCGGCTGTGGCTGCGAGGGCGGAGATGGGGACACCCACACGAACCTCGAGGTCCACAACGCGAACGTCGCCAAGGTCAAGACCAAGGCGAAGTCTGAAGCCGAGACTGGCGACAACGAGGCCAACGCGTCCTCTGCCGCAGTCGGTGGTTCCAGCCGCGCTCGCGGGGGCATGATTATGACCGGTGCGGCTTCGGCCTGGACCGCTGTCGGCGTCATTGCCAACACGAACTGGACGCTCATCAACCACCCGTAATCGCGGTGATGGTGAACTGTGAGGTTGGGAAAGGGCCCTTTCCCGCCTCCGGCGAGGGCACGGACCAAACAATCCCGTGTCATCGCCCGAGGAACCATAATGAAAATGATCCTTCGCCTACAACGCGTTTTCACTGCCCTGGTGGCGGTCGGGTTCGTGCTGCCCGGCGCGGTGCTTGCGAACAGCGCCGCAACAGGCGTTGACGTGTACGTTTCCAGCCACGCGACCAGCGAGGACGGGACGGCGCGAGCCGAGGTGCGAATGGAGCAACAGGTGAACGGCGAGACGCGCGAGTACTCCTACACGGTCGACGATCCGACCGGAGATGTCGCCGTTGAACTGCAGCAGCGATTGGAACAGGGCGGCAGCGACGCCCCTCCGGCGGAATCAATCGAGTTGGAGGTTAACGGCGAGGCGGTCGCGCTGCCGCACGTGACAACTGACAACAGTCAACAGCCAACCGTGACGGGCGACGCGGCAGATGCTGTTGAAACCACCGACGCTCCGACTTCCGACTCACCGACACCCGAGCACCGTTCTTGGTGGGACCGTTTCCTCGAGTGGCTCCGCGCACTTTTCTCCCTTTCACAAGCAGACAACTGATTGTTCACCAAATGATCCGCAACACCAACAACCCACGCGCGAATACCCGGCTCGTCGCCACGCTCTTGAATCTGCTTTTTGCAGGTCAGACGATCCTCGCTTCGGTGCTGGCCGGTTTCGCACCGGCCGTGGTTCGAGCCGTTGACGACACCGCCGCGCCGACCGTCCGCATTGTTGCGCCGGCAGAATTTGCCACCGTCTCCGCCACCGTCATCATCGAGGTCAACGCCGCGGATGACGTGGCCGTGGCAGGCGTACGGTTCTTCGCCAACGGCGCTGAGCTCGGCACCGAGGTGACCGCGGCGCCCTACACCGTGGACTGGGACACGACGACCGTCGTGGACGGCGAGGTGACACTCACGGCTGTGGCGCGCGATACTGCAGGCAATACGGCCACGTCTGAACCCATCGCCGTCACCGTGGGCAACGGCGCCGGCCCGAGCGACGCGACGCCGCCCACGGTCGCGCTGACGACCCCGAACGCCGGCGAGACCGTGGGCGCCACGACGAGCATCGAAGCCACCGCCACCGATGATGTAGCCGTTGCCGAGGTGCGTTTTTTCGTCGCAGGCGCGCAAGTCGGCTCGGCCGACACCGCTCCTCCGTACGCGATGGACTGGGACACGACTTCGCTCCCAGACGGCGACGCGTCCATTGAAGCGCGGGCCTGGGACACGGCCGGTAACTTCGCGATTTCTTCTCCCATTACGGTGACCGTCGAAAACGTTGGCGACATCACCCCGCCCACGGTTAGTATCTCCAGCCCGGTCGCGGGCGCAACGCTCCAGGGCACGGTGACCGTTCGCGCCTTTGCGAGTGACGATTCGGGCGTGGCCGGCGTGCGCTTTTACCAGAACGGTCTTTCCATCGGCCCCGAAGATACTTCCTTTGATTACTCGAGCAACTGGAACACGACCTCGGTCGCCAACGGTCAAGTCACGCTCCAAGCCGTGGCACGCGACAACGCCGGCAACCTGAAGACCTCGGCCGGCGTCTTGGTGACGGTCAATAACCCGCCACCGCCGCCTGATCGCACGGCGCCGGTTGTCCGTTTTTCTTCGCCGGTCAACGGTGACACCGTCAGCGGCTTGGTGCCGTTGAATGTTGAAGCGACAGACAGCGAAAGCGGCATTGCGAACGTCTTTTACCGTTTGTTTGACAACGATTTGACCGAGCCGCTCACGACCGCGCCGTATGGGTACGAGTGGGATTCGCGGCAGCGGCCGAACGGCTGCTACGCGTTGACGGCCATCGCAACGGATGGCGCTGGCAACACCGCAGTTTCGCCGCGGCACCTGGTCACCGTCGACAACCCAGCTCCGCCACCGGCCTGCCCTGACGGTTCGGAAGACTGCGTGGGCACTTTCACGACCACGAACGAGAACCACGGTGAGTTTGAGACCTGCGCTACTGCCTCGGCCATCACCGGTTACAACCAGGTCATCGGCTACGATGATGGCAGCGGTTCGCCCATCAGCACCGGCGGCGCTGAAGCCGTTGTACTCGTCGGCACTAAAGCGAACACGAACATTACCGAGATCAACGACCCCGACGGCTTGCTCGGCGACCTCACCATCGAGAACCACAACACCGCCACGCTAAAGAACGACGTCATCGCCACGGCCGAGACCGGCCAAAATATCTCCAACGACAACCGCTTCGGCGAGATTAACACCGGCTCGGCCAATGTGGTGTCGGCCATAGTGAACACCGTCAATACGAATATTGTCGGTACGAACATCGGTTCGTTCGTCCAGAACATTATTGATACGTTCGTCGGCACGATTAATCTTCTCGATCTCTTCCTGTCCGTGATGGCCGGTGCCGGGCCAGGCGGCTTTGGCGACACCGAGCGAAATTTGACCGTGGACAACAACAGCACCGGATACATCGAGAATAACGTGGACGCGAGCGCGTCGACCGGCGGCAACACGGCCAACAACCAGCGAGTCGGCATGATCAATACTGGCGACATCAATGTCTCCACGAACATTGTCAACCTTTTGAACACAAACCTCATTGGCGCGAACTGGTTGTTCGCGACGCTGAACATCTTCGGCAATTGGATCGGCGACCTCATCCTCCCAGGCGAGGGCGTGTTGGACAGTCTCTACGGCGACTCCTTTCAAAACCTCATGGTGAACAACCATAACCAGGCTGACATCACGAATATCGTTGACGTGAATGGTGACACTGGCGGTAACGAAGCGAATGACAGCCGCGACCCTGATAGAAATTTGATTAACACAGGGGATGTCCAGCTTGAAACCTCGGTTCACAACCTCGTGAATACGAACATTGTCGGCTCGAACTTTTTCTCGTTCACCCCCACCTTGCTTGGCATCTGGAACGGCGGGGTGGTCAACGGCGCGTGGAGCGGGTACTTTGCGCCCAGTTACGCCGGCGACGACCACGGCAATCTGAAGGTGGGCAACACGAACGACGCGACTATCGTCAACCGCGTCAATGTGAATGCCCTCACCGGTGGCAACGCAGCCAACGGCAACCGCTACGGAATGATCAATACCGGGGACATCACGGCGGCCACCAACTTGTTCAACGTCGCCAACACGAACATCATCGGCGCGAACTGGTTCATGGGCAGCTTTAACCTATTCGGCACCTGGACCGGCAACGTTATCTACGCCTTCCCAGACGTCCAGGTGGTCAGTGACGCAATCGGCGGCGCGCCCCAACCGGGCAGTGAGGTGACGCTCGAGCTGACGTGTGAAAACCTCGGGTTAGCGCCGGCCAAGAACGTCAAACTGACCGCGCAGTTGGCTGACGGTTTGGAATTCGTGAGCGCGAGCGACGGCGCGAGTTTTGACCAAGGCATGCTTGTCTGGCAGATCGGTGCGTTGGCGGCGGAGAGCGAGACGCACAAGGTTTCCGCGGTTGTTCGGCTGCCGGCCACGCTGCCTATCGGCGAAACGATTCTGACCACGCGCAGCTTCATCAGCACAACGACGCGCGAACCCGAGCAGGCCAACAATGTTGCCAGCACGAGTCTCCGCGTGTTCATCGCGCCGCCCGCGCCGCCGCCTTCTCCTGCCCCGACACCGACACCGGCACCAACGCCAACGGCGACTCCGGCGTCCGCGCCAATTGTTGAAGCATTGGTGACGCCAGCGCCAGAACCCGGCCTGAAGCTTGCCAAGACCCGTGTCGAGTCCGGACCGTTCTCGCCCGGCGACTCCATGAGCTTCAAGCTGGCGGTGACGAACACCGGCAACGTGGCCGTGCAGAACGTCTCGGTCGTTGACCGGCTGCCGGCCGCTGACGGAACGACCCTCTTCAGCCGCGACTTCTCGCTGGCCGAACTCCTGCCCGGCGGGACCATGAACGTGGACTACAGCGTGCGCGTGCCCACCACCGCGACACCCGGCACGTATACGAACACGGCCACCGCCACGGCGAGGTATGCTGGCCAGACCGTGCGCGCCGGCGAGGCGAAGAGCACCTTCGAAATCGTTGCGCGGCCGACTGAAACCAAACGGGAAACCGCGCGGGCGAAAAAATTGCAGAAGAAGGCCTACGCCCTCCGCGTCGAGCAGTCGCACGATGCCGAGCGAACACTCAACCCCGGCGACCAGATCGGGTTCCAGACCACGCTCATGAACGACGGCCGCAAGACCTTGAAGAAGATCGTGCTCTACAACTACCTCATCAACGGGGAGAAGCACCGTGTGAAGTGGAGCGTGGGCACGCTCAAGCCAGGCGAAGGGGTGACCATCGGGTACACCCTCGACATCGCCACCTCGGCGCCCGGCGGCAAATACCAGAGCGTGGCGTTCGCGAAGGGCCAGACGCGCGTCTACAAGTCCACGGGCGCGCGCGAGACCATTCAATCGAACAAGGCACGCACGGCCTTCAAGCTCCGCCGTCCCACCATCGCGGCTGACGAGGGCGCAACCCGCGCTGCGCACGCTGCCACCTCCGAGCGGATTGGCGAGATCCGCCGCACGCCCAGCGGTGGGCTCAACTTCTTCGACCATGACGGCCGACCGTTGAGCGCGGCCGAGTACGCGCGGCTGTATGACCTTGACTTGGGGCAAATCCTCCGGCAGAGTAAAGACCCGGTGGACCAGGCCTTCCTGCAGCTCTACGAGAGCGGACAGTCGCTCGTCGGCCAGGTCGGCAACCACGGCCGGACGATTACCTTGCGTGAGGTGCTCCGCGACCTCGCGCAACTGCCGCGGTTCCACGCCATCTTCGGTAACGTGACGACCTGATGGAAGACGACTATCGCTTCACTTTCGAAACAGAAGACCAGTACCAGGCGCGGCTCCAACAGGAAGCCGCGTCCGAGTCTGTGGCGACCGAGCCATTGCCCGGCGCAGCCCAGGGCGGGAAGCCGGTGTCACTCCTGCTCCCGTGGTGGATTGTAGTGCCGGTTGTGCTCGTCGTGCTGGCCGTCGGCTACCGCTCGCACCGGCAGAAGCTCATCCGGCAGGGGCTCGAGCGCAGCCCAGGCGGACAGCCCTTTCACGTGCGCACGCGGCGGGTGCGCGGTTCTGGCCGAACGCAGGTGGTTATGCGCCTGCAGCCTCGGAACAAATAACGCCGAGGTCTTCGGGGACCGACTGGCCGGTCAGGAAGCTCACGATGAAGTGGTTTGCGTAGAACGCGCGGATGGTTTCCGCATCGCGAGGCTCGTCGTTGCAGAGGCAGCGCAGCACCGCGCGTTCAGCCTCGTCCTGGCGGATGCGGTTTTCGGCTGAACAGGAAGCAGCGTCGGTGCTCGTGCAGGCCGACTGGTACGAGGATTCGCAGGCGCCGGCCGCAATCACGGTCGAGCCGTGCCGCGGCCAGGTCAGCACCACGGCGACCACGCCAGCAATGTTGATGAGCAAGGCGATGATCAGGAGGGGAGTGCGGAGCATCGGGGTATTGAAAGGCATTTGGGGTATGTTTGTCAAATGAAAAAAACGGGAATCATGATTCTCGATGCCTGCTTCGTGATGTTTCATTCTTCACACAAATGCAAAGGCCCCATCCGTGGAATGGACAGGGCTCTGCGGTGGTGCAACGGGCGACGGTGGACGGACGCGACTACGGTCGCATCCAAGCGCGCGGGTCGGGCAGCGGGGGCGGATCGAAGTCGCGATCCGCGATCGGAACCTCCTCCTCCTCATACTCCGGCGGATCCACTCTGACGACGGCCGCCAGGCGTTCCGTGAAGGGAATCGCCCGGGAAGTCAGCGGGGGTCGGTACAAGGCGTTGTACCGGCTGATCCTCGCCTCGTGAAAGCCGCGACGATCCAGCTCCGACTTGACTTCGTCCGATTCCAGACGGTCGACCGGGAGCAGTTCCGGATCCGCGAGAGCCGCAAATCCCGCCAGATGCCGCACGCGCGGCCATTCCAAAAATGACACGACCTTCCTCCACACATCACACGTTGGCGAGTTGAGAGGGGCATAATTCAAAGTGCAACTCCCCTCCCTCACTATTCTCGCGCAGTTCTCGTCCGGGCGCAAGACCAGTGAGCGAGGGCCTGAACCAGTCACGCTTTGCGTTCCGGTTCAAGGTGAAGAGGGCAGCGGGACGAAAGGGACAAGGTCGTTCCAGTCGTCTGCTGCCCCCTTTGGTGTGACCAGCTGCCAATAGGAGCGGCTGCCGGTCACGCGGGTTGGGCCGGTGTCAGGCCGCCAGGGTCTGGCGGACGAGGCGGCGAATGCGCGCCCGGCGGCGCTGCTCATGCTCGAATGCCTTCGCCCGGGCGGCGAGGGCGAGGGACCGGTGCGTGATTGCCAGTCCGAGCCGCTCGGACTGGCTGCTGGCATGGTTGCGGCAGCGGGGGAAAATCACCCCGTCGTGCAGCTGTCCGAACAGCGTTGCGAGCGTGCCGTGTTTCCGGCACTCGGTACACACGACCGGCCCGAGCATTTTCAGCTCGGATTCGCTGAGCCCGAGCTGCTGCCCGGACATCATGATTTGCACTTTCATGACCTCTCCTTTGAGATTGCGAGGGGTTGGACAGAATCTGGCAGAGCAGCTCGGCTCCGGCAGACTCGACCAACCCCTCACACCAGGTTCGATCCTACTTCCGCAACATCCAGCAGAACATTCCGCCAAACGTCGCGAAGAGCACGTTTCCGACCGGGCAGCGAAGCGCCAGGCACAGCACGGCGACGATCCCGGTCAGGATGACGATTTTCATTCGGGTCTTGTACCGCACCCATCCTCCCTTCACAATCAGTCGAACTGGAGGCGAGCGCCCCGATGACTAGCTTTGGCCCGAAGGCCGCCAGTCGAGAGTGGTCAACGTGCTTCTCGGGAGTCGAAACCCCCTACCAAGTGGCTGGCCAATCCTACGGACGCTCCCCCTCCATGCCGACGGATTGTGGCAGGGCGGTGGGCTGGTCGCGTGTTCAAAGGTGCGTTCCTCGCTTGAGCAGTCCATGACAGCGGCCATGCACCGCTCGAGCCAGGTCCTGAACCCGAGTGAAGCGAGTGGTTCAGGGCGAGGCAGCTATCGGTCCTCGGCTTTCAGCGTTCGGCCCGCGTTCGTGCCGGATGCCGACAGCTGATCGGCCGGTAGCTGTTTACGAAACCCGCCCCCAAAGTGGTCTGGACAAGAGAGTCTGCAGGAGGGGTCAACGAGGAGGGGGTCCCAATCGACCCTCGCGACAAACTCCCATGCTTGTCGTGTCCAGACTACCCAGGGGGCGGGTAGAAGCGTTTTGGCCGGGGACAAGCACCCAATCCAAAACGTTGAGGTTTTCAAATGACCGCCCATGCTAGCACACCCTGTTCAAGGGTGTCAAGGGCCTGTACCGGGCCTATAGAGGGCACCACGGGCAGAAAATCGTGGGATTACTGGTTTTTCTTTTGTTATTTGACTAATCTTAGACAAGTTAGAGGGTAGAGGGTTCAGAGTTTATGAGGAAACCCATTCACAAGGAGAACCTCAACCCTCTCCGCTCAACCCTTGTATATATTGACTAATCCGTTGTCGAATGCTACGTTACACCCCGCTGGCGAGAGCTGCCAAGCCTGGCTTCTCGTCCGCACTATTATAAGGTGTTAGTGATCGGACGTCTCATCGGATGACGTTCGGGTGAAAATCGAAGAGCTGCGATATAGATCGCGATTTCCATCCGAACGGTCTGCGGGACTGCCCGGGTAAGAGGAGCAAACAATGCCGCTCGAAAAGGCCGCCAAAGATAAGGTCATCAAAAAGTTCAAAACGCACGAAGGTGATACGGGGAGCCCGGAAGTGCAGGTTGGGATTTTGAGTGCGGAAATCGACCAGCTCACCAACCACTTGAAGACCCACAAGAAGGATTTTTCCTCGCGCCGCGGCTTGCTCCGCAAGGTGGGACTCCGCCGCCGGCTGTTACGCTATTTGGAGAAAGAAAACCCCGAGGCGGCCGAGGAGCTTTCGAAGAAACTCAAGCCCAACTAATCGGATATGAAACTCAAGGATCAACGCGTCGGCGTCTTCATGGACGTTTCCAATATGTACCACTCGGCGCGCAACCTGTTCAGCGCCCGAGTCAACTTCGGCAAGATTCTCGAACGCGCCGCCAGTGACCGTCAGCTCATCCACGCCACCGCGTACGCTATCAAGACACAGTCGCCGGACGAGCAACCGTTCCTCGAAGCACTGGACAAGGCTGGCTGGCAGGTGAAGCAGAAGGAGCTCCAAGTGTTCTCGGACGGATCGAAGAAGGGTGACTGGGATGTCGGCCTGGCCGTTGATACCATTAAGTTCGCGAGCAAGCTCGACGTCATCGTGCTCGTCACCGGCGATGGCGACTTCCGGCCGCTCGTTGGCTACCTCAAAGAGAGCCATGGCTGTCGCGTCGAGGTGATGGGGTTCGGCGCCTCGTCCTCGCATAAGATTAAAGAGGAAGCAGACGAGTTCATTGATTTGGCCGAGGATCAGAAGACCTTCCTCCTGCCTATCCGCGCCTCGCTGCGGCTCCGACCCCGCCGACCGAGGTTCCTCGGAGGGAAAGGGAATGAGCATCATGAATCGCGAAGCACGAATCAGGGCTCGTCGGACGCCCCTGGTTCGTGATTCCTGATTCTTGATTCATTCATAACTGCTGACCGCCAGACACATAGACTAGCGCCGGGTTCCTGCGGACCCTTGCCTCGTCTAGAGTCTGACGGCCAGCCAGCCCCGCCTGCTGGCGGGGCCAGCCCGGAAAGGAGTGCCCTATGGCACAAACATTCGAGGCCGACATTGGCGGCCGCGTCATGAAAATCGAGGTCGGCAAGTACGCCGGCCAAACCAACGGATCCTGCACGGTTCAGTACGGCGACACGGTCGTGCTGGCCACGGCCGTCATAGGTTCAACCCCGCGCGAAGGGATCGACTACTTCCCGCTGCTCGTCGATTACGAAGAGCGACTCTACGCCGCTGGGAAAATCAAGGGGTCGCGGTTCATCAAGCGTGAAGGCCGGCCGTCCGACGAGGCCATCCTGACAGCGCGACTGGTCGATCGCTCCATCCGACCCTTGTTTGCTGACATCATTCGCAATGACGTGCAGGTCGTGCTGACCGTGCTCTCGGTCGATCAAGAGAACGATCCGGATATCGTTTCGCTCGTGGCCGCGTCAGCCGCGCTCGCGATTTCTCCGATTCCCTGGGCCGGACCGATCGCTGGGGTGCGCGTCGGCATCATCAATGGCGAGTGGGTGCTGAACCCGACGTACGAAGCGCGCGTGAAGAGCGACCTCGACCTCGTCGTGTCCGGCACAGGCAACAAAGTGCTCATGATCGAGGCTGGCGGCAAAGAGGTACCAGAGGAAGTTGTGCTCGGTGCCATGAGTTTCGCCCAGAAGCACCTGAAGAAAATCATGACGCTTATCGAGCAGGCAGTGGCCGGGGTCGGCCAGCCCAAGTTCGACCCGACGGCTCGGCAGAGTTCTGACGAGCAAGCCGCTGCCAAGGTCATCGAACAGAAGGTCGACGCGTTCTTGCAATCGCACAAAACTGCGGACGCGTTCGCGCCGGACCAGGCGAAGCGCACTGCCGCCACCGAGCAACTCATGGCCGAGCTCGAGCAGGCCCTGAAAGATGATAACAAGGTTGACAAAGACGGGCGTGCCCAAGGGCTCGCGCTGCTCCAGCACCGGCTCGACGAAGAAGCGCGTCGGCTGATTCTCGCAGAGGGCAAGCGCGTCGACGGCCGGCAGCTCGACGAGATCCGTTCGCTCTCCGCCGAAGCCGGCGTCCTCCCGCGCACGCACGGGTCCGGTTTGTTTCAGCGCGGGGAGACCCAAGTGCTCTCCATCGTCACGCTCGGCGCACCGGGCGACGAGCAAGTGCTCGACACCATGGAGGAGTCTGGGAAGAAGCGGTACATGCACCACTACAACTTTCCCGGCTTCTCGGTTGGCGAGGTCAAGCCCATCCGCGGGCCAGGCCGCCGGGAAATTGGCCACGGCGCCTTGGCCGAAAAGGCACTGGAACCGTTGATTCCGCCCAAAGAAGAGTTCCCGTACACCATTCGTGTGGTGTCAGAAGTGCTGTCGTCCAACGGCTCGTCGTCCCAGGCCTCGGTCTGCGGCTCAACCCTGGCGCTCATGGACGCCGGCGTGAAAATCAAGGCCCCGTGTGCCGGTATTGCCATGGGCATTGTGACCGACGAACAATCGGGAAAATACATCATTCTGACGGACATTCAGGGTGTGGAAGACCACGCCGGCGAGATGGATTTCAAGGTGGCAGGCACCAAAACCGGCATCACGGCCATCCAGCTCGACGTGAAAAACCACGGTTTGACCGAGCCCATGTGGAAAGAGACGTTGGCCAAGGCCCGGGCGGCACGCGAGAAAATCCTCGCCGTCATGCACGAGGCCATTGCCGAGCCGCGTCCAGAGCTCTCGCCGTACGCACCGCGGGTGTCCACTTTGCGCATTGACCCGGAGAAGATCCGCGACGTCATCGGCCGCGGCGGCGAAACCATCAACAAGATTATTGACGAGTGCGGCGGCATCGATGTGACGAAGATCGATATCGAGCAAGACGGCTTGGTGATGGTCACGAGCCACAACGCCGAGATGGCGGCCAAGGCCATCAAGTGGATTGAAGACCTCACGCGCGAGGTGAAGGTCGGCGAGATTTTCGAAGGCCCGGTCACGCAGATTGTGAAGGACCGCAACACCGGCGAAGAGATTGGCGCCATCGTCCAAATTCTGCCTGGCCAGGACGGCATGGTCCACATTTCCGAGCTGGCCCAACAGCGTATCAACAGAGTGTCAGACGTCGTGAACGTCGGCGAGCGTCTCAAGGCGGTTGTCAAAGACGTTGACACGGAGCGCGGACGCATCTCGCTCTCGGTCAAACAGATTAACGGCGAACTGCCGCACCAGCCGCCGCCCTACGACGAATCAGCGCGACCAGTCGGCCATGACCGCCGTGATCGGTTCAGCCGACGCGGACGCTTCAGCCACAGCGGGCGCCGTGAGCAGGGTGGGCGGGGTGGCTTCAGCCGCGGACCGCGCAGTTTCGACCGCTAACCTTTCCCGCGATGATTGTCTCGATCTCCGGTAAGCCGGGCTCGGGCAAGAGCACGATCGCCGAGCGCCTGGCAAAAGCACTCGGCGTTCCGCGCTACTACATTGGCGGGCTGCGGCGAAAGATGGCGGCCGACCGCGGCCTGACACTCGAGCAACTCAATGCGCTTGGCGAGCGCGATGACTGGACTGACCGCGACGTGGACGAGTACCAGCGGGAGCTTGGGCGGCAAGAGCTCTCGTTCGTCATTGAAGGACGGACTTCGTTCCACTTCATTCCGCATTCGTTCAAAGTCTTCCTCGATGTCGAAGCGGTCGAGGGTGCGCGCCGCATCTTCGCGACGTTTGAGCGAGGCGAGCGACCACCCGAGGCCGCGAACGTCCGCACCCTGGAGGATTGCGAGGCGATGCTGGCGCGGCGGATTGCGTCCGATGTCAAACGCTACCAGCAGCACTACGGCATTGAGGACATCTATGACCGGCGCCACTACGATTTCGTGCTCGACACCACTGGCCTCCCCCCCGACCAGGTGTTTGAACGGGTGCTCGATGCCGTTCGGCTACAGCAGAAACAATCGCAGTGAACCAAAACCAAATCGCTGGCATCGGTTCCACCCGATAGCCGACCTCCGACCCTGGTGGATAACGTGGCGTTGACAGTGGAGTTTTCCCATGCTATACTCGTCCTTGGTAACCTAAAAGAAACGGAACGTTCCTCGAAAATAACGTCCAAACGTAACGACCGTTGCACAAACCGAGGAGCGAGCGCGCGTTCTCCACATACTCCGTGTCGTGGAGTCGAGAGGCGTTCTCGACTGTTCGGATCGAGCCGACCCAAGCGGCTGCAAAAATGATACAACATCAAAAGGTGACACCTGCCTTCGGGCGAGTGAAACCGGAAGAACGGTCAGGACATATTTCTGCGGCTTGGGTAAGCAGGAAGGTACTCTCGCAAGAGCTTCATGGTCAAGGGCGTCTTTCAGACGTTCTTCACCTCCGACTCCTGCGAGTCTAAGGGCCGCCAGCCCATAAAACAACTTTGTTGCGGGGCGATGCGGCCCTTTAGCATTGGGAAAAGAACGTAGCGCGTAGACGGGGAATACGAGAGCTGGAACGCGGGATATCGAATAGGGAATCTGGAACCGGGGACGAGGAGGAACATCCCCACTCGATATTCCTCATTCCATATTCCAACAACCCTCCGCCCAACCCCCTACGGTCTACCCGTTTAGCGTGAGCGAAACTGCAGGGCTTCGGCGATGTGCTCGCGGCCGACGCGGTCGCCGCCGGCGAGGTCGGCAATGGTCCGGCTGACGCGGAGGATGCGCACGTAGCCCCGCGCCGTTAGCGTGTGCGTCGTGACCGCGCGCTCGAGCAGCCGCGCGGCGTCGTCCGTCAGCTGGCCGAACCGTCTTGCTTCGCGCAGAGACATCGTGCTGTTCGTCCGCCTGCGGTCGCCGAACCGCCGGTATTGCCACTCCCGCGCGTTGGCGACGCGCTCGCGAACGACAGCGGAACGTTCGGCCTCGCCGGTGTTGTGCAATTCATTGACCGGCACTGCGTGCACGGTAAGCAACAGATCAATGCGATCAAGGAGCGGTCCGGAAACGCGCTTGTGGTATTTTTGAATGTGGTGCGAGGTGCACTCGCACTGCCGCTGCGATGAGCCGGCATAGCCGCACGGGCACGGATTGCGCGCGGCCACCAGGAGAAAACGAGCTGGAAACCGGCAGCGGCCTTCAGCGCGACTGACTTCGATGACCCCATCCTCGAGGGGTTGCCGGAGCGCTTCAAGCACCACGCGCGGGTGTTCGGGCAGCTCATCGAGGAAGAGCACGCCGTGGTGCGCCAGGGAGATTTCGCCCGGCCGCGGGTCATGCCCGCCGCCGACCAGCGCGACGGCCGAGCTCGTGTGGTGGGGCGCCCGGAACGGCCGGCGCTGCACGAACGTTCGGACATCGTAAAGGGATCCATGCACCGAGTGGATGGAGACGACTTCCAGCAACTCGGCCTCGGTCAGCGGGGGTAAAATCCCGGGCAAGGCGTGTGCCAGCAGGGTTTTCCCGGCGCCCGGCGGGCCGGTCAGCAGCAGGTTATGGTGCCCGGCCGCGGCGATTTCTAGGGCCCGTTTGACGCTCGCTTGGCCGCGGACATCTGCGAAATCAACGTCTGGAGCTGCCGGAGCGGTCTCGAGCGTCATTGGGGTCTGGGGAACCAACCGTCTCGCCCCCTGGAGGTGTGCCACCACGGCCGCCAGCGTGTCAGCCGGCAGGATCCGGATGCGGCGTTGGAGCGAGGCCTCGGCTGCATTATCACGCGGGAGCACGACGTGCTCGATCGACCGGGGCGCGCCCAACAGCAAGGGCAACACGCCCCGGATCGGTATCAGTTGTCCACGCAGACCTACCTCGCCCAGGAAGAGCACGGAGGGTGAGACCGTTGGAATCGTTTGCTGCGCTTGCAGGATGGCGAGTGCAATCGGCAGGTCAAATGCGCTGCCGACCTTGCGGAGGTGTCCGGGAGCGAGATTGACCGTCACCCGCGTCCGGGGAAATGGCAAGTCGCTATTGATGATGGCGGCCCGCACGCGTTCGCGCGCTTCCTGCACGGCCGTATCCGGCAGCCCGACGAGGACGCACTGCGGCAAGCCGGAGGCGATGTCGGCCTCGACCGAAATCGAACGCATGACGAGCCCGTCGAGCGCACCAGTGCGAATGGTGGGAGTGCTGGAAGACAGAGGTGGAGCCTTTGGGAACAGCCACCGTTGTCCTAGGGTCAGCTTACGACGCGAATAGGCGATTCGTCAAGCGTGCGGGGAGCAGGAGGAGGAGTAATCCGAAGACTATGAGAACGTCGGCGAGGTTGAAGACGGACCAGCTGCCTATCGAGAGGTAGTCGATGACGGCATCATAGCGGAGTCGGTCCAGCACGTTCGAACTGCCCCCAACCGCCACGAGCAACCAGGGGAACCAGCGCCGTCCGGCGGACCATTGCCAGACCGCGATGACGAGCGTCAGTCCGACGGCAATAGCCATCAGCCACGTTGCCAACGCAGCGGGCAGGGGTAGGGAAAATGCAATGCCCGTGTTCGCGGTGGGACGAAACGCCAACCACGACCCGAGGGAATGCGGGTCGGCGGTTTGGGCGATGGCTTTGAGCAGCCGGTCTCCAACGAACCAGGCGCTCACCAGTCCGAGTGCGAGGGCTGCGCGACCGGTCTTCGTCACGAGCGTCAGTGGTTCACGCACGTCCGGGCCGCCGGCATGGCTTTCAGGCGCGCATCACCAATTGGCTTGCCACAGAGCTCGCAGGCACCGTAGGTGCCGGCCTCAATTTTGGCGAGAGCGGCGCGGATATCATCCAAGGCCTTCTGCAGATTCGACTCGAGTCCGAGGTTGTCTTGGAAGCTCGCGACCTCGGCGGCATTCTCGTCGTCCTTCGAGCCGAATTGAGGAAATGTTGCGGAAAACCCCGAGTGCTCGTGCGCGTCTTTGCGCGTGACTGGCTTGAGGCGACGTTTCAAGTCTTTCTCTTCTTTGCGCAAGGCGTCGCGGATGGCGTTGAGGTGTTTGGCGTTCATAGTCTGTCAAAACGATAAGGTTGCGGCCGCATGAAGACGGCGGGCGCTCCTCCTGATTGGTTGTATAACCATAATACAATACTATAGCTTGTTTCTTGCGTCAATGATGATTTTTGTCGGCCAGGGGGAAGGGAACTGGGAATAAACGTTCCCTCCCCCTAGGCCGGGTACCCCCACCCTTTCCTCCTTCCGACTCCGCAAGGCCGGGCTCCGGGGACTCGCTCGTCCGGCCGAAAGGGCCGGACTCACTCACCCCTCCGCGGCCGTGGACGCTTGTTGGCTTTTCTTTTTTTTAGCAAAAACGAACCAAGCAGCGCATTGGCCGTCTGCAAACTGCAGAATGGGATGACTAGAACCTATCCTAAAAATCGCTTTCGAGCCGAGGGACGAAATTTCGCAGGCGAGGCGCGAGTCGGAGGACGAGGAATATCCTAAAGATATTGCGAGTCCGAGACGAAGCGCAAAAAGCCCGAAATTGCGGCCCGCAGCGCCGGAATGGATTTTTAGGATAGGTTCTAGGTCTTGTAGGGGGCGGGAACCTGCTGGGCTGGATGAATTACCTAACGCTCAACGACCGCGAAAACGCAATGAGATGCGCAGGCGCGGAACGGACACCGAGCTGGAAAAATAACGACTCCCGAAATGGGATGAGATACGAAGCCGCGCAGCGAGAGCGAACCGAGGCGTACTCGACAGTACGTCGAGGGAGCACCGCAGCGAGCGGCAAGCCCTTCAGGGTCGGCGACGCGAAATCAGGCTCTGCCTGGTTGCTGCGTCGCCGATAGCTCGCCCATTTCGGGAGTCGGGCTACCGATTGAGGTAGCCCCAGGGGTTGACCTTGACGCCATTCACGAACACCTCAAAGTGCAGGTGCGCGCCCGTCGTGTAGCCGGTCATGCCGATGGTTGCAATGGTCTGTCCCTTGGACACGCTCTGGCCGGGCTGAACGTACATCTTCCCGTTGTGCGCGTAGAGGGTCTTCAAACCCCCGCCGTGGTTGATGATAACGTGGTAGCCGTACCCGTAGCGGGTGTAATTGACCGTTTCCACCCGGCCGTCATCTGCAGCGTAGACCGGCGACCCGTTTTTACCATCGATATCGAGGGCTCGGTGGTAGCCGAAGTAGCCGCGGTTGATTCGGCGCGAGCCCGTCGGCCACTGGAGTCCGCTGCCGCTCGGCGCGACGGATGGCGGGGGCGTTGACGGCCCACTGCCGATGCTCGCGAATGGGCTGGGCAGCACGGGCGCTGGCGGCGGTTCAATCTCGCCGCCCGGCACCATGAGCGTCTGGTTTGGCTCAATGGCAACCGCGTCCGCCAACTGGTTGAACTCGAGGATGGCGTTGGCGTCCGCCTTGTACTTATTGGCGATGCCGCCAACGGTCTCGCCGGCTTTCACGACGTGGAGCACACCCGAGACCGGTGGAATCTTGAGCTCCTGCCTGGGCTTGATGAAGCTTGCGGCCGAGAGGTCATTCGCCCACAGGAGCGTGTTGGACGAGACGCCGAACTGGCTGGCAATGGTGGAAACGGTGTCCCCGCCTTCGACGGTGTACGTCTCGATGTCATCGCGCGGCCGGCCAGCCGGCGTCGTGCTGGACAGGAGCGGCTTTTCGAGCGCGGCGATCTCGGCCGAAGCCACCACGATGTCCTCACCGAGGAATTCGAGCGTCGCGTCCTTATTGAGAGCGCCCGCGTCAACCGGGTCAACGGCTACGACGTCTTGCGGGTGTAATGTCGTCAAGGTTTCCTCACCCTCGAGGCGCACCAGGTGCCGCAAGAGCCCGCCCGTGTCCTCCTCGGTCGACTTCAGCTCTTTGGCCGCCAGGCTGTTCGTCATCACGATGAGGGTGACGAAACCGATGAAGAAGTGCCCAACCGAGCGCGTGGTGAGCGGGTAGAGCAAGCTCTTCGCCGGTGCCGCGAGCTTGCGCAGCCACAGGCGCAAGGGGAATGACCACTTGTAGAGACACAAGACGATCGGCCGCAGGACGCGCAGGGCCAGGAACCGTACGGGCACGGCGATGAGCAAAAACAGAAAGGTCGAAAACGCCTTCACCGCTCCAGCGAGGGTTGTGAGTCCGGCGAGCGCAAACGCGATCGCTGTCTTCTTGATGGATCGTGGAATAGCGTTTCTGCGGGGCCGCCGCGCGTCGTTTTGACCCACCCACCTAGTCCACTCGTGGTGCGAGGAGGCCTCTACGGCTAGCGCAGGGAATACAAAAAATCGCCACCAACGAGCATACCACCCCCGGAAATCCGTGTCAAGCAGAGGGGACAACGGCCGTCAAAAAAGCCTCTTAAATAGTGTACAATATGAACCATGCAACAGGCGGAACGCTACAATCCGGCCGAGAGTGAACCGCGGTGGCAGAAGGTCTGGGAGGAACGCAACGCGTTCAGGGCCGAAGACGGTTCGCGCAAGAAAAAAGCCTACGTGCTCGTCGAGTTTCCCTACCCATCCGGCGACGGGCTGCACGTTGGGCACGTACGCTCGTTCACCGCGATCGACGCCGTGGCGCGGCTGCTGCGTATGCAAGGCCGCAACGTCCTCTACCCCATGGGCTGGGATGCCTTCGGTTTACCGACGGAGAACTATGCTTTGAAGACCGGCGTGCACCCGCGCATCGCAACCGACACAAACATCGCGAACTTCAAGCGGCAGATGCAGTCGCTCGGCTTGTCCTTCGATTGGTCGCGGGAGTTCGACACGACTGACCCGAAGTACTACCGCTGGACGCAGTGGATTTTTTTACAACTCTTCAAGCAGGGATTGGCGTACCAAGCCGAGATCCCGATCAACTGGTGTCCCCAAGATAAGATCGGTCTAGCCAACGAAGAGGTCGTTGCTGGGAAGTGCGAGCGCTGCGGCACGCCGGTGACGCGCCAGCGCCAGAAGCAATGGATGCTCAAGATCACCGCCTACGCCGACCGGCTGCTTCAGGATTTGGACACCGTTGATTATCCGGAGCGTATCAAAACGCAGCAGGTGAATTGGATCGGCAAGAGCGAGGGGGCAGAAATCGAATTTGGAATATCGAATCAGGAATCGGGAAGTACGGAAGGGCGTAGGGCATTGGGCGTAGGGCGTAGACGGTATGTGCTACTGCATGGATTTCGGGGAAATGCGAAGAGGATTTTTTTCCCGTGGCTTCGCAAGAAGCTGGAGGCGACTGGAGCTGAAGTCATCGCGCCAGACCTGCCGGATTCGAACCATCCAACCGAGGAAGAGCAGGTTGGGTACGTGCTCAAGAACATTGCGTTCGACGAGAACACCGTTCTCTTCGGCCATTCGCTCGGCACCGTCGTCGCATTGAAAGTGCTTGAACGTCTACAGAAACCAATTGCGGGAACCGTCCTCGCTGCCGGTTTCACCACGGCTACGTTCAAGGACAAGCCGCGGCCGTTCCAGACCACGTTTTCGTGGGATTTTCATTGGACACAGATTAAGAAAAACGCTGGTTTTGTTAAGGTTCTCCGCGCAACCGAAGACGTGGCCGTGCCGGCCGCAGCCACGCGCGCGTTGGCGCAAAAACTCGGGGTTGAGATGGTTGATGGGGAGCCCAAGAAGACGCATTTCACTGGCAGTCGTGAGCCGGCTATCCTCGACGCGCTCGTGCCGTCCATCCGCGTCTTCACCACGCGGCCAGACACGCTGTTCGGCGCGACGTATCTGGTGCTCTCACCCGAGCATCCCCTGATTGCGAATCGTGAATTACGAATCACGAATGAAGGGGAGGTTCGAGCATACGTTGATCAGGCCGCAAGAAAATCAGACCTTGAGCGGACTGACCTGGCGAAAGAAAAAACTGGTGTCGAGTTGCAGGGCGTCAAAGCCGTCAATCCCGTGAATGGCGAAGCAATACCCATTTGGGTTGCGGACTACGTACTCTCGACCTACGGCACCGGAGCTATCATGGCAGTGCCCGGACACGACGAGCGCGACTACGCGTTTGCGAAGAAGTTCGGTCTCGAGATTCGGGAGGTCGTGAAGCCGAAGCGAGGGCGTAGGGCGTTGGGCGTAGGGCCTAGTGAAGAATTGGGTGCCTACGTCGGCGACGGCATGATGGTGAACTCCGGCGGATATGATGGCTTGGACAACCATCAAGCCGGGCAGAAGATCGTGGCCAAACTTAAGCGGGAAGGCAAGGGCCAGCCGGCCGTCCAGTACAAGCTGCGCGACTGGGTGTTTTCGCGCCAGCATTACTGGGGCGAGCCGATTCCGATTATCCATTGTCCCGAGCACGGC
>JACPUP010000019.1 GCA_016192205.1 Candidatus Kerfeldbacteria bacterium
CATCGGCCTCATGACCGTCCGCGCCAGGTCAAACGACGAGGACCCGATGAATGCGCTCAACCGCGGGTACTACTTGGCCAGCGCGCTCGTGACCGTTGCGTTCTTCTTCCTGACCCGGTGGCTGCTCGGCGAACACTACCTCTGGTTCTTCGCCGCCGGCGTGGTCGGGATTGTCTTGAGCCTCGCGTTTGTCCAAATCACGAGGTACTACACCGACCACAGGTACCGGCCGGTGCAGGAAATCGCCAGGGGGTCGGAAACCGGGCCGGCCACGAACATCATTGCCGGCTTGGCCTTGGGTTTTGAGAACGTCGCCTTGCCCATCATCGCCATCGCAGCTGCGCTCTGGGGCTCGTTCGCGCTCGGCGAAGCGTCCGGCATTACCCACGGCGGCATCTACGGCACGGCCATCGCTACCATGGGTATGCTGGCTTCCGCTGCCTATGTGCTGACCATGGACACGTTCGGCCCAATCACGGACAACGCTGGCGGCATTGTCGAGATGTCACAGGCCTCCGAAGAAACGCGCGCCATCACCGACCGGCTCGACGCGGTCGGCAACACCACCAAGGCGCTGACGAAGGGGTACGCCGTCGGTTCGGCGGCGTTGGCCGCGTTCCTCTTGTTTAGCGCGTACCTCGAAGAAGTCAATCTGACCGTCGTGGACCTGGCCAAGGTCGAAGTGTTCATCGGCGCCATGCTCGGCGCCATGCTCGTGTTCCTCTTCTCGGCCTTTGCCATCCGCGCCGTCGGCAAGGCGGCCGGCGCGATCATCACGGAAGTGCGGCGCCAGTTCCGCGAGCACCGTGGCATCATGGACGGCACGGAAAAGCCGGACTACCGGAGCGCCGTGGATATCGCCACGCGGTCGGCGCTCAAGGAAATGGTACTGCCCGGAATCATCGCGGTGATGGTCCCGATTGCCGTGGGGCTCATCTTCCGCGCCGAAGCCGTGGCTGCGCTGCTCATGGTCGGAACGATCATCGGCGTCATCTTGGCGCTGGTGATGAACAACGCTGGCGGAGCCTGGGACAACGCCAAGAAGTTCGTGGAATCAGGGAAATTCGTTGATTCGACCGGCCACGCCCAGGGCAAGAAAACGCCAGTGCATGCCGCGGCTGTGGTCGGCGACACCGTTGGCGACCCGCTCAAAGATACGGCCGGGCCATCGCTGCACGTGCTCATCAAGCTCCTGGCCACGCTGACGCTCGTGCTGGCCGCCCTGTTCGTGTAGCGATGGGGCATGCCGTACGGACACCTCCGCTACTGGCTCCTCCCCTTGCTCCGACGGCGCGCGAGAGTCGTCGGCGCCGAGCACCTGCCGGCCGAAGGCGGGTTCTTGGTTGCGCCAAACCACAACGCCTGGATCGACACGCCGCTCTTGGCCGGCGTCCTCTACCAGTCCGTCCGCGAGAAGCTCTACTTCATCTCGCGCTCGATTCACTACGGCGTGCTCGGCGCCATCTCGATTGATCCAAGCCACCCGAGCGGGGTGATTGACGTGTCGCTCGACTACCTCAACCGCGGCAACCCGGTCATCGTCTACCCCGAGGGACGGAGCAACCCGCGCCGAGAACTGCGCCCACCGAAAACCGGCCTGGCCCGGCTCGCCCACCTCTCGGGCCGGCCGGTCATCCCCGTTGGCATCCGCGGCACGTTTGGCATCACCGCACCCGTCTCCCTCGTCTGCTTCCTCCTGTGGTTCCACCGGGTAGCCGTCCACATCGGCCCACCACTCGTGTTCGAACGCCTTTCCCCGAACGCCATCTCGCGCGACCGCCTCGACGAAACGAGCGACCGCATTATGCGAGCGATTGCGGCGTTATCCGGAAAACCATTTTCCCCAGACGTATGAACGACTTCGCGTTCCTCCGCCACACGCTGGTCCCACTCTTCCGCCGACGCGTGCAGGTCCGCAACGCCGACCGGCTCCCGCAGACGGGCGCGTTCCTGGTCGCGGTCAACCACCAGAGCTACCTCGATCCACCGCTCGTCTGGCTGGGCCTGACGCCCATTCTCAAACGCCGCCTCTACTTCCTGACCAAAGAATACATCTGGCGGGCGCTCAAGCGCGGGTTCGGCCAGCGCGGCATTGACTGGATGGGGATACTACCGATCGACACGTCCGATAAGGCCAAGGTGCTCGACGCGGCGCTCGCCAAACTCGCGGTTGGCGCACCGGTCGTCGTGTTCCCCGAGGGCACGCGAAACAGGACCGGCGAGCCAGTGCTGCTCAAGGGGAGGACCGGTCTGGCGCGCTTAGCCCACGCGACGGGGCTGCCGGTCGTGCCGATCGGGCTCGTGGCGCCGGCTGGCCGGAACAAGCGCATGGCCTTCAAGAACTTCTTTTCCCGCCAAGCCGCGATCCTGACCGTCGGCGAGCCGCTCCACTTCGAGCAGCGCCGAGACGTCGGGAAGGACCAGCTCGTCGCAACGACCACCGAGGTGATGCGCGCGATCGGCACGCTCTGCGGCAAGGAGTACCCCTTTTGACGTACGCGACCGTTCGTCGGCTCTGCTTCCCCCTGTTCACCGCGCGGCTGGCTCGGGTCGACGGCAGCGAGCACATCCCCGAACCGCCGTATGTGATTGCCTCGAACCACGTGGACTTTCTCGACGGCTTCTACTTGGCCGCAGCGTTTTTCCGAGCGCGTGGCCACACCCCGCTCTTCCTGACGAAAACGGACAACTACCGCTGGACGAGCGCGACCATCCCGATTGATCCGGACCGGCCCGGCGCGACCCTCGATGTCGCCCTCGACCGGCTCCGCGCTGGCAGCATCATCTGCAACTTTCCGGAAGGCCACCGCAACCACACCGACCGCATCGGCGAAGGGAAGACTGGCACGGTACGGCTGGCGCGCTTGGCCGGCGTACCCGTGGTGCCGGTCGGCTTAGCCGGTGGGGCGCACCCGCGCCTGTTCGTTGGATCGCTCTGGCACCTCGTGCGCGGCGGCCACCCCGTCATAGTCCGAATTGGCCGCCCAATCCGCTTCGCCGCGGGTCCTGCCGCCGATCCAACCACCCTCCACACCCAAACCAACGAACTCATGCGCACCATCGCCGCGCTCTGCGGAAAACGGGTGGGGTTGTAAGTGGTAGGTGGTCAGTTGTAGGATTGTGTCGAGCATCGTCCACAACCCACAAACCATCACCTACAACTCACTATGAATTGGCAGCAGCTCTCGCACGCAAGCCGGGAGGAGATCGAAGCAATCCAGAACAAGAAGCTCCGGCAGTTCGTGGCGCACGTGCTGCCGTTCTCGCCGTTCTACCGCGCGCTGTTCGAAAAACGCGGGCTCTCGTTCAACGACATCCAAACGACCGATGACCTCGTGAAGCTGCCGTTCATCTCGAAGGAGGACATTGCGCCGACGGTGGAGGACCGGGCCCGGCCGCGGCAATTCATCCTCCAACCAGACGAGCACCTCATCAAACAGTACGCCAGGAAAAGCACACTCATCAAGCTCCTTCTCGGCAAACTCACCGGCCAGAACGTCAAGGCCAAGCTCGAGTGGGAGTTCCGACCCGTGCACGTCCACTTCACGACTGGCCGCTCGGCCTTGCCGACGACATTCGTGAACACGAACTACGACTTGGAATTGCTCAAGGAAAGTGGCCGCCGGCTGCTCGATGTCATCCGCGTGCCGAACGACGTCACGGCCATCAACGGCTTTCCGTACTCGCCGCACTTGGCGTTCTGGCTCGGCTACTACGCCCCAGTCGCGGTCAACATGACCTCGCTGGCCACCGGCGGCGGCAAGATCATGGGCACGCAGAAAATTCTGGATGCGCTGGAGCGGACCAAGGCCGCCTTGGCCATGTTCATTCCAGGCTACTGCTACCACATCCTGCGCCAGGCCGTGGCAGACGGCCGCGACCTGTCATCGCTGAAAACGCTCGTCTTCGGCGGCGAGCGCGTGTCGGACGGGTTGCGGCAGCGGGTGCAAGAGCTCACGACGAAGCTCGGCGCGACTGACGTGAAGATCCTCGCTACCTACGCCATGACCGAGTGTAAGACCGCCTGGATCCAGTGCAGTGAGCACACGGGCTACCACCTGTACCCCGACCTCGGCTACGTCGAGCTCGTGAACAAAGAGGGGAAACGTGCCAAAGACGGTGAGCCAGGCGAAGTGGTCTACTCAACGCTCGACTGGCGCGGCTCCGTGGTGATGCGCTACCGTACCGGCGACTTGGCGAAAGGGATTGAGTGGGGCAGCTGTCCGGGCTGCGGAAAAACGGTGCCACGCATCTTCCCGGACATCCAGCGCAAGTCCGAAGTCAAAGAATTCAACCTAGCCAAACTCAAGGGCGTGCTCGTGAACCTCAACAACGTCTACCCGCTGCTCTCCGCCCGGCGGGACATCGAGGAGTGGCAGCTCGAGATCCGCAAACGCAACGACGACCCGTACGAGGTGGACGAGTTGCGCCTGCACGTGGCGCCCAAAAGCGGCGTGAAGCTCGCGGCCATCCGCGACGAGCTCGACCGCGCCATCCGCGACGAGCTCGAGGTGAGCGTGGACCTGATCGAAACCCCGCTCCCGAAACTGCTCGAACAATTAGGAATGGAGACGGAGCTCAAAGAGAAGCGGATCGTTGACCTGCGGCCCAAAACCTAACCACCGCCTGGACCTCATGGCGACCCAAACATCCACGCGACTCAAACTCAACCTCCTCAACGTCTTCGTGCTCACGACCTTCGGCCTGTCAACGCTGGCCGTGGGGCTCGGGGTCGGCTTGAACGCTGTTCAGTATGCGAATATTGAAAATGGTGGTGGCGGTCCACCGAGCGCGACCGGGAACCTCGTTGGCTACTACTACTATTCGACCTACTCCACCCCCGCCAGCACCTCACCGGCCGTCGTCCCAACCGAAGCGTTCTACGACGGCCCCGGTAGCGCCAACCATGGACTCAGGGCCGAGTACTTCTCGAATGACGACCTCCAGGGCACGCCGCGAACCACCACCACGGATCCGAACATCGATTGGTACCCACCGGACGGAACGATGAACCGGCTGTGCTTGCAGTGTTTCGGCCGGCCCGAACGACTCACTCCCAATCCGCTCCTCGAACGATCCGGGAGCGTTAGCAGCGCCTCGGTCCGTTGGACCGGGGAAATTGCGTTGCCCGCTGGCCAAACCACGTTCTACGTGGTCGCCGACGACGGGGTCAGGCTCTACCTCAACGGCACCATGATCCTGGACCTCTGGCCGCGGAGCGGCGTGGTGAGCCCAGGCGCGCACCTCATCTCCGACCGGGTCGTGGTTAACCGCCCGACCGCTGGCCGCATCGGATTCACATTAGAGTACGCCCAACTCTACGACTTGGCCGGCGTGCAGCTCGGGTGGAAATCGGGATCTGGCGGGTTCCCCCACGTCGAGCTCGGCGGGGTCAATGCCGCCATTCCGCAAACTCCCGGCGGCCCGGCCTCACCCAACTACGCAGCCAACCTCGGCTCCCCGGACGTGGGCACCGGCGAAGCCATCGACTATCCTGTCTTCAACCCGCGGCTCAACGCCATCACTGGCAGCCCGAACGGTGACCGGACGGCTGTCCAGTACTACCCCTGGATCCTGGCCGAACAGGAAAACGACTACCGGCTGTACGTGAACACGAACGATGGGTTCGGCCTGTGGAATCGCGCCACGCTGGAAACACTGGCCAGCTGGGAACTCCGCACCACGACCCAGGAATTCTCGCGACAGTTCCACCTGACGCCAGGCTGGCACCAGTTCGGCCTCACATTCTTCCAAAAAGACGGTCCGGCCGCGCTCCAGCTCGGCTGGGCGGCCCCGAACGCCTTTCCCAAGACCTACCCGATTCCCAACACCCACATCCGGAACACCCCGCCGACGTACTGCACCGACGGCACGCCGCTCAATACCTGCTCGACCGCCACCGTCGGCCAGTTCTGCGACTGGTGGGGAACGCTGGCGCCGCACGCGAGTTGCCAGCCCGCCCCAACATCAAATCCCGACAGCGGCAAGGAACAGGTCGCACCGTAAGCGAGGGCGTAGGCGGCCGCCGGCTGCCCACCCCTTCTTCTTTTTTTCGCGCTTCTCCGTCCCCACTGACAAACGACCAGTTTGCACGCAGGTTTGGACGTCACCCGAATTCCACTGGGCCACACGTCAACGTCTGACTCCTATCCTTCAACTAAACGGAAGAGGGGCGTCGGCATCTCTGCCAACGCCCCTCGCTGCGCCACCGCGCCCCTGTTCGCGATGGGCAGCGTCACCCCACGGTGCTCTGGTGCGGGTCTCGATCCGCGGCGGCCGCGGCCAGCCGTCCGCGAATCTCCTCCTGGACCAGGCGAGCCCAGGGCGTCTCGATGGCGACGACCGCTCGGTCGTCCCACACGATCTCGGCACTGCCGCGACCGCTGGGGTACAACGGCGCGCCGAGCGTCGGGTACTGCGGGGGGAGCGCTGGCTGCCGCAGCGACTCGCGTTCTGCGTCGCTCAAATCGTTCGGACGGTAGAGCGACACGTGCACCGGCGGCACTTCGACGACCCGCCGGGTCGCCACCCCGCCCCGCTTGTCGAGGACGACGAGGTAGACCCAGCCCGTCGGCTGGTCCGCTCGGACATCGGTCATGACCTTCGTTTCGAACGTGATCGGGATGCCGAAAGCGAGCGCCTCGGCCTCCAGATCCCGTCCCACTTCTGCGCTCCGCGTTCCGGCCATCATGCAACCTCCGCGTCTGGGGCCAACCGCAATGCATTCGAAAAGAGCTTTCCACCGGAACATCCGGGGAAAGCATTTTGCGGTCAAAACCGCACTATCTTTCCCCACTGTTCCCAGTAGGGCTAGAGGGGGCACCCGGCCGAACCGGGTTGCTGGAGGGTGTTCACCCTGACGGGTGACTAAGCTAGATCTTAGCCCTGCACCGGAGCGCATGCGACTGGCGCAGGGTAACCTCACTCTGGATAATCCGATGGATTGTCAATCCTGTTGCCTGTAGGGTAGACTACGCGCGTTATCATGTCAAGGTGTTTCGGGATATGACCCTTACTGTCACCCAGAAACCGAAGAACACCGTCGAGCTCGACGTCGCGCTCTCGGCTGACGAATTCCAGGCGTTCATCACAAAAGCCGTGAAACGGTTAAGCGAGGCTGTGACTGTGCCAGGCTTTCGCAAGGGAAATGTGCCCGAGGATATCCTGGTGCAGAAGTTGGGGGAGAAGACCATCCTCGAAGAAGCGGCCGAAGAAGCCGTAAAACAGTCGTTTGCCAACGCCGTGGCCGACCACCGCCTCGCAACGGTCGGCCCGCCGAAAATCGAGGTGCGCAAACTGGCCCGCGGCAACCCGCTCGAGTTCCGCGCGACCGTGGCGCTGTTGCCGTCGGTCGAACTCGGCGACCTCGCCAAAGTCAACGTCCAGCGGAAACCAATCGAGGTGCGTGAGGATGATGTCACGGCTGCGCTGGAGGATCTCCGGAAAGCGCGGCGCAGTGAATCCGCCAAGCTCGCGCCGGCGGAGAAGGGTGACAAGATGGAAATCAATCTCGATCTCTTCCGCGACGGCGTGCCCGTTGAGGGTGGCCAGAGTCAGAACCACCCGGTCATCATCGGCGACGGCACGTTCATCCCGGGCTTCGAGGAACAACTCATCGGCCTCTCGCCCAACGAAACGAAGGAATTCACGTTGACCTTCCCGAAGGACTATCGCGTCAAGCACCTGGCCGGCCACCCCGCCCAGTTTCGCGTCACTGCCACGAACTTGTTCCGCCTGACGACGCCCGAACTCGACGATGCCTTTGCCAAATCCCTGGGCGCGTTTCAAGACCTGGCCGCGCTCAAAGCCCAGATCAAGAAAAACATCGAAGCGGAGCGCCGACTCGGAGAAGAGCAGCGCACCGAAGGCGAACTCATCAATGCCATCGTCAAGGCTAGCTCCATCGGCGACCTGCCCGACCTGCTCATCGAGGAAGAGGAGCGCAAGATGCTCGACGAGCTTGAGCACGACATCGAGCACCGCGGCATGAAGATGGACGACTATCTCGCGAGCTTGAAAAAATCGCGCGAGCAACTGCAGAACGAGATGCGGCCGGCGGCCGCGCGGCGGGTGAAAAGCGCGCTGGTCCTGCGCGAGCTCGCTCGCATACACAAGGTCAGTGTGGATCGAGAAGAAGTCGAGCGCGAGCGTGCGAAGCTCAAAGAAGAGTATGCCGACGATCCTGCGGCCCGATCGCGCTTGGACGACGACGAGGTGACCCGGTACCTCGCGACGTTGCTGAGCAACCGCAAACTGATCGAACGTCTCAAAGCCGACCACGTCACCAGTCCCTCGTAGACCATGCACCTCGGCGCCCACGTCTCCATTGCCGGCGGTATCCCGAACGCTCCTGAGCGGGCGGCGGCGCTGGGCTGCGAGGTGTTCCAAATCTTCAGCCGGAGCCCGCGGGGCGGCCATCCGCCAGCGCTGACGAAAACCGTCCGGGCCGAGTTCCGAGGGGCCATGGCCAAACACCGTCAACAGGGTTTTGCCATCCACACGCCGTACTACATCAATTTCGCCTCGACGACACCGCGCATCCGCTACGGGTCCATCAGCGTCGTGCGCGAGGAATTGGAGCGCGGCGCGCTGCTGGGCGCCGACGCGGTCATCACCCACCTCGGCTCAACCAAAGACGCTGGCGAGGAGCTTGGTTTTCGCAAATGCTGGCGGTCCATCCAGCGCATCCTCGATGGGTACACGGGTTCGAC
This sequence comes from Candidatus Kerfeldbacteria bacterium, assembly GCA_016192205.1. Lineage (GTDB taxonomy): Bacteria > Patescibacteriota > Patescibacteriia > SBBC01 > JACPUP01 > JACPUP01. The sequence continues at coordinate 8,712 of JACPUP010000019.1, forward strand.
CACGCTCTTGTTGGAAATCTCGGCCGGCGCCGGCGACCTGCTCGGCGGCAGCTTTGAAGAGCTGGCGTCCCTCATCAAACAGGTTGAATCGAGAGCACCGTACCGCAACCGCGTTGGCGTCTGCCTCGACACCTGCCACGTGTTCGCCGCTGGCTACGACCTCCGAACGAAAACAGCGGTCGATGCCACACTCGAACGTTTCGATCGGGTGGTTGGATTGAAACGCTTGCAAGCGCTCCACGCCAACGACTCGAAGTTCGGCTTGGGCGAGCACCGTGACCGGCACGAACACATTGGGAACGGGCAGATTGGCCGGGAGGGTTTCCGCGCCATCGTCAACCATCCGAAGTTGAAGGGATTGAGCATGTACCTCGAGACCGAGCCGGAGGGAATGCAAAGTGACTTAGTGACGCTGAAGTCGTTGCGGAAGTAGAAGCGGGTAGCGAGGAGAGGTGCAAGCGAATCTCGAATGGGGAATCTGGAATATCGGCTGTCTGGTTACGCCATTCGATATTCCAGATCCGAAATTCCTTACCCCTGCTTCTACTCGCTACTCCCTACTCGCTTTCGTTTTCCTTGAGATACCGGTAATCTTCCTACCATGCTCGACCGCGAACTGCAAACCGCTACCCGCGCTGCCACCGACGCCGGCCGATTGCTCAAGCGGCACTTCCTCACGCTCCACGCCCGCGAAATACACCAAAGGCGCAAACATGACCTGGTCACGGATTATGACCGGCGCGCCAACCGACTCATTGTCCGGCGACTGTCAGCCGTATTTCCCAACCACGGCATCGTGGCTGAAGAAGGCGACAACCGTCCGACGCGCTCTGGCTATACGTGGGCGATTGATCCGCTCGACGGCACGATCAATTACGCTGCCGAAATCCCGTACTACGCCGTTTCCATTGCGCTGACGGTCAACGGCGTTCCCATTCTCGGTGTCGTCTACGCGCCCGACACCAAGGAAACGTCCACGGCCGTGGTGGGCAAAGGCGCGCGACGCAACCGGCGCCGCATCCGCGTTTCAAAGACGACCAAACTCCGCGATGCGTTCATCGACCTTGAGCACACCGTGGCATACCCTGGCCCGCAGCGGACTGCCTCCGTCACGCAGCGCTGCTTGACCGCGGCCGCGCACGTGCGCCGTTCCGGGTCGGCGGCCCTTGACCTCTGCTACCTCGCGAGCGGCCACATTGATGGCATGGTGTTGTCCGGCCCAGCCAATGCCTGGGACCTCTATGCCGGCATTGTCATTGCCCGCGAGGCTGGCGCAATGGTGAGCGACGGACGAGGCCAGCCGTTTCACCTGCGCTCGAAGCACTTCGTTGCCACGAACGGTGCCATCCACCGTCAGTTACTCAAGGTCATCGCATGAGCGGGCGCGAACTCCGCGGCCGCGTTGTCCGGGGCGAGGGCTGGGGCCGAAAACTCGGCTACCCGACGGCCAACCTTGACCACCGCTTCTTCCGGCGTCACCCTGTTCCACCCGGCGTGTACGCATGTTGGGCCTCGGTCGGCCGCAAGCGCTACCGTGCCATCGCGGTCGTGGGCGTGCCGTACACGTGGCGCCGCCACGGCTTCAAGGTTGAACTGCACCTCTTGAGCTTCCGCAGGAACCTGCACGGCCGCTTGCTCACGGCCACGGTTGTCCAGAAGCTGCGGCCAATCAAAGTCTTCCAAAACGTGCCCGAGATGCTTCGAACCATTGCCCGCGACGTGGCGCAAACGAAACGGCTCTTGCGGTAATATGGCCACGGGCGCGCAGCTGGCAGCCATGGAGGAAGCCATGCCGCACCTGCGAGCCGGCGCAGCGTTTTTGCACCGAACGCTCCGGCCAGGACTCACGGAACGCCAGGCCGCCGATGCCCTGCGGGCTTTTTTCCGGCCGCGTGGCCACCGCAACTGGGCCTTCCGCTTCATTATTGCTGCCGGACCCTCGGCGGCTGAACCCCACCACGCGCCGGGCCGACGACGGCTCAAGCGCGGTGACATGGTCGTCTGTGATTTTGGCCTGCGCATTCGCCACACGGCCACGGACATGACGCGCACGTTCCTCCTGGGCCCGCCGTCGCGAAAGCTCCGCCACGCCTACCAGTCGGTCCTCGCTGCCCAGCACCGTGCGACTCGCCGGCTCAAGCCTGGGGCGGCCGGGGCTGCTCTCGACGCGCTGGCCCGCCGCTCCCTGGACCGCGCCGGCTTCCGCCGCCAGTTCATCCACGGCCTCGGCCACGGTGTTGGTTACAACATCCATGAACCGCCGTGGCTGTCCCCGCGTAAAAAGAGCATCCTCCGCAGTGGGGATGTCGTCACCGTGGAACCCGGCGTCTACCGGAAGGACTGGGGCGGCATTCGCATCGAGGATATGTACCTCATCACCCGGCGCGGCAGCCGCCAACTCACGCGCGTGCCAAGCTCGCTGGCCAGTGCTATCATTCCCGTATGACGCCTGTGGCCACCACCGGAGAAACGAAAGCCGCGCCTCCGCCCGAGCTACCCGTTCCGCCAGAACGACAGGAAGACCAGCTCCCGCCGCCACCGCATGAACCACTCCTGCCCGCGCCGAACCGGTCGCGGCAACTCATCCTCCTGGCGGTCATCGTCGTCATCCTCATCGTCGTCATCCTCATCGTCCGATGACGAACCAGCTGCTGCAGGAGACGGGCGACCTGCCGGTCTGCGAGAAGTGCCACGCCAAGCACTACCCGCACGAAGCGTGCAAATCGAAGGTTGAGGACGCCGTGCCGATCTGTTCGCTGTGCGTCGGCAACCATCCGACCGAGCAGTGCCCGGTGCTGCAGCCGGGCGCGCTGTGGGAGCAGCCCGAGTTCAAACGCAAGCGCCGGCGACGGCGGGGCGGCCGACGACGCGACGGCCGGAGGCAGATCCGCTCGTAAAAACGCGCTGTGGAGAACTGCGGTTGTCTTTCGACAGCGTGGCACGGTATAAAGACAGTCCAAGACACCCCCGAAGACGAAAGGAGGTGGTTCGCGATGTTCGGACCTGACGAACAGCCAGGCGGCGACATGCCGCAGCAGCCGGAGCAGCCAGAACAGCCGGCCGCGTAGTATCGCTTCTTCGCTCGCGGAATGCCGCGGGCATCGAAGGAACGGCGTCACGAGGAGGCCAGGAGGCCACCTGGTGACACATCCAAGAACAGACAGGCCGACGTGGCCTGCCTGTTCCGTTATTGACACCGAATCACGGTGCCTGCTAAGGTCGGAACTCTCTGGATCCTTGACAACTCAAACAACCGTTGGCAAGGATCCGTATGTCCACCTGTCCCGAGGGAGGGGTCATCGTGAATCCGTTCTGGCGTATAAGCTGGCGGGGGGTCGTGGTCGGATTCGCGATCATCCTCGTTGCCGTCGTGAATTGCCTTCTCGGAAGGCTGGTCTTGCGTGAACTCGCCTACGAGGCGCAAGCAGCGATCCACACGCTCGTCGTCGCGTTCGCGTACGTGCCGCTTCACTGGTGGCTCACCCGCCAGCAGCCGGTACCGCAGCCCGCGCCGGCGAGGGCACCAGTCATCGAAACGCATGTCGTCGAGACCCCAGCCACAAACGTCGGCAGTCCGGCCCAGGCGACCGTCAGCCGAAAGGAGTTGAAAGCGATGCTCAAAGCGCCGCAGTACTTCATCGATTACACAGAGAACAGGCTCGACGACTTGCTCACTGTCGGCATTTTGGCTCGGAGACGGAAGATCAAGGGAAAGGTCGGCATCCTCTTCCCGCAAGCCGACCTTGATCTGGCGAGCTTGGCGCTGGAAACCGCATTCAAGATCGAGGCTGCCCGACAACTGACCCGCAACACCTGGGCGCTGCCCATGGGCCGCGTGAGACGGAAAGGGAAGAAAGCCGAGTGCCGGTCAGCCGAAGCACGCCGCCAGGCCCGACTCGCCTACCTCAAACTCTCCAACAAGCGTCCGGCCATCGAGGAACAGGACATCCTGGCCCAACTCCCGCGACTCAACCAGGAGTTGGATGAGCTGCTGCTGTCAGTCACGCTCATAACTCGACGGATCGACCACCTGACCGCACGCCAAGCTGCGTTGCAGGAGGTCTTGGCGGTTCGTGGAACACCGCGCTGGATCGTCGAGGAATTCGACCGGCTCTGCGCCCAGCCGTACTTCGCGGATCTGCGCATCGACCTGCCGAACAGCGTCTTCCTCATGCAAACGTCCATGCTCTATGGCGAGGAGGTAGACGTGAACGGTGTCACACGGTATTACCGGGTCGGGGCATTCGATATGTCCATCAACCCTCATGGCGGGATCGACTCCATCCGTCTGCGCAACCGAACGCATCGCCGCGGAACATGGGATGCTCCGCACGTCGAAAGTGGGCATCCCGACTGTTTCGGGCGGATGTTGCAAAACGCTCTGGCCATCCATCTCGGACGCCAGGAGTACTCGGTCATCTTCACGATGCTCGTCCAGTATCTGACCCGCGACACGCGTGGGGGGTTCGCGAGAGGCGGCTGGGAGGAAGTCCCGGTCGAGATCGCTCGCCCACACCTCGTCAAGCGCGCAGGGCCGTAAGGAGGAGACATTGAATCCTGAACCAACGCCCATCACCATTGTTGGTGCTGGGAGAACGGGAAGTTGGCTGACCATCCTGCTCGCTCGAGAGGGGTATGCGCCGCTGACGGTCTACGACGGCGACGTCGTCGGGCCGGAGAACGTCACGCAGGCCTACTGGCCGTCGCACGTGGGACGGCTGAAGGTCGAGGCTCTGGCCGAGGTGCTCCGCCAGACTAGCGGCGTTGACTTGACCGTGGAGACGCGTGCATTCACGGCGCACGACAGCCCGCGCGGGATCGTCATCGCCGCCGTGGATTCGATGGAGCAGCGCCAGGTCATCTGGAACCAGGTCAAGCACAACCTGTCTGTTCCGCTCTTCATCGACACGCGCGTGGGCGGCCCGGTGGGGATGATCTACACCATCAACCCCATCGACCCGCTCGAGGTTGACTACTACGAAACGAGGTTCTATCCTGACGAACAAGCAGCTGACTTCCGATGCAGCGAAGGAAGGATGATCCACAACCTGTGGAACATCGGAGTCCATGTCAGCTGCCAGCTGAAGAGCTTCCTGGGGGGCGAACCGTGCGCCCAGGAAATCCTCTTCGACCTGAAGACCAACACCTTGGTATTCAGGGATCACCGGGGTCGGGTGCTCGCTCGACTCCACAACACGGTTGGAGGGTTGTCATGAACAATGCGGGCGGCCTCATGGAGGCCACGGCCACGCACACCATCGCCAATGTCGGCAAGGGCACCTACCCGGTCAACGCCGGGCCCGGGCCTTCCACGGTCTCGGAAGTCCTGGCGGCTGGCGGCCTGTCCCCGGGGAACCGAGAAGTCCTCGTGGGGGGCGCGACTGCCGCTCCGGGTGACATCGTGCCGCGCGGCGAGGAGCTGACGGTCACCGAGCGCGTGAGCGGCGGCTGATCCCGCGAAGTGCGGGGTCGAGACGTTCGGGGGAGCCCATCGGGGTTCCCCCGTTTTTTCTTGCCCGAATTCCCGCCCTCGTCTATTCTCAAGGCGCGCCGCCGTGGCGGAACTGGTATACGCGCGACACTTAAAATGTCGTGTCCGGAAGGACATGTCGGTTCGACTCCGACCGGCGGCATTACAAGCGGGTTTCACCCTGCGGGTGACCACCCATAGGGTGGCGATTCCGACCCGCGGCAAAACGAGTTCGTAGTGGGTAGACATGTGTTCGTTACGAACGTACGGACTACGCTCTACGCGCCCCTACCGCCCAATCGTCTCGTAGCGGGCGTTGACCGCGTCCCAGTTGACGTTGTTGAGTACCGCCTGGATGTACGCCTTGCGGTCCGAACCGTAATCAATGAAATAGGCGTGCTCGTAGCAGTCGATGGTCCACAGCGGCACTGACCCCCACACCCCGCCGTGGTTGTGAGCGTCCGCCAGGTAGTTATGGATTTTTCCGTCGGACGGGTCCCAGGCTGTTACCATCCAGCCGCGCGTGTCGACAAGGTACTTCCACTAAACAAAAAAAGATGTATACTATAAATATTCCTTCGGGGTTGGGTGCAAGTCCCAATCGGTGGTATAGCCCACGAGTCCTGAAAGGACATGATTTGGTGAAATTCCAAAGCCGACCGTATAGTCGGGATGAAAGAAGGAACAATTGCCGTCATTTTTGATGGAAATTTTCTAAACCCCGAAGTGTCGGGTTTTTTTAATGCTATGTTTACAGGAATTATTACTCATTTAGGCACAGTCTTTAGTAAAACAAAAACCAGTTTAATTCTTAAAACTGATAAGGATTTTTTGACTGGATTAGAAAAAGGCACAAGTGTTGCCATAGATGGAATTTGTTTGACAGTGGTAACTTCTAATAAGAATTCCTTTGGGGTAAATATTATGTCAGAAACAACGGACAGAACAAATATACAATATTTACAATCAGGAAATCTGGTTAATCTAGAACTGCCGACAACACCGAATTCATTTTTATCGGGCCACATCGTTCAAGGACATATTGACGGTACTGGAAGATTGCAAGGCATTATTAATAAAAATAATAGCTACATTCTAAAATTTTCAATTTCTAACTCTCTTACGAAGTATGTGGCTGAGAAAGGATCAATTGCAGTAAACGGCATCTCTTTAACCGTAATCAAGTCAGTCGAAAACTATTTTACTGTTGGCATTATCCCTCACACGTGGGCAAAAACAATGCTCCACACAATTAAAGTTGGTAATTTTGTCAATGTTGAAGTTGATATTGTTGCAAAGTATTTAGAAAAATTATTACCGAGGAAATAAATATTATGAAAAAAACGGGCAAAATGAGAATTGCCATTATCAGTAGTTCTTTTCGAGCAGAAGTAACTGAGAATTTGGAGAAATACTGCATTGCTACGTTTAAAAAGAAAGGGGTAACTAGAAGTCAAATAGACATTTTCAGAGTTCCCGGATCACTAGAAATTCCACTGATTGCAAGAAAAGTAGCGAAGAAAAAAACGTATGACGCAATTATTGCTTTTGGTGCAATTGTCAAAGGTAAAACTTATCACTTTGAACAAATTGCTAACGAGTGTGCAAGAGGCTGTATGGAGGTTTCTTTAAAGTATGAAGTCCCAGTAATTTTTGAAGTATTAGCTGTGTACAACATACAAGACGCAATCGAGAGAGCCACTCGAAAAGAAGAGAATAAGGGAGTCGAAGCGGCTCTAACCGCACTGGAAATGATTAAAATAATTTCAAATATATGAACAGCTTTTTCTCAACAATACCAGAAGCGTTAGATCAGATTAAAAAAGGTAGGTTGCTTATTTTGGTAGATAGCCCAAAACGTGAGAATGAGGGAGATTTTTATATTCCTGCCGACAAAATCAGTCCCCAACATATTATTACAATGATTCAGAAAGGAGGAGGATTAGTTTGCGCTGCAATTACTCAAGCGCAGGCTTATCGTCTATCTCTTCCTTTGATGATTGATCCCCTAAGCAATACTGAAAAAACAAAGGTCAACTTTACTATTTCTGTCAATGCCAAAAGAGGCGTTACTACCGGTGTGTCTGCTTTTGACCGAGCAAAAACTATTAGGATTTTAGCAGATCCAAAATCTAAACAATCAGATATTACTAAACCCGGACACGTTTTTGGTTTAGTGACAAAACAAGGCGGGGTTTTAGAAAGAGACGGTCATACCGAAGCGGCAGTTGATTTAGCCAGAATCGCTAATCTTACGCCAGCAGGAGTTTTGTGTGAGATTATCGGAATTGATGGAAGAATGGCCGGGTTTAAAGATCTTGTAAGTCTTTCCCAAAAACTTAATATCAAGATGGTTTCAATAAATGACCTTATAAAATATCTGAAAAGAAGTCCCCTACCACCATTGCCAGAGAAATCGGAAGTGATCAAAGTTGCCACATCCACACTGCCAACGATATACGGAACATTCCAAATCTCAATATATAAGTCTATCACGGACAACCGTGAACATGCTGTTTTGTTAAAAGGAAATGCGAGACAACCGTTATTAACCCGGGTTCATTCCCAATGTTTTACTGGTGATACACTTTTTTCTTTGAGATGTGATTGCAAACAACAGTTACATCAAAGTATGAAATTGATAAATAAAGCTCCGAGCGGTGTTATTTTATACCTTGACCAAGAAGGCAGGGGTATTGGGTTAGCGACTAAAATCAAAGCATATTCATTGCAAGATCAAGGCCTCGATACAGTCGAAGCCAATCACAAACTTGGTTTTCCGGCTGACGCCAGGAATTACGAGGTAGCAGCTCACATTTTAAAAGATCTGGGAATTAAAAAAATTAATCTTTTGACAAATAATCCAGATAAAGAAAAACAACTTGCGAGTTTTGGAATCAGTATTACCAAGTGTATTCCTATAGAAAGTCAGCCTAACGTAGCAAATACCAAGTATCTTGCTACAAAGAAACATAAATTAGGTCATCGATTAAGAAGGGTGTAACCTTTTATGCGTACTTCTTCTATTTCTGATGAATACTTCGTAGGTGAAACATTGAAATTGGAAAAAATGCGATGGGATGGACCAATCCTAATCCCACGGTCGGAGCGGTTATTGTAAAGAGTGGTCAAATATTGCTGGAGGCGTAGCTCCGCCTGTGGCGGGATGCGGAGGATGAAGGGTTAGGTGACCCGTGCCGCCGGTCGTCCCGCACCACTTCGGGTGCATGACCTTCGCTCCGTTTCGAGAATCGAACCAAGGCAGTGCCGAGGGCGGGAATCGCCACCCTACGGGTGGTCACCCGCAGGGTGAAACCCGCTTGTAATGCCGCCGGTCGGAGTCGAACCGACATGTCCTTTCGAACACGACATTTTAAGTCCTGCGCGTATACCAGTTCCGCCACCTCGGCCCATTACCATGGCAACTATAATGAACCGCAGCGAAGAGAGTAAGGTGTCGAGTGGGGTATTACTTTGCGACAACTGCGAACCGGGCGTTGACCGCGTCCCAGTTGACGTTGTTGAGTACCGCCTGGATGTACGCCTTGCGGTCCGAACCGTAATCAATGAAGTAGGCGTGCTCGTAGCAGTCAATGGTCCACAGCGGCACTGACCCCCACACCCCACCGTGGTTGTGGGCGTCCGCAAGAAAGTTGCGAATCTTCCCGTCCGTGGGATCATAGGCGGTGATCATCCAGCCGCGGGCGGCCTTGGCGCAAGCAATCGCGTCCTCGACGAACGCCTCCCACGACCCGAAGTCTAATCGGACCTTTCGTACGAATGGTCCGTCGGTCGGCTTCCCGTCGCCGCCGAGCGTCTCGAAGTACAACTCGTGGAGAATCTGTCCGTCGGCGTTGAACGTCTCCTCGAGTTTCAGCGCGCGGTAAGGAGAGTACGTGGCCGCGGACTTCGAGCGGTCAGCAGTCTTGAGCGCCTCCTCAATCTCGTTGCGCTTGGTGACGTAGCCCGCGTAGAGCTTGTCGTGGTGGATCTCGTTCGTCTTGGCCGAAATCCCCTTTAAAGCGTCTTTACCCCAGGGCAGGTCTTTGATGCTGAATGGCATAGACGATGTAAAAGTAGCAAGGTTAAGGGTGAAGAGTCAAAGCCGTGGCCGGGGTGATGAGAGGAAAGTAAAAATGTTGGCGCTGTTTGTCGGCGAGAGAAAATCCATTCGCACATTTGTACGAAAGTTAGAATAGTTTCGGCGGCTGAGAATTCGCATTTTCGTACGATATTGCGAATGGAAAAACATTGCGGTGCGAGGCTGGCTCTTCTGAAATCGCTGCCTCGCCCTACCAGCCATCTCCCCGCGTTCCTTTAGGACAAAAGCCCCGGCTACGGTTGTCGGGGCTCTTGCTCGTTGAGGCGGTCAAGCGCCTGACGGGCGAGCCTGTACTCGGGCGCTGCAGCGAGCGCTGCTTCGTACTGGCGCCGTGCCTGTTCGGGTTCGCCGAGCTTCTCGTAGGCGAAGCCGAGATTGTAGAACGCCTTCTCGGGCGTCTCGTACCCGACGCGGAGCGCCTCCTGAAGGTACGGGATGGCTTCGGCCGGCCGGCCGAGCCCCACCAGACAGGCGCCCAGGTTGTTCCAGCCGTTGCCGTACGTCGGGTCAACGTCGATGGCGGTGCGGAGCAGATCATGAGCGGTGTCGAAACGGCCTCGCACCATTTCGATCAGCGCCTCGTCCACGTAGGCGGCCGCGTTCTCCAGCGTCTGGTGAGAGCGCTGGCAGTAATACGTCGCACGATCGAGGTCATCCGACTCGCAGTATTCCTTGGCGAGTTCGAGGTAATCGTCGGACAGGGCCAACGCTGTTCGAGGGTCCAAGTCTCCTCCTCTCCGGTGCAAAGGGCTGGCAGCAGTATAGCGCTGGTCAGACTAACGTCAAACGTCGATGGGAGATCAACAGGAAAAGTGGGGAACCCTCGGCAATCGAGAGTCCCCCACCGAAACGGGGTCAGGCACGGCCCGTCGGCAATCTGGAGACAGTGCCCTCCCCCGATTGGCTTCGAAGCCACCCACCCCCCAGGCGGCGGGAGAACGCGACCTCTCGGCCCTTGCGCACGGGTGAAGCTGCGTTCGATGATCGTTTTCAGCCATCCCGCAGCCCGTGTGCAATATTCGCAGTGTACGCCTCTCACACCGGTGGTCAAGCGCACCGGTCATCCCCTGCTGGCTTGACGAACCGGGCGCTGACGTGGTTACGTATCCGCACTCGGAGGGATGCTTCTTTACATATCCGAGTCCGCCAGGCACGCCGGCGGAGAAATGGGCGTCCATGGTAGTAGGGTAGCCGAACCATCGGAGGAATGTGTCGTGTTCATCAACATCTACGGTGAAGACCAGCACAACGCCTGTGGCACGCTGGAAGAGACCGACCTGATATCGTTCCATTACACGGGCGCGACGGTGCAGTCGGTGCAGATCGTCGGCCTCAACGGGCAGCTCCGCCAGCCGCGGATCGTCAAGGTCAACGGACAGCGGGCGGAACATGATCCGGGACCGATACCGGCACGAGACGGGATCGGGAACGGCTGCATTATCACGACGGTGGGCGGCAGCGGCATTAGCAGGCCATTCTCGCAACTCCGGTACTTCTTCCGCGGGCGCGTACACCAGGATATGTTTCTGGTTCTCGATCTCGCCGAGAAGGGAGGAGCGGATCAGCCTGCGCCGTTCCAGACGACCGACGTGTTCAACGCGCTCTGGCTGGGCCGGAAGCGGTTGACGGTCCAGACCTCGACCGACTTCGAGCGGCTCTCCACCGTCCTCCAGTGGGGCGAGGGTGCGGAGAGGTGGTTCGACGCTGGTCCGTGGGGCAAGATCCGCGGGCCGCAGGCCGCACCGTTCTTCCAGCAGCAGTTCTCGATGGTCAACATGGTCATCGAGACCATGCACACAGTGGAGCGCAACCTCCGCCGGAGTCTGGACACGGACTACGACGTGTCCGAGGGACTCCAGCGGGCCGCCCGCGCCTTCTGGGAGCACATTCTGCTCCACCGGTTCCTGACCGGACTCGGATACAGCGACCCGCGCCACTGATGGGCGGAACGCAACGACCGGGGGGAGCACTTCACTCCTCCCGGCCGCCTTGACATTGTCCGCTCTTTAGGAAAACGTCTTCCGAAGGACGAGGAACTCGCCCATGATCTGGGCGCCGCCGACGAGAACGTAGAGGTAGACGACGGGGTCGTAGTCGTCGAGACCGGAGAACCCGTCGGAGGACTTGTGAAACAAAAAAGAGGGGGCCTGACCACGGTCAGGCCCCCGAGAACAGAGCAGACGGAGCTAGCGCCTCTTCATCGATGTCGAACGACGCCGGGGAGGACGTTCCCAAGTGAACCATTCGACCGTGAAGGCGTAGCCACTGAAGAAAATGAGTAGAGCAACGGCCACCATCAACATGGTGAATTCTGCTCCCCGGACGCCAATCAGCCGACACAACAACACGATGACGCCCGAGAAGATTGTGGTCAGCCCAACTCGCACGAGAAGGCTGGTAAGGTAGTCTTTCACCATGACCTCCTGATCAGCGGAAAACGCTTGAGGATAGCGCGAAATTGTTCGAGTGCCTGGAAGGAGACGAACGGCACACCCGGTCCTGCCTGGATGCCAGCTTGACGTCGAATCGCCAGCTCGTAGATGAGCACTGCGACCCATCCGATCGCGATGAGTGTAGCGGTCATCGGCAAGCCAACCTCGGGACCCACCAGTCGTTCCCACAGCAACCAGAATGCGATCACAATGACCATTACGACCAGTTGCAGTCGTGGAATGACGGCCAATTGACGGCGATCTTCGGTGCGAGGATACTCCCGCATTGTCGCCACTGCCCAAATCGAACCGACGATGAGGATCAGCGCGATGTAGAACAGGAAGGACACCTTCCCCTCGAGCGCTCGGGCGGCCGCGCCGTAGCCGCAGCCTGCGATGATGATCTCGATGAAGAACCGACGGTAGCTGGGGAATGGATTCCGGAGCGTCAGCAGCCGTCCGTGGAGCCAATCCCAGAGTAGGAAGTAGAACGTCCCCAGGACGAGGAGCGAACTTTTGACCTTCACTGTGAGTAGGATGGGTTCCAAGAGAATGTCGTCGAACAACTTGGCCACGATGAGGCCAAAGACGACCGCGTAGAGGAAGTCGACAAACGCCAACAGGGCGTCGTTGACCTTTTCGTCCACCTTGTTTCACCTCCAAAATGTCAAAGACCGAGTGCAAAGAACGTAGGCCCGATCCCGATACGTGTCAAGGAACTGCTCGCAGATGTTTCCGAAGCACGAGAAACTCACCCCGAATCTGCGCCCCGGCGACGACTGTGTAGAGATAGATGGTCGGGTCGTAGTCGTCGAGGCCGGAGAACCCGTCGGAGGACTCGTGAAACAAAAAAGAGGGGGCCTGACCACGGTCAGGCCCCGAACGGGCGGTTTGGTTGCGGTGTGCGTTTCGGGTGCTCTTCCTTCTTGAACAGCGACCGGTAGTGCGAGCCGGGAGTGAACCATTCGGCGGTGAATGTTCCCACAGCGAGCAGAATGATTGCTGCTGCGCATAGCAGGGATGCTTTCAGCACCTCCCCCCCCCCGAACAGCAGCCCATAGAGCACGACGGCACCACCAGGGACCATGCCCGCGAGCGCCATCGTCACCACTCCAGCCAGGTAGTCTTTCATGGGTCACCTCCGAATCCGTATGCTGGAGGGGGCTTGACGTTAGCCAGGCCCCCGAGATCCATCGGTCCGAGGCTAGCGCTTCGGTCCTGCCTTGCGAAAGAGCGCTCGGAAGTGTGATGGGGGCGTGAACCACTCGAAGGTGAAACCGGTTACGCCAAAGAGAACGAGGAGGGCAGCGCCCATGAGCACTAGCGTCAGGTCAGCGCCCCGAGCACCGGTCAGGAGACCGAAGAGCACATACGCTCCGCCCACAATGACCATGAAGACGGTCATCACGAGCAGACCTGCGAGATAGTCCTTCATGAGTCACCTCCGGACTCGAGTCCAAAACAGCAACAACCGATGGCGGATCTGTTCCAGCTGTCGGAATGAGATGAATGGAACACCCGGCCCAGCGAGGATGCCGCGTTGCCGTCTGATGAACAGTTCGTACAGAAAGACAGCGCCCCATCCGAGAACGATTAGCCGCAGAGTCGTCATCAGCCCAACTATCGGACCAGACTGCCTTTCTGAACCAATCCAGAACGCGACGACGATCACCGCCATCAACACTTGCAATTCGACGATGACCGTCAGTTCCCGCCGATCTTTACTCTCGGGGTACTCGTTCGACGTCAGTGACGCCCAGATGGCGCCCAAGAAGAGAATCATCGCCACGTACAAGAGGAATGACACCCTTCCTTCGAGCGCTCGGGCGGCTGCGCCGTAGCCGCAGCAGGCAATGACGACTTCGATGAAGAACCGTCTGTAGCTCGGAAAGGGGTTGCGGAGCGTCAGTAGTCGTCCGTGGAGCCAGTCCCACATCAGGAAGTAGAACACTGCCAGCACGAGGAGCAGGCTCTTGACCTTCACGGCCGCGTGGATCTCCGGCAGCAGGGTGTCATCGAAGATTTTTGCCACGATAAGTCCAAACACGACCGCATAGAGGAAGTCGACAAATGCCAACAGGACGTCGTTGACCTTTTCGTCCACCTTGTTTCACCTCCGAAATGTCAAAGACCGAGTGCAAAGAACGTAGGCCCGATCCCGATACGTGTCAAGGAACTGCTCGCAGATGTTTCCGAAGCACGAGAAACTCACCCCGAATCTGCGCGCCGCTGACGAGAACGTAGAGGTAGACGACGGGGTCGTAGTCGTCGAGACCGGACGTGGTCGTCACTTGGGCCGTTTGGACTCCTTGCTCGCGAAGCCAGCCGAGTGCTGGACCGAGCAACGCCGAGCCTACTGCTCGGCCGCCGACATCGCGGGAGATGAGCACCCCCCAGTCCATGGATTCCTCGGGATCGGCTTTGACGTCGCAGAGGCCAATGATTTTCCGGCCCTGGCGCGCGATGACCATCCGCTGCGGGGTGACAGCGTTGAACTCCCGCAGCCGCTTGACCACCCGCGCCCAATTCCTTCGCTTTACTTTTTCCAGTATCGGCTTGGGTTCATCAACCGGATACTCGGCCCGGCCAATGGGCTTATCCTCGTCCGTTTCCTTCCACCAGCGCCAGTAGGGTTGGTAGGACTGGAAGACGAAGTCCGCGATCTCCTCTCGATCAATTTGGTCGACCAGTTCGACCGCGAAGTCGCCGGAAGCCGGGATGTCCTTGAGCCGTGTCAAATCCCATTCGAGCACCACGGTTTTCCGGAACGGCCAGTAGCCGGCGGCGTGGAACGACTCGGAGAGCTTCTGCCCGTCCTGCACGACCGCGTCGATCTTTTCCACCCTGTCCGCGCGCAGCGCCTGTTCGGCCGCTTCGATGAGCGCAGCGGGCAGTCCAGCGTTCCAGTACGGTTGCTCGACCACCAGGTCGGTGATGAGCCCCTCGTTCCGGTCAGGGTCGTCCCGCAGCGCATAGCGGATTGCGCCGACCATCCCTGCGGCTGTTTTGGCAGCCATGATTCGGCTCGGCCGGTACCACAGCAGATTCGCCTCGCGCCGACGACGGCCCAAGGATTCGGGGACAGGCGGGGTGGTGAGCGTCCAGGCTGGCATCAATGAAAGTATAGCAACGCTGCCCTGTCTTGCCGAGATTGACAGGCCGTCCCTGCGGATTTATGCTTAAGTTGCTACTTAAACTTCCAACGTGCTCAATCCGCGAACGCTGCGCACCCTCCAACTCCTGCTCCGCCAGGCTGACACCCGCGTGCCAGCGGTCTTCGGCGCGCTCGGCGACCCCAACCGATTCCGCATCATCACCCTTTTACTCCAGCGAAACCAGACGCTCTGCGTGAGCGACATCGCCCAAATCCTCGGCGTCACCGTGCCGGCCGTTTCGCAACATTTGCGCGTCTTGCAGCGCAGCGGCGTCGTGACGGCCACGCGCCTGGGCCAAAAAACGTGCTACGAAGTGCGGCGTCGCGAACCGCTCGTGCGTCCACTCCTCCCCCTGTTCCTCCGTCACCCCATTCCGCGATAAAACCATGCGGCCGGTTGCCCTTATCACACTCATCATTGCCGCATTCTCTATGCCCGAAACGGTCTTCTACGATGCGAGCGGCCGGCAAGTCGAGCGCATCCGCGGGCCGGTTGACCTCGAGCGCATGCGTTCGCTCATGAACAGCATCCTCTAACCTATGGAATCGGCCGGTCTCATCCTTCCCGCCTTCGTCGCTGGTCTGCTCACCTTCCTCGCGCCCTGCACGCTGCCCTTGCTGCCGGCGTATTTGGGATTTATCAGCGGCGCATCAGCCAACGACCTCCTGGACCCGGCGCGGGCACCAACCATCCGGCGGCGAGTGGTGCTCAATAGTCTGTTCTACGTCCTGGGTTTTAGCCTCGTCTTCATCCTCCTCGGCAGTTTGTTCGGTCTGGGCGGCGCGGCGATTGTCAAACACCGTTTGCTGGTTGCAAGGATTGGCGGCGCGTTCATCATCTTCTTTGGGCTGTACATGCTCGGCTTGTTCCGCTTGCCCCTGTTCCGGTTTTTCGCCAGCGAGCGGCGGATCCACCCGGCGCTCAAACCTGGCAACCCCGGCAGTTCGTTCGTTTTCGGCGCGACGTTCGCTTTTGGCTGGTCGCCGTGCATTGGTCCCATCCTCGGCTCGATCCTGTTGCTCGCCTCATCCTCAACCACCGTCGGCGCGGGCGCGTTCCTCTTATTCGTGTTTTCGCTCGGGTTGGCCATCCCGTTCATCCTCGCGGCGCTCGCGATAGGCTCCATGGGACAATACCTTCGCCGTCTCGGGCGGGCACTTCACGTTATCTCGATTGTCGGCGGGGTGTTCCTCATCCTCCTCGGCGTCCTCTTGTTAACGGACAACTTTAATCTCTGGATCTCGTGGTTCTACGCTTTGTTCCGCGGAATCAACTACGAAGGCATCCTGGAATATCTGTAACGTTAGCGCATAGTCGTCAACACCTTGGAAACACTTCGAGAGGCGTCCGGCACCCCAACCCTAGGTGTGGACGGCCGCCGCGCGCACCTTCGGCAGGTGCGGGTTTCAGAGAGTAGGGCATAGCCACCAGCGTACGCCACTGGGCCAGGAGGTGTTTCCAAGGTATTGAGTCATTACGAAAGTGTTGACGAACGCCTTCTATTCTGCTATACTGGGAGAGTTGGGGCCCAAATCTGGCCAAAAATAAAATATGCAGCGCATCCGAAACACAATCCTCTGGAAATTGGATATCCGCGTTGCCGCTACGGCCGTTGCCCTCGTGGCGATGTTGCTCGTGGGCACGTACGTGTACGCCAGCAGCACGTCGAACTTCCAGCAAACCATCAACGCCGGCACGCTGGCCATCGACATCGTTGACGGCACGACCTATGCCTCGATCGCCAGCCCGTCGGTCGTCATGGGCGCCCGCACGTTCAGCTTCGCCTGCCAGACCTCCACCGGCACCTTCGGCTCCGCTTCGCAAAGCATCTACGTCTCGAACCCGGATGCGGCGGACAACGGCTGGACTGCCTCGCTGGCCGGCTCGGCCACGACCGCAGTCTGGGATTCGGTCGGCACGGACTACGACTTCAACGACCCGACGACCTCCGGCTGCGCGGACGGCGCTGACACCGATACGCTCGCCGGCCAAATGACCGTCAACCCCGCAGCCGGTACGCTGACGGTCGGGCAGTGTAACACCTGCGTGACCTCGAACATCACGCTCGGCTCCTCGACCGGCTACAACGAAGGTACGACGAACAGCGTCACGGTCCTGACCGCCGCCGCCCTCTCGAACGACATCGGCGACTGGAAGCTGACCGGCGTGCCCATCAGCCAAACCGTCCCCGAAGAGCAGCCGCCAGCCTCGGACTACGACGTTAGCATGGTTCTGTCGGTGGTGGCGTCGTAGCAGGTGTTTTCAAGACGCGACGCGCGGTTCGTCCGCGCGTTTTTCTGCTATACTGATGGCGTGTCTACACAGAAAGAGAAGACGCGATTGCGTTGGACGTTGATGAGGGCGACCTGGCTGCTGTCAATCGCCCTCCTGCTGGCACTGCCCCCGGTGGTCCAGGCCATTATCTACGGCGGACTCGGCGGCCGGCCCGCGTTCCCGCGGCCCGACAACCCGCGGACGGAGAACATCTTCGTCCACACGCTCGAGCCTGGAGCATCGGTCGCTGACGGCGTGTTTGTGATCAACACCACGGAAGACACGAAGACGGCCTTCGTCTACTCCGCCGACTCGACCCCCTCGAGCGACGGCGG
>JACPUP010000035.1 GCA_016192205.1 Candidatus Kerfeldbacteria bacterium
CGGTCGAACAGCGACAGCAGCCCGCGCAGGTGATCAAAGTCCGGGTGGGTCAAGACCACCAGCTCGAGCGTGCGGTCCGTTGCCGGCAGGCGGCTGGCAACCTGGTGGACGAACCGCGGTGACGGGCCACCGTCAACGATGAGGTCGAAGCTTTCGCTCCGCAGATGCATGCCATCGCCCTGGCCGACGTCGAAAAACGTCAGGCTAAACCCACGCTCGGCCGGCCACAGTCCGACTGCAGCAATGGCGAACGCGGCCAGACCGGTCACGAAGGCCAGCCGATGACGCCGCAGTGTGCTCGGCAAGCTCATGGCTGCCACGGCGCTGGCCGTACCGGACACGTACAGATCGCGCACGGCCGCTCGCGCCACACCAGCGCCGCGATGAGCACGGCCGCTGGAAATATCCAGGGTAAAGGATTCGGAAGGTCGAGCGTCAGGGACGCGAACGGTAATCGCGCGATCCACGCGATGAGCCCGAGGAACGCGTTGGACAACCAGACAACGGGCGTGCCGACCACGGCCGCCAGATTCGGCGCGACCAGGGCGAGCACGCCGACGCCAGCACTACCGAAAAACAAAACCGGCACCAGCGGTAACACCAGCAGATTTGCCAACGGCGCTACGGGCGACAACCGATGGAACAGCGGCACGAGAATGGGCAGCGTGAATACGAACGCGGCAGTTGAACTGCCAACGATGTTTCGGATAAATCCGGGCAGGCGTTTGGGAGGCGCCAAGCGGTCGGCGGCCAGGATGAGCCCGAGCGTTGCGACGACGGAGAGGAGAAATCCCAGGTCAGCCATGAGCCCTGGCTCGACCGCCACGAGGCCGATGACCGACAATCCTAACAATCGCGCTGCCGTTGCTCGGCGGCCGATCCACCGCGCCACGATGAGCAACGCACCCATGACGCTCGCCCGCAACAATGACGGCGGCACGCCCGTGAGTATGAGGAACGCGGCCAGCGCAACCAGGATGAGCGCGAACGCTGGCCGGCGACCAACGAGCGCGGGAACAGTCGCCACGAGCACAGCCACCAGCACCGACACGTTGTAGCCCGACAACGCCAGCACGTGGCTCGTGCCACTCACCCGAAAATCTTCCACAATCTGCGCGTCGAATGTCCGCGTCTCGCCCAGCGTCAAGCCGATAGCGAGACTGGCCGCTGGTTCGGGGAGCGCTGTCTGCACGGCGCGGACGAACCGTTGCCGGCCGCGGTCGAGGAGAGCCACGACCGGGTGGGCCGGCTCGCGGGCGTCAATGATGGGGTTATCGCAGGTGAGCGAGGGCGCTGACGGAACCAGCACGCTCGGCCGTTCGCGCACAGTCCACGGGCAACTGACGGTCAACCGTTGCCCGCGCTGCACGCTCTCGCGCACGAACAACCAGAGTGTGACGCCGCCGACCCCAACGGCGTGTCTGCCGATCCCGTGAACGTCCAGCGCAACACTCGACCGCGTCGCGCGCTCCTCCACCTCGCGCACGGTTGCTGCGAGTTTCGTCGCCTGTCCATCGAGCTGTCGCACTGCGTGCCAAGCCTGTGCAACCTGCCCGCCGCGCAATGCCCCAACCAGAACCAGCAGTGCGAAAACCATGGTCGGACGTCGCAGTGCCAACACGCCTGCGGCCGCAACGCCCACAACGACTGACGCGGCAACAGACAGTTGCACGCCAGCTACGAACGACAGGACACTCAACGCCAAGGACACAAAAGAGGCGGCTTCCGTTTTCAGCCACCGTTGTCTTCATTCAGGCTACCGCGGGGGCGACCACTCCGTCAAGCAAAAAGAAAGGAGCCGTGGCCCGTCCCCCTCGTCTCGCGGCGTACTGGAGACAAAGGTTTCGTGGCCACGGCCCGTTCGAGCCTGAATCGCGAGGCTCGTGCAAACAGGACCATTCCTCCTTGTTACTCGGCTACTCGACCGTCACCGACTTGGCGAGGTTCCGCGGCTTGTCCACGTCGCAGCCCCGGAGGGTCGCGATGTGGTAGGCGAGCAGCTGGAGCGGGATGACCGACAGGATCGGCTGGAGGGCAGTCAGCGTCTCCGGCACGACGATGCTGTGGTCAGCCTTCGCGATGACGTCCCTTGCAGACGCGGTGGTAATCGCGATGATCTTGCCCTGGCGAGTTTTCACCTCCTCGATGTTCGCCAGGATCTTGTGAATCCCCGCGTTCTGCGGAGCCACGACCACCACGGGCATGTGCTCGTCAATCAGCGCGATCGGCCCATGCTTCATCTCCGCAGCCGGGTAGCCCTCGGCGTGCACGTACGAGATCTCCTTGAGCTTCAAGGCTCCTTCGAGCGCCACCGGGAAGTTCGGCCCCCGTCCCAGGTACAGGAAGTTGTTGTGCTTGTGGTAGGCCTGGGCAATGGCCTTGATCTCCGGCTCCCGGCGAAGGATGTCCTCGATCTGCTCCGGCAGCGCGTCGAGTCCATCGATCAGCCGTCGTGCGTCCGTCAGGCTTACGGTCGAACGCGCGCGGCCGAACAGGATGGTCAGCATCGCGAGCACGGTCACCTGCGAGGTGAAGGCCTTCGTGGAGGCGACGCCGATCTCGGGACCGGCGTGAAGGTAGATGCCGCCATCCGCCTCCCGGGCGATCGTTGACCCGACCACGTTGACGATGCCGAGAATCCGCGCCGCCTTCCGCTTGGCCTCGCGCAAGGCGGCCAAGGTGTCGATCGTCTCACCGGACTGCGAGATGACGAACGCGGCCGTCCCCTCCTTGATGACCGGGTTCCGATAGCGGAACTCGCTGGCGTACTCGACCTCAACCGGCAGCCGTGCGATCTCCTCGAGCACGTATTCGCCCAAGAGCGCCGCGTAGTAGGAGGTGCCGCAGCCGATGAACACAATCCGCCGCACGGCCTTGAGCTCATCCTCGGACATTTTCAGTCCACCGAACCGAACGTTCCCCTCCTCCCACAAGAGGTGGCCGCGAAGCACGTTCCGAACGCTCATCGGCTGCTCGAAGATCTCCTTGTGCATGAAGGTCTCGTGGCCGCCGAGCTCGATCTGCTCGAGGTCCCACTCAATCTCCGTGTGGGTTTTCACGACCAGCTCGGTCCCGTTGTCCACCGTTCGGATTTCCGGGACGTCATCGGTCAGGGTCACGATCTCGTGGTCGTCGAGGTAGATGACGCGTCGGGTGTGTCGAAGAATCGCCGCGACGTCGCTCGCGAGGTAGTATTCCCCGTCGCCGACGCCGACGATCAACGGACTGCCCAGCCGAGCGCCCACGATCATTCGCGGGTGATCGGCATGGAGCACCACGAGGCCGTAGGTGCCCTCGATCAGCTTCAGGGCTGCGCGGGTGGCTGCCGGGAGGTCACCGTGGTCGAACTCTTCGATGAGGTGGGCGAGAACTTCGGTGTCCGTTTCGGAACGGAACGTGTGCCCGCGGCCCACGAGTTCGCGTTTGAGCGCCGCGTAGTTCTCGATGATGCCATTGTGGACGACGACGACCTTCCCCGTGCAGTCCATGAGCGGGTGGGCGTTGACGAGGCTCGGCTCGCCGTGCGTCGCCCACCGCGTGTGGGCAATACCCAGGCTGCCGGAAAGCTCCTTCCCCCGAATCGCGTCTTCGAGGTTGGCGATCTTGCCGACGGCGTGCACAATCTGGACCCGGTGATCCAGCACGGCCATTCCCGCGGAGTCGTACCCGCGGTACTCGAGGCGCTTGAGGCCATCGATCAGGATCGGCGTGGCCGGCCGGCGTCCAAGGTACCCGATGATACCGCACATCGCGTTCCTCCTTCGCTACCGGGTAGTTCGGTACCCTCTCGTTTCGTGTGGTATTTCAGTTCTCAAGTTGCTGACAAGAAGACGAGCAACCTACTCATTCTGGAGACTTGAGTCAACAGCCACAACCAGCCGTGTGTCCGAATGTCAGACGACGGTGGACGTTTACTCGGCCGCCGCTTCGAGCAGCCGGCCAGCCACGCGGTGCCAGTCGATTTTCAGCAGCGCGTACACCACGAGAACAATGCCCGAAAGCGTCAGCAGCGTGGTCGTGACGGTGTGCTCGGCCGAGGTGAGCGTTTGGCGGATGAGCGGCACTTGTCCGAACGATGCCAACAGTGTGGTGATGGTCACCTTGCCGAGCGCCACGGGAAGAACGGTCCGGAGGATCCCAAAACGGATGAATCCAATCGGAATGAGCACCAGGTCGTCGGGAATGGGCGTGGCGCCAACGAGGAACAGGATGCCGTAGACTGCGCGCCGATGGTGACGCAGCAGCCGTTGCAAGGCTGCCAGCGAATGGCGAAACCGCTCGTGCGACACGGCATTCCCAATAGCGCCCGCCGCATACGAGGTGAGTTCGCCGAACGCCGCGCCGAGGCCGCCCCAGAGCCCGATCAACAACGGGTTAAGGCCGAGCGCGCCGAGCAAGAAGAGAATGGCCGTGTACGGCACCGGCACCATGATGAACGCATTGCCGATGAGTGAGGCAACGAACGCGCCGAAATACCCGTACGCAAGGCTCCACGCTTGCACCCGATACCAAAACCGGTCCAGCGAATCCCCGAGCGCGTCGTTCCCGACCACCACGGCACTGTAGACGATGACGAACGCGAGGCCGAACACCAGGAACCACTCGGCCGCGCTGAAGCCGCGCCGAATGTAGCTACCGGCGTTGGGCGTCGGCATAGAAACGCAAGTACCCGTCCACGAACTGGTCCAAGTCGCCGTTCAGCACCGCACCCACGTTGTTTGTCTCGACCTTCGTCCGGTGGTCTTTGACCAGCTGGTACGGTTGGAGCACGTAGCTGCGAATTTGGTTCCCCCACTCGGCCGAGTGGTACTCGCCGCGGAGCTGCCGCTTTTCCTCTTCCTGCTTCTCGTACTCGATGGCGGCCAGTTTGGATTTGAGGATTTTCAGCGCGGTCTCGCGGTTCTGCCGTTGCGAGCGCTCGTTCTGCACCGAGACGGTAATCTTGGTCGGCAGGTGGACGATGCGCACGGCCGAGTAGGTCGTCTGCACGCTCTGGCCGCCGTGGCCCGAGGACAGGAACGTGTCGATACGCAGGTCTTTTTCCTTGAGCTCGATGTTGGCCACGTCGCCGAGATCCGGAATGACTTCGACCAGCGCGAATGACGTGTGTCGCATCTTTTCCGCGTCGAACGGGCTGATGCGCACGAGCCGGTGGACGCCGGCTTCAGACTTCAAGAGCCCGTAGACGAACCGGCCCGTGACTTCGAGCGTCGCGCTCTTGATGCCGGCTTCGCCGCCGCGCGACTCGTCCAGCAGCCGCGTCCGCCAGCCCTTGCGTTCGCAGTACCGCAGGAGCATGCGCAGGAGCATTTCGGCCCAGTCCTGCGCGTCCGTGCCGCCGGCGCCCGCGTGGACGGACACGATGGCCGCGCGCTCATCGTGCTTCCCGGACAGCAGCACGCGCGACTCGAGTGAGAGGAACTCGGCCTCGAGTCTCTTGAGCTGCTTTTCGACGTCGCGGCGGAGCGACTCGGCGTCGGGGTCGTCCAGCACTTGCGCCAAATCGGCGACCGCTTTTTCCAGCCGCTCGTCCAGCGCCAGGTCTGCTTTCAGTTCTGCCAGTCGCCGGCTCTTGGCTTCAGCCTGCGCGCGATCCTGCCACGCGTCCGGTGAGCTTAGCTGGTCTTCGAGTTCGCCTACTTCCTGTTGTTTCTGGGGCAGGTCAAAGTAACCTCCTACTGTCGACTAACTTTTTTCGAAGAATATCGAGTCGGTCTTTAAGATCTTTCATAGGATATGGATGTTACCCCGCACCGGAGCGAGCCACGCGAGCGACTGGTGCACGGGTAACCCCCTGGCAGAAGACAGTTTGCTCCGAAGAGATTGCAATCTGTCTTTAAGGTCTTTCATAGGCGAGTAGGGTTACCCCGCACCGGAATCCCGCCTTGACGGGATGACTGGTGCGGGAAACCTCCGTGACGAGGAGAGTTTTTCCTACAATTGAGTTAATCTATCTCGTAAGTCTTTCATAGTATATAGGTGAGGTTGCCCTGCACTGGAGGAGCCTTAGCGACGACTGGTGCAGGGTCTTTCATCTTTGAAGGGATCAGGGACTAGGGAATAGGGTACAGGGTTTGGGGTCCGATTGTCGACCGCGCCCTAAGACCCTAGTACCCTACTACCCTCGAACCCAAAATCAATCCTTCACCGCGGCGGTTTGGTCGGTGAATTGGAAGGTGGAGACAAAGTGGTCGAAGGCGCTCGTGTACTCACCTACCCAATCGTCTTCAACGATGTATTGAACGAGGATGAACAGTTTCCCGCCCGAGAGAGTCCAGACTTGATTGATATAGGTGTTGCCGAAGGAACTTCGCACTGCCCGACGAATTGCGGGCTGACCATCGAGGGTTATCGTCGTCTGAGAAAGAATTGTGGAATCTGATTGACGTTGTTCGATAGCTTCTGCCAGGGTTTTGCTTGACGAATCTTCGTAGTAGATTTCAATTTTGCTACCGAGTAACAACTCTGTTTCCTTTGTCTGCGTGAGCGCACGGGCATCATAGAACATCGATGGATTATCCCCACTTCTTGGGCGATACGTCCATGCCGTTGGATATTGCACCGTGTAGAGACCGTCTGGATGTTGGTATGTTCCCGGTCCGAGCCTGTCTTCAGTATTACTATTCGTATTCGTCCCCGGACACGCCGCGAACGCGCAGGACGGCAGCACGCGGCTGACGTAACTGCCGTCCGGGCACTGCTTGGCGTCCGCGGTGCAGGCGACGCCGGTGTTGGTTGTCGGCGCCGATGCTTTCGGCTGGTTGAAGACGAGTACGACCGCCGCGGCAATGACGGCGGCGGCTGCGACGATGATGAGCAGCAGTGCGATGGCGAAACCCTCACGCTGGCGCATATTTTTCTTTCATTTACGAAAATCTTCCACAAGCGTATCGCTTTTCCACGAGCGGCGCAACCGCATGGAAAGTCCCTCCCGCGCGATGAACGGAAGGGACTTACAGGACGAGCGCGTCAATGGCGCGGTGGAGGATCGCGCGCTTGACTGCCCGTTCCAGCGACGGCTGCGGCACGTACCCGTCCGTGGCAGGAGCAATGCTCGAGAGCATTTCGTCCGCCAATCGATGGAGCGTGTGACGGTCTGCCTCGGTCACCCGGCGGTTTGACTGGCCGTCGTTCAGTGCTGCAAACTGGAAGAAGAGCGACATCGGAATCATCACGTTCGGCGTCGGCTCAAGCTCGAGGGGTGGCTTATGCGAATCCCGCGACCGCTCCTCCGCCCACGCCTGAGCAAACGTCCGCTGCAAGGCCGTGTAGAGGCCGGGCACAATCACGGGAACCTCCGAAGGTGAAAACAACCAGCCCTACTCTAAACGAGAAGGGCTGGCTGGGCAAGCGGGAATGACTTTGGTCTGGTTGAGGCGGCGCCTTTCCAGCGAGGGTCTTAGGGATTTAGGGTACTAGGGTTTCTTGGGTGTGAACTCCGTCCGGACCCTATGACCCTAAGACCCGAGAACCCTACGCTACGAAAAATCCGCCTCGTCGAGTCGGGCTTGGCGAAGAATCGATCGAAACGTCCCGAGCGGGATTTCCTTACGACGAGCTGGCACGATCGCGGTCAAGACCAACTTTCCTAGTTTTCGAAACTTCATGTGGCTGCCTTTCTGGGCGACGAAAACGAAACCCCTCCGACGCAGGACCGCGATGACTTGATCGGAGGAGTGCAGTTTAGGCATGCTGGAGAGCTCGGCGGACGATTACCGCCTGCTCTACCGCTGCCACCTGCGGATGGGATTCGTCTTCGAAATACAGCTTCAAGGCTTCGTCGAGGTTCTTGAGCGCGGATCGCTTCGTCCGGCCGAAACTCGAAACGTCCACGTTCAGGCACTGCGCCACGTAGTGCTTCCCCTCTTTCCAGATGACGTTGGCGAGTTGGGTCCCCCGCATACGGGCAGAGCGTACCATCGGTCGTTACGCCTGTCAATCGAAATCGCCGCGTTGAAGCGGTACGAGCCCGGTTCATTGTTCAAGAGACGTGAGGTCTTAAGATTTTAGGGTCCGGCCGACGGTCACACCCTAGAACCCTAGGACCCGAAAACCCTCAGACCCCCTTACCCTAATACCCTTTTGCTATTCCGTGAAGGTGAAGGTGGAGAGAATAAGATTCAGGATCTCGAGAGAATTTTTTGATCCAACCGAAAGATGGATGGGGTGTGCCCATTCCCAACCCTTAGGCGCAGCAGCCTGTTCAAGATTCACGTAGCTTATCCAAATACTTTTATCCGGCAATGTGAGAGTAATCTGGGTACCCTGTACTGTGCCAAACTGAATCGCTCGATTTGTCACTGTTCCATCAGGCGCGCCACTTCCCGGGTAGCCTTTGGGAGCGACCGCTAGTTGCCCTTCAGCGCCTGTCGGATCTTTGGCGATATAAACAATCTGAGTCGGATCAACGGTCGTATCTTCCGAAATCGTCCATGATGGTGGATATCGAAAGGAGAAACCATGCTTTGCGTTCGTATACGTCTTCCAATCCTTGGTCGCGCTGGTTTGGTCGGTGAACCTGAACGTACCAAGCATACCGTTCGTGATCATCAATGCGTTCGACGTGATGACGTTCACGAAAACCGTCCCCCTCCTGAATCCGATATAGGTTGCGTTGTCGTACACGTTCGTGTCGATGCGGATTGCGGTCACGCCACCAACGGTCATCTCTGATACCGTCAACTTCGCATTGGGAAGCTGCGTCTTCTGCTTGTCGCGCCACTCTTCGAGCGTGTCCGTGCGCTCATCGGTGAAGAACTCTTGGAGCCCGGGCAGTCCCTCATCGAAATGGAGCTCCACCTGGGGATTATCGTCTTCGTCGTTCGCGATCGCCCAGGTAGGAGGATACTGCAAGCGCCAACCGTAGCGCGTGTTCGTGTACGTCTTCCAATCCTTCGTCGCGGCGGTTTGGTCGGTGAAGGTGAAGGTCGATAGGATTTGATCAAACAGCTGCGGATAGTCTGCGCCGAGCGTGGTTGGATATTGGAGGCGTATTTGAATATTCTCAAGGCCTGCGTCTTCAAATTGAACATTGATGTCTCCAGGCACACTTCGAATAATGGCATTCCGACCATCGACTACCTTCCGGGTCGGCGTACCTGCAACTCCGTAGCCGAGCGGTGGTGTCTCCACCGATAGTCGTGCAGTGTTGCCGTCCAGAATTTCGAATTCGATATCGCTCTGCTTATTTACCGTCCAGTCACCCGGGTATTTGAAACTGTACCCGAAACTTGCGTTTGTATGCGTCTTCCATCTGGCTGTCGGATCAGAAGGAGTGTTCGTGTTGTCATTGGCCGTTGATAGTTGATTGTTGTCTGTTGATTCGGGACACGCCGCAAACTCACAAGACGGAGGTACCCGGCTGACGTAACTGCCGTCCGGACACTGCTTGGCGTCCGCGGTGCAGGCGACCTGCTCGGGTTCATCCTTCCCCAACCGCTCGGCCGTATACACGATCCCCGTCGCGATGATGGCCACGGCGGCGAGGCCCAGCAGCAGGGCGACGATGGTCGTAAAGCCGGCTGGTTTTTTCATGGTGTTTTTCCCTCACCATTAAGATACCCTTTCAGTGGAAGGGTGTCGAGGAAATAGTGTGAGGAACTAGGAAGTACGAAGTAGGAGGTAGGCGAAAATTACGGCTTGCTTCCTACTTCAGACTTTCTCTCTGTCATCCTTCTTCGGCTCGTCGTTCTTCCAGC
>JACPUP010000022.1 GCA_016192205.1 Candidatus Kerfeldbacteria bacterium
CGACGCTGCCACCGACGTCTTCAACGATGAAGGACGTTTGCGCAGCGACTACCAGCGGGAGCGCGAGGAGCGCAATCGCGGTGAGCGACAGCGCGAGTTTGCGGAAATTTTTCATACGTGCGTTATCACCCCCTTTCAGGATGGAGTTGCTCTATTAAGGGTTACCGCGTGACGTTCGCGGTCGTACCGGCCACGAAGATGACGACGGCCCAGGCCAGGATGACCACGATGAGCCCGATGACGGCCGCCGAAATGATGCTCTTGGCTTTGCCGATGCGGTCGTCGTTGCCGCTAGCCGTCATCCAGGTGAAGCCACCGTAGATGATGAAAGACACTGCCACGAGGGCGAGAATCCCGAGCACCCACTTAATGATGTTGATGACGGTGTCCTTGAGGTCAGCGGTGCCGAGGCCAACTGCACCTCCGATGTCTTCAACGATGAAGGACGTTTGCGCCAAGGCGAGCGCTGGAACGACCAATACCGCCAACAGGGCAGTGAAGGTAGCGAGTGACGTTGCGTGCTTCATAGGTTTTCGCAATACGGTACTTACGGATGATTGAATGACGATCGACTTTGTTTTTCATCAGCCCGAGTTCTGGGGTGTGCATAACTTCCTCTGGATTATGCGAAGAGCGGATACCACCCCTGAAAATCGGTGCTGTCCTAACGGAATGTGATGTTTGAACTGTACATACTGGCCGGAAAGCGTCGTCAGAACGCCAGGAGTTTTGTCTTCCGTTTCAAACTGCCGCTAGTATACGAGAAACAATCGCGTCCGTCAAATCAGAGTCCAGTCGCGCGGCTGGTGGATTCCAAT
This sequence comes from Candidatus Kerfeldbacteria bacterium, assembly GCA_016192205.1. Classification (GTDB taxonomy): domain Bacteria; phylum Patescibacteriota; class Patescibacteriia; order SBBC01; family JACPUP01; genus JACPUP01. The sequence goes on from JACPUP010000022.1 coordinate 819, forward strand.
ACGAACCGGATGAACGCCCAGCTGCCGAGCACGGTCACGATACCCATCGTCGCCCAAAAGAGCGTGTCTTTGGCTTTCTTGATGCGATCGGGGTTCCCGGCAGACGAGAGCATCAAAAACCCGCCGTAGATGAAGACGAAGGTGGCGAACACTGCCAGTACGCCGAGGAAGATGCGGACAATGCCTTTGAAGAGGCAGAGGAGGTCCGGACAGGCAATGGGATTCGGAATCGTCACCGCGGCCGAGGCGACAGTAGGCGCGATGAGTGCGACGAAGAGCGTTGTGGTGATGAGGGACAGTCGTTTTATGGTGAGCATATGCTGGCGGGGACACAGAGTCCTGAAATGAAGTCGCACTGGCCAGCGACCCAAATCGTTCCGGGCGCCGTGCAGTTGGTTGGACCGCACGTCGAGGAGCAGTCGCGCTTGCCGTCCGGTTTGAACCGCATGCAGCAGCCGGTCTGGCACGTCAGAACCGTGTCGCACGAACCCTGGATCCAACGGTAGCCAGCCCGGATGTCCAGATCGCCGCCCGGGTCATCCACGAGGCAAATGGCAACGTCATCTTGATTGTAACATGGGTAGCCGGGTTTTGAGGGCACACAGCACCCTTCGAGCGTGCCGTCGCCGACGGGCGGCGGAGCGATGGTCGGGTCGATGAGCAGTTTCGTGCAGGAGTGGGCGTTGGGGTCCTCGAGGAAGTCGATGAGGGCCGAGTTCGTTTTCACGGAGCGGAAATCCTCGCTCGAAACGGGGATGCCGTTCGCGATCATGAATTGGAACAGGGCGATGGCGGTGTTGTCGCCGAAGCAGCCGTCCACGCTCACCCCGCCGCACTGCTGGTTCAAAAGCGTCTGCAACCTGACGACTGGCCCGTTCGATGCCACCGGGTCCGCGCATCCGTACTGGAGATTCGTCGCTGTGCAGCTCGGCTGAACCGTGGGGTACCGCTGGTGGAACGCGTACCGGCAGCCGCTGTCGCCGATGAGTCCCTCGCGCTTGAACGGCGATTTCGGGAAGATGAACCCCTGGCTGTTGCCGGTGAAGGCGACGTAGAAGAAGTTCACAAAAATCCAGGCCGTGAGCACGACGAGCACACCAATGAACGTTCCCTGGAGAATCCGCTTGCCTTCCTGGACTTTTTCCTCGCGGCCGGCCGAGATGAGCAAGGTGAACCCGCCCCAGATGAAGAAGAGGAGCGCGGTTCCAGCCAAGACGGTGAAGCCCCAGGCGGCAAGATTCGCGAAGAGCTGGAGAAAGTCGTCGAAGCCGCAGGTGCGCGTCGCTTTCACTTGCCTCACTTCCCAAAACTGCCGGTCAGCGTCTTCGAGCGCATCCCATTGGTCCGGGGTAAACTCGCGTTTTTGCGGGTTTTCTACCCCGATTTGCTGGGCGACGTAGATGGTTCGCTCGCAGTTCGGCGTTTTGATGAGCTGCGCGTGAGCAGCCGCCGGCAGCGCGAGGACCGCGACCAGTGCTGCCGTGATAAACACCCGACGCAGCCTCATGGTTCCTCCGGCAAGGTCTGCTGCACTTGGCCGGCGGCGAGTTCGAGTGCCCGTCCGGGCTCGACGCCCTCAAGCGCGACCGATTCAATGAGGTCGGCGATGTACTGTTCGACCGCGGCGAAGTCGGTGCCGCGATACCAGGAGCGCAACGCCGACGCTTGGTTGGCGGGAACGGCCAGATCCGGATTGCTCTGCTGCTCGCGCAAGTACTGCTTGAAGGCCGCGACCTGCTTGGTCGTGTCGAGGTAGTTGCGGACCGCGCCCGAGCGCGCGGCGAACTGCACGAGGTTCCAGGCTTCGTTGGCCACGCGCCCGGCTTTCAGCGAGACGGCTTGGACGTGGTAGCGGCCGTAGGTGATTTTGCGCAGCTGGTCGCCGGCCGGAGCGGTCGCGTCATTGTCGAACGCATTGTCGTGGATGTGGGGAACCGGCGCCACGCCGAAGTTGAGGGTGGGGGCGGCGGTCGCGATGCGCACGCGGTCGGATTGGTAGCCGAAGGCATAGGCGAGCTTCCCCTGGGTGAAGAGGTCCAGGGCGTCCGGCGACTCGGGCGTCCAGGTGTACGTTGCCTGGGGAGGATTGGTCTGTGCGAAGTCCGTGTAGAACTCGAGCGCGATCAAGCCCGGGTTCACGCCCTGGACGTTCGATTTGTGGAACTCGACCTTTGAGCCGTCCGGCGAGACCATGCGGGTGCCGTTCTGAAGCATCAGGAGTGAGAGGATGTCGAACGCGTGCGGGACGTTCTTCGCCAGGCCGAGCCCGACCGCCGAGCGGGTGACGTTCCCCTCGGTATCGTAGATGGTGAGCTGGGGGATGTGGGTAGCGAACTCTTCCCAGGTCGTCGGCGGGTCGAGGATATTGGCGGAGTTCAGCAGGTCTCGGTTAAAAAACAGCATGAGCGTATCGACCGCGAGCGGCAAGCCGTACACGTGCTCGTTCCCCTGGCCGTTGCGCAGGACCACGTCTTGCCCCACGGCCTCGACGAACTCTGATCGGACCTGACGCGGCGTGGTACTCGGTTCATCTTGGTAGACGATCTCTTGCTCCTGGCGGACGATGAGGTTCCGCGTGCGATAGTAGGCGACGCGCGTCTTGGATGGGAGCGGTGTGATGAACTCTTGGTATGAGGCGGTCGCCGTGTTCGGGATGGAGAAAATGTCCGGGCCCTGGTTTTTCGCCCAGGCGTCCTTGAGGTCTCGGTCGAGGGTCGCCGCGTTTTTCGTGACAACCGTAATGTTCACGTACGGGTGGAGGCCGCGGTAGGCGTTGACGAGCCCCTGAATGGCCGGCGCGTTGTCCTCGGTCGTCCACCAGATGAGTGACACCGGCGTTGGGGACACCTGCGTTTTTTGCAGGACGCCGGTGATGACGAGGAACGCCGGGGTCAGGACGGCGACGGCGACGACAATGATGATGGCCGTGCGGCGCGACATACTACTGCGCGTGTTCCTTGAGGATGGCGCGCAGGCCCTCGGCGGTCTCCTGGTGCTTCAGTCCGTACTCGATGTTCGCCCGCAGCCAGCCGAGCTTCGAACCGCAGTCGTAGTAGGTGCCGTTGCGGATTTCCAGTCCGTAGACCGGTTCTTCCCGCGCCAGTTTGTTGATGGCATCGACCAGCCAGATTTCGTTGTCCCTGCCCGGCGCGAGCGTGCGGAGGTGCTTGAAGATGTTGGACGTCAGCACATAGCCACCGAGCAACGCGAGCGTTGAGGGTTCGCGGCCGGGTTTGGGTTTCTCCACGATTTCATCCAGTTTGCGCAGACCCGGGCGTACCTCGCTGCCCTTGGCGATGCCGTATTTGTGCGCGACATCCGGTGGCACGGTCATGCCACTCAAGGTCGCTCCGCCGGTTTCGTCGAAGACGTCGATAATCTGCTTGAGGCGCGGCGGGTCAGCCGTGATGAACTCGTCGGCCCAGAGGACGGCGAACGGCTCGTCGCCGATGAGGTGCTCGGCGTTCAACACGGGCGTCCCATTGCCGTAGCCGCCCTTCTGCCGGATGTAGATGAAACGAGCCATCTTGGCGATGGCGCGCACCTCCTCGAGCTCCTTGGACTTGCCGGATTCCTGCAGCCGCTTTTCCAGCTCAAACGGGTAGTCGAAGTGGTCTTCGAGCGAGCGTTTGTGCCAACCGGTGACAATGATGATGTCTTCAATGCCGGACGCGACCGCCTCCTCGACGACAAACTGGATAATCGGTTTGTCGACGATTGGGAGCATTTCTTTCGGTTGTGCTTTCGTGGCGGGCAGGAAGCGGGTGCCCCAGCCGGCAGCCGGGATGACCGCCTTGCGGACGCGTTGCATAGTTGCTAGATGACGGAAATCCTTCGCGCTTTTGTCAAAACTGCTTTTGGTATAGCACGAACGGAGTGGAATGACAACGAACGTAAGGAGCAGTGGGAGGAATACGGAATGGAATATGGAATGAGGAATAGGGAATAAGGGGCGCGGGTAGAGCGCTCCATCCTTTCGCTCATTCAAAACCCCATTCAATATTCGGTATTCCATATTCTCGCTCGCTTCGCGCTATACTTTCTTTGTGCGGAAGCTCTCACGCCGTACCATCCTCATCCTCGCGCTCTTGACGGTTCTCGCCGCCGGTCTCCGTTTTTGGCAGCTCGGCCAGCCCGGCGGAATCACAGGCGATGAAATGCATTTCGTGACCGATGCGCAGGCGTATGTGGCGCGGGAGTTTGCTTTTGACGTCCACCCGCCGTTTGGCAAGCAGCTCATCGCGTTGGGCATTTGGCTGTTTGGTGACACGCCGGTTGGCTGGCGGTTGATGGTCGCGCTTTTCGGAACGCTGCTCGTGCCGCTTCTGTTCGTGCTGGGCTGGGCCTGGTCTGGTCGCGAACGCGTGGGGCTGGGCCTGGGTTTCCTCGTCGCGGTTGACGGGCTGTTCGTCGTGGAGTCACGCTTGGCGCTCCTCAACACGACCCTCATCTTCCTGACGGTGGCTGCGCTCCTCATCGGGTGGTACGCTCGCCGTCCGCGAGGGTGGTTGGCGGTCGGCGCCGCACTCGGCCTGGCAGTGGCGACGAAATGGGTCGCACTCTTCGCATTGGTGCCGCTCGTCTCCCTGGCGTCCACTCGGCAGCATCGCTGGTGGGTGTCCGTTGGTCTGTTGTTGGTTGGCTTGACTTCCGTCTACCTCGGCGTCTTCGGCCTCCATCAGTCGTTGACCGGCTCGACGGTCTCGCTCGTGGAGACCCACGCAGCCATGGTGCAACACCACGTCGGCATCACCGAACGCCACGCGGTCGAATCCCCGTGGTGGAGCTGGCCGTTCAACTGGCGGCCGTTCCTCTATCACGATGGAATGGGGCCGGCGGGCCGTGCGCTCATTGCGCCACTCGGCAACCCGATGATCTGGTGGGGGATGCTGGTCCTGGCGGCGTTAACCCTGGCGCGCCACCGCGACTCGCGGCTGCTCGCCCCACTCCTGACGTTTGGGACGCTCTGGCTGCCGTTCGCGGCCATTGGGCGGCCCATGTTCAACTACCACTTCATGCTGGCAGCACCGTTTCTCTGGCTCATGGCGCTCATCGGCTGGGACGCGTGGGTGGGGACATCGCGCCGTCGGCTCGGACTCACGCTGGTCGCCGCCGCGCTTATCCTGACCGTGACCGCGTTCTTCTGGCCGGTGCTGACTGGGCAGCCCCTGGCAGATGATCAGCTGGCATTGCGACAGTGGTTGCCGTCGTGGTTTAGGGCCAGGTAAGCGAGCACATGGGAATTGGGAATATGGAATGTGGAATATCGTGTCGGAAGAGAACCGGCGTGGCTGAACCAAACGAGCTAAGAAGCTAACGAGCTCATCAGCTTGTTAGAGCCCATCCCAAAAATCCATTCCGGCACTGCGGCCCGGAATTTCGGGCTGCGACGCTTCGTCTCGGACTCGCAATATAGCGAATATTCCTCGTCCTCCGACTCGCGCCTCGCCTCGAAATTCCGTCCCTCGGCTCGAAAGCGATTTTTGGGATGGGCTCTAGCATCTCACGACGATCCTGATTCCCGACTCGGTATTCCTGATTCCACCCCCATGCCCTCCGCCCTCGTCAATCGTACCACCCTTTCTTCTTGAAATAGACGAGCATCCCGAGCGCAATGGTCGCCATCAGGATGAGCACCGCCGGGTAGCCCCAGGACTGCTCGAGCTCAGGCAGAAACTGGAAGTTCATGCCGTAGATGCCGGTGATGAACGTCAGGGGGATGAAGATGGTGGCGATCATCGTCAGCACCTTCATGACGCTGTTCATCCGGTTGCTCAAGCTCGCGAGGTAGACGTCGAGCATGCCCGAGACCATATCGCGGAACGTCTCGAGCGTGTCGAGGACGTGGACGGTGTGGTCGTAGACGTCGCGTAAGAAGACGACGGTGCGCTTGTCGACGAGCGGCGTCTCGATGCGCGTGAGGAGCGACAACACTTCTCGGAGAGGCCAAACCGAGCGGCGGAGCAGAATGAGCTCCCGTTTGAGCAGGTTGATGCGTTGGGGCAAGTCCGGCGTCGGGTTGTCGAGTGCGTCTTCTTCCAAGATTTCAATTTGCTCGCCGAACTCTTCCAACACTCTAAAGTAGTTGTCGACGATGACATCGAGGATGGCGTGTACGAGGTAATCCGGCCCGAGCTTGCGCATGCGCCCGGCATCGGTGCGCAGCCGGTCCCGAACCGTGTTGAACACGTCGGTTTTCCGTTCGAGGAACGACACGACGAAGTTCGGTCCCAGGAGGAGCGAGACTTGGTCGGACGTGATCTCGGTTTGCTTCGCGTCAAAGAGGAGGAGTTTGACGACGAGGTAGAGGTAGCTGCCGTGGTCCTCGAGTTTCGGCCGTTGGTCGGTGTCGAGGATGTCCTCCACGATGAGCGGGTGGACGTCGAACGCTTTCCCCAACTTGTCCAGGACCTTGACGTCCTTCAACCCCTCCACGGTAATCCAGGTGATGGTCGGCTTGTGCGCGATTGGGAGCACGTCATCGACCGAGCGCACCATGCGTTCGCGGATGCTCGTTTCCGTATACTCAACGACCGAGACGCGGGACTGCTTCGGTTTCCCGGTGCCGACGTGGACGAGCGCACCCGGTGGCAAGCCGGCCTTCTCCGAGCGACGTTTGATGAATGTCGGGAGTTTGAATTTTTTGAAAATCCGGTTTGGCATAGGCTGCGCGCGCCTCGCTGCTTGGGGTCAGTATACCAAAAAACAGTGCCGGGCGACACCATCTCGGGTTGTCGTGGGTAGCGCTAACGAACGCCGAGACCGTCGTCCACCGGGCTCCATTCCTGCCGCCGTGGCCGCCGCGCCGGCGGATCCATTCGGTAGAGCGGTCGGGTCTCGTACTGCGTGTACGAGGTGTAGCCGCCGTACAGCCAGAGCAGGCCGATGCTGCCGGGCTGGTGGTCGCGCGGGACGAACGGCCGAACGTTCTTGGCGGATGAGCCGGTTGTGATGATTTGGGCTGACCAGCTCGCGCCGCCGTTCGCGGTCGTCCAGCGCTCGAGTTCAAAGGCCGCACCGACCTGCTTGGACAAGTACACGACCGCGGGGTTGTTCGGGTCGAGCGCTGCGCCGCCGGAGTAGAACGGGTCGTCACCGGACTCGTCGATGGAACCGCCGCCGGCGGTGATTTCCGTGTCAAGCCAGCTCGCGCCGGTCCAGCGGGCGTACCGGTAGCGGTGGTCGCTGGTGCTCGGGAAGTTCGCGTAGGCAATGACCGGCCGCTCCTGGCTGTCGAGCGCGATGTCCCACACCCAGCCGGTTGCACCGACGGCTGCGGCGTCGTACACGAGGTCAGCGTCGGCGGGCGTGAGCGGCAACTGGGCGACGGTCTTCGCGAGCGTGCCGTCGGCCCGGTAGAACGCGCCGTCGCGGTACGTGATGTGGTAGACGTTGTTGACCGCGGATTTTTCCGGATGCGTGTCAGTGAAGGCAATGTCAATGCGGTCACGGCCGTTGGAGGCGTACTTCACATAACTTGGGATGTTCGGGCCGGTGTCGATGAGCGTGCGCGCTGTGCCCCAGGTGCCGCCGCCGTCCGGTGAAATGGCGAACGCCGGCTTTCCGTTTTCATTCCGCCAGAAGAGGTACAGCGCGTCGCCTTCGTCCGGCAGGAAAAACGGGTTTGGATACGTGACCGCAATCGTCCCCGGCACGGTCTGATCCGCGTCCCAGGCGGTGATGTCCCCGGGCGCGCTCGAGAGCCGGTAGTACATCGGCGAGCCGGCGTGCTTCGAGTAAAAGACGAGCAGCCGGCCGTCCGGACGGAAAATGACCGACGGGTTGTCGTGGTCGTCGACCTCGAGTGCGGAACGGACCACGTTCGTCTGGACGGATCCGGAACGATTGTCGTACTTGGCGACAACCACGTCGCCGTTCCAATCGATCCACCCGGTGTATGTGAAGTTGCCCACCTGCACGGCGCGCGGATCGCCGAACCAGCTCCACACGCCGCGCTGGGCCAGCGATCCAAATGGTGATGGCGGAGGTGCTTGCGTGGTGGCGTCTTTCGGTGCGCTCCAGCCCGACGCCAAGCCTACGCCATTCACTGCCTGAACGCGGTAGGTGTGGGTGGTCTGTGGGAGGAGGCCGGTGTCAGTGAGTGATTCCGTTTCGGCTTGTCCGACGACCTGCCCGTCGCGCTCGACGCGGTAATAGGCGATGCCGGACTCGAAGTCATGTGAGGGCTGCCAACTCAAATTGATCGTGGCCTGGGTCGTCGCGGTGACCCGAGGCCTTTGTGGGACGGAGGGTGGCGTGTCATCTGGCTCGCTCGTCGTGGCGGACGGCGGCGCGATGAGCGTCGCGACGAACGCGAGCGGGACGAGCGATTGCAACCATGGGGTCATAGTAGTTGAGCTATACCCGATTCAGGGTTGGTTGGCAAGCGTCGCTAGGGGAGCGGTTTGATGAGCTTGAAGCGCGGCTGGCGCTGGCCGTTGACCTCCACGTCCTCTAGGAACATGGCCTTCGGCCGGACGAACAAACCATAGTCGCCGGAGAGCGCGCGGTACACGACAAGCATTTCCTCGGTTTCGGAATGCATGGCTTCGCCCAGGACGAGGTAGTCGTTGCCTTTGTAGTGCCGGTAGATGCCGCGTTGCGCGTGGTTCATCGTGTGGTTTCAAGATCGGGCGCAGTTGGAGTCTAGCAGACCTTCTGCTCGGTGTTGAGGAACGTGAGGAAGGTGTGCTAGACTTGCATAATCTCCTATTCGTCGTAGGGATAGGGCAGATGGGGAGGAAGGAGCCGTATGCGTTATCGTTCACCATCGCGTTACTTGTCCGTCCACCGTCCTGGCAACGCAGCGCTCTGGGTCATTTTGGCCGTCGTTGGTATTGCTATTATCGTTGCCGCGGTGCTGCTCACCCGCGAGCAGGAGGCGACGAATGCCAACATTAACGGCAATGCAAACACCTCGGGTGACGCTGGCGCGAACACGAATGCCGCGAGGAATGTCAACACGACGCTGGAGACGAATACGAACACAACGACGAACTCCGCGACGACCAACGTGAACACGAATACTTCCACCCCGGCGAGCAACACGAACACGGCGACAAATACAAACACGAATGCCGCGACGAATCCCTCAACCACCAATGCCAATACATCAGCCACAGCGCCGAAGACCGCAGAAGTCTCAATGACCTCGTCTGGCTTCTCGCCGCGTTCGGTCACCATCAAAGTCGGGGACACCGTGCGCTGGACGAACAACTCCGGCAGTCTGGCGTACCCCGCGCCAGTTTTCCACCCAACCCACCGCGCGTACGCCGGCATCTGGGACGATGACGGCACCGGCCAGGTTGCCAACGGCCAGACGTACTCGTTCACGTTCGACACGGCCGGCACGTACCAGTACCACGACCACCTCCGCCCGGAGCGGACTGGCACGGTTATCGTGGAGTAGTCGGCGTCCGGGCGTCTTTCACCGAGCGTTTCAGCGCGCGGGCGATTACGGCGTCAACGAATCAACTTCCTCGAGGTCGCGGAGCGCTTCGTCGAGGTTATCGTCTTCGTCGGGGGTCACGGATGCATTCGTCGTGACGGTCGTGGTGGCCGGGGGAGCCGGTTGATTGGTCGCGGCCGGCTGACGCAGGACGTACCAGGCGGCCAGACCGACGGCGGCGAGGACGACGATGACGAGGAAGATGAGGACGGGACGCATAGTGTTTATTGTGTCTGGTCGCGCACGCGGTCGAGGAAGGCTCGCCAGGCCTGCCGGACGTTGAGAATCAGTTGTCGGCGCTCGGCCGTGGTCGGGGCGGCGTCAAAGGCCTGTTTTTTCCCCTCGACGGTCGTGATGAAATCAGCTACGGCATCGAGGTCGGCGCCGCGTTCACCCAAGCCCTCGGCCCGCTGCTCTAAGTCGTAGAACCGGAACTTGATGAGGTCGTAGACTTGGTTCTGGAGGTCGCCCGCGCAGTCGGCGCGGGCCTGGCCGGTTTGGCCGCGGCAGGCCTGGGCGAGCTCGCGCACGGATTGTCCGATGTTGAGCACGCGGCGGGCGCAGGCGAAGCGGCCCTCGCCAACCGGTTCGGACCAGCAGGGTTGGTAGCCGCGGTAGTAGCGGATGCACGCTTGGCGCGCGTCGCCCTCGGCTTGCGTCCGGCACTCCTCCGGCAGGTACTCGATCTCCAGCTCCCGCGTCAGCCCGGCCGGGGTCAGGTTGAGACGGCAGCGCACCCGTTCGCGGAGCGTCGCCAGCCGGCCGCACTGGAGCCGCTGACAGGATCGGAACTGCTCGGGCGGCCGCGTCGCCACGGCCGGACAGTCGTCCGTCAGACTGCAGGCGCGCTCCTGGCGGCCGTCCGCGTCGCAGTCCGCCGACCAGTCGCCGCAGGTCCAGGTGTCTTCGCCGCAGGCAGGGCTGGGCGCGGCTGTGTTCGTGACCGCCGGGCGACTCGTGTTCGTCGCGCCGGTGCTCGGGCTGTCCGTGGTGGCATCACCCGCGTTGGTGTTCGCCACCGGCGGGGTGCAGGATTGCTCTTCGTCCGGCTTGGGCGTGTTCGCGGTTGAGCAGTCGAAGGTCAGCGTGCAAGTGCGCACTTGTCGTCCGGCCGTTGAGCACGTGCTCCAATCCGTGCAGCTCCACGTGTCCGCCGCGCAGGTCGGGGTTGAGCCGCCGCTGCCGCCGCCCACGGCCAGAACGCCGCTGGCGACGAGGGTCGCGCCGACGGCCAGAGTGATAATGCTGACGATTCTCCGCATGGCTACCGTGAACGATAGCCAGGCAGCGACCGGCCGTCAACCCATCCGGCCCCCTTGTTTTGTTTTCCCGCCGAAGAGCGCTGTCGCCATGGCACTTGGCGCGTCGGTGCCTTGAGCGAAGGAGGGCCTGCCCTTCACCCGATAAACCCGCCGGCCTGGAGCGACCAGAGCTTTTGGTAGAGCCCGTCCTGCTGCTTGAGCAGGTCAGCGTGCGCGCCCTCTTCCTTGATGCGGCCGTCCTCGACCACGACGATGCGGTCCATTTTGTTGATGGTCGAGAGCCGGTGGGCGATGACGATGGTGGTCTTGCCTTCCATGAGCCTGGCCAGCGCGTCTTGAATCATTGCCTCCACGTGCGAGTCGAGCGAGCTCGTGGCCTCGTCGAGCACCAGGATGGGTGCGTTTTTGAGAATCGCCCGCGCAATGGCCACGCGCTGGCGCTCGCCGCCCGAGAGCTTCACCCCGCGTTCGCCAACGTAGGTGTCAAAGCCGTTCGGTAGCCGCGTGATGAACTCGTCGCAGTGCGCGGCGCGGGCCGCGGCCCCGACCTCCTCATCGCTGGCGTGGGCTTGGCCGTAGCGAATGTTTTCCTTGAGCGTGCGGTGGAAGAGCACCGGGTCCTGCGGCACGAACGCCATGGCACGGCGGAGCGAGCCCTGGGTGACGTCGGCGACGTCTTGGCCGTCAATGAGAATCTTCCCCGCGTCTTTGTCGAAGAAGCGGAACAGCAGGCCGACAATGGTTGTTTTGCCGGCGCCGCTCGGACCGACCAAGCCGATTTTCTCGCCGGGTGCCACGGCCAGCGAAAAGTCGCGCACGACCGCGCGCGTCTTATGATAGGCGAAGGTCACATGCTCAAACCGCACCTCGCCCCTCGAAACAGCCAACGCTTTCGCTCCGCGCTTGTCCTGCACCTCGTGCGGGAGCATGAGCATGTCCGTCATCTCCTCGGCGTTCGCCAGGTCGCGGTACACCCGCTGCACCATGTGGCCGAACTGCCAGATGTTCAGCAGCACGGCGATGAGGTAGGCTTGGATGAGGGCGAAGTCGCCGATGGAGAGCTGGCCCGCCTCCCACTGCCGGATGGCAATGAAGAACACGGCGAGTTCCAGCGCGGCCATGAGCATGGACTGGACTGATTCAAAGCGCGCGTTCAAGTCGTACACGAAGGTGAGCTTCTGCCGCAAGCGGCTCGTGATGGCGCGAAAGCCTTGGGACTCGGCTGCTGCTGCGCTGAACAGCTTGACGTTCTGTTGGTTTGTGACCGTATCGGCCAAGTACCCGGACGCCTCGGAATCGATGCGGGCGTTTTCCAAGTCGTACTTCAAGCGGTACATGGCGAACACGTAACTCAGGCCGAGGAACAGCACGAGCCAGCCCAGCGTCAGCGCGCCGATGAGTGGGTACCAGGAAAAGAGGACAACGCTCACGACGACGATCCGCACCACGAGCGGCAAAAAGTCGAAGGCGAGGCGGTCCTGCGTGTTTTCGAATGAGCTGAGCAGCCGGTTCGCCTTGCGCACGATCGAGCCCACGAACCGGTTGACGAAGAAATTGAACGAGTGGCCGTGGAGGTAGTCGAAGTTGTCGTTGTCCATCCGCTCGAGCGTCCGCGGCTGGAACCGGTTGAACGTCAGCGCGGCCAGGTAAAAGATTGCCTGCTTGACGAGGTTCAAGCCCAGCACGATGAGCACGATACGAATGAGGTCGGTCGCAATCGCCGCTGGGTTGCCGATGCTCGATTCCAAAAGGTCGAAGAATTTCTTGTAGAAGAGCGGCGGCACGAGCCCGATGACGAACGAGACCGTGAAGCCGAGGTAGCAAACGAGGCCGAGTTTTCGCTCTGTTCCGGCGTAGCGCCAGAAGAGCTTGATGGTGTTGCGCGTCGTGTCTTTCATACGAGGTCAGGAAATAGCCCGAGGTCATTCGGGCATTCAAGATGGCTTACCAGCTGAAGTCGTGTCCAAGGCTGGCGGAGGAGGTGAGATTCGAACTCACGGTACCCTTGCGGATACTCGGCTTTTCGAGAGCCGTGCCTTTCCCGCCCCCTACGTTTTTCTTGAAAGGCAGGCGGGATCCCGCACCAGAGCGGAGGGGGCGAGATTCGAACTCGCGATACCCTTGCGGGCATACTGGTTTTCGAGACCAGCCCTTTCAACCACTCAGGCACCCCTCCGCTCTGGTGCGGTGACAACCACTCGGCCACTCCTCCGTTTTGGTGCGGGGTCAGCCACCTTTCGAGGGCGACGCCATTCTAATTGAAAACAAACGGGATATCAACCCGGACCCTATACCCTAAACCCTATACCCTCCACCCTTCACATACACCCACAGCCGAATCCGCTCATTGTGGGGGTCGATGACGCTGCCGGCCACCGGCCACGAGGGGAATTGGAAGGTATACGAGTACATGCGGCTGCCCGGCCGAAGTTCCCGTTGCAGTTTGTTTTCGAGCCGCGGCATCACGCTGCCGATGAGGTAGCCGTACAAAACGTCCGCCTCGTCGAGCGGCACCTCAAAAAAGTCTCGTCGGATGATAGCGACGTTGCGGAGCCGCATGGTCCGCAACCGCGCCAGGAGCAGCGGCCACCAGGCCACTTCGTACCCGACGCACCGAACCCGGGGGAATTGCCGCGCCAGTGCGGCCAAAAGCCGAGCGTCCCCGCAGCCGAGTTCAACGACGGTCGCACCGTCGGGCAGAGTGAGGTTCCGTACCAGCCAGTCGCGCACCCACCGCGGCGAGGTCACGAACGGGATGCGCACGCGCACAATTGAAAGAAGCGCGTTGAGCGCGAGGAGTACGGCGAATATGCCGACGGTCAGGACGACGAGCAGGAAGGCGAGGGTGCCCATGAGGTTCTAAAACAGCGTTTTCTGTCCTGACGGCGTCCCTTTTTCTCCTCCTTTGAACACGCGGATGGTTCCGAACACGCCGTCGTAGCCCGGCCGGATGTCCACCTTGCCCTCGCGCACGCGGAGAATGCCTTCGGCAATGCGCGGGAGCGTCACGGCTTTGAGCTGCTCTGGGGCGGCGTCGAGGAGTGCAGTGAACTCGCTGCCGACGCCCTTCACGATGGCGTCGTACTGCTCCAGCACTTTCTTCGTTGCGCCTTTGACCCCGAGCGCATCCGCAATGATTTCGTCCAGCGGGATGAGCGAGCGGAAGCCCGGCCGGTCGCCAGGCGCGTAGCCCGCGGGCCGGTCAGCCAGCTTGTCCACGCGGTGCATGACGCCAACGGTTACCCGCTTGCCGCACTTGGGGCAGAGAGCCTTGTGCTTGGCCGTTTCGCTCGGGCTCCAGCGCACGCCGCAGCTGCGGTGACCATCCCAGTGGTACTTGCCCTCCTCGGGGAAGAACTCGATCGTTTCAGCCACGCGGTTGTCAGCCGTGGGTTTCCGCAGTGCCGCGAGCAGGTTGGCGTATGTCGGTTTTGCGAGTTCGAAGACCGTGGCTTCACGCCCCATTTTCCGGGCCGAGTGCGCGTCAGAAAACGAGACAATCTGCACGGTGTCGAGCTGGGACAGCCGCCAGTTCATGGGTGGGTCTGATGAGAGACCCGTTTCAATGGCGGAGATGCGCTCGGTCTGCTCCTCGTAGCAGTCTTTGAGTGAGTCGAAGCCGCTCTGGGAACCGAACAGCGAGAACCACGGCGTCCAGGCGTGGGCGGGAATGACAAACGCCTCCGGAGAGGCTTCGGTGGCGATGCGGACAATCTCTTTGGCGTCGCAGCCCAAGATCGGCCGGCCGTCAGCTTTCAGGTTGCCGATTTGCGCCAGGGCGGTGTTGATTCGTTTGACGACCTCGAGCGTTGGCGCCACCACGACCTGGTGGATGCGCCGCGTTGCCCCACCCTTGCTGTAGATGCAGGAAATCTCCACGGTGTACGTGAAGAGCGGAGCGGTCGTGCCTTTGAGGACTGCAAAGCCGTTTGGCGTTTCCTCGAGTTCTGACTCGAGGATCCGAACCCATTCGGGGTGGGTGAAGTCGCCGGTGCCGACCAAGCCAACGCCTTTCTTCAGCGCGAACTCGGCGATCACGGCCGGGATCATGTCCTTCGACACCGCCCGGGAGTACTTGGAGTGGATGTGGAGGTCAGCAATGAGTCGCATGTGCGATGGGAGTGTACCACTGTCGCAGGGTGCGGTAAAAAATGTGAGACGCCGGGCACGATTGTATCGAGTCCGGCGCCGTGCGACCATCCGGCAGTTGCCGGTTTCCGTTACGAGGGTTTGTTGTTGGCGAGCGTGTCCCAGAGCCGGTCAAAAATCATGCGTTCGGTGGCGGCAATGGCCTGGCTTTCAATGAGAATGCCGATGAGACTTCCGCTCTTATCGAGGGAAAGCGTAGCAACCTTGCCATCGTAGAGCAAGACATAGGTCGGTGCGCTCTGTTTGCGGGTGAGCCAGCGGCGTTCGTCCAAGCCGTGGAGCTCGCCGCCGGAGCCGAAGGAGATGGTCCGCACGCGGATGCCGCGCTCGACCCGCTCCTCGTTGAAGTTCGGGAACTCCTTGTAGAGGTGCTCGCGGAGGTCAAGGGAGGAGTAGACGGCGTAGGCTTTGCGCTCGGCGCGACCCATGGTGTCGAGCACGTCGCGGAGGATGGCTTTGGCCCCGCGGAACCCCTCGTAGTATTTCACCGCGGGCTTCTCGCCGCGCCGGGCGTAGAGCGCGTCCAGAGTTGGGCGCAGGCGGTCGAGTTCGCGCTTTGTTTCCTCCTCGTGCGCGATGCGCTCCTCGAGCAGGGCGGCCAGGCGCTCGGGTGACTCGGCCACGAAGTACTGGTGCTTGTCTTGGTGGTAGTACGAGACAAGGCCGAGCGACAACAGGCGCTTGAGCGTGTCGTAGGTGGTGCCGCGATTGACGCCCGCCTCGACCGCGATAGCGCGCACCGGCGACGGGCCAAGCTTTGCCAGCGCCAAGAACACCTGCGCCTCCTTGCTGTTGAGACCGAGCCTCGAGAGCAGTTTCTTCACATCCATAAGCAGGGGAATACTATGCCAAGGACGCATTTCTGTCAAGAAATTATCTGCACTCTTATGGATTTATGAAGAATACGGCCTTTTTTGATATTTTTTGACTGAAAATATTCGACAGCGCTATCAGTTCCCATAGCCTTGTCTGTGTCTGTGCCGCGTACCGTAAAGGCCTTGTGGGCCTCACTAAAGGCGCGGCGTAACGACGTGCGCGGTTTTATTACAGACGTGTCGCCCAAATCCCGATAGGACAACGAGGGGCTCCACGGGCCTTCGCCGCCGGTCTCCTGCGCACAGCTGGGTGTCTGCAGCAGTTCGGGAGGGGAACCATGTGGGGAGGACTCTTTCGACCTTTGCCTCGATCAGCGCCAGCGCCGCCCAAGGCTTCGTGCCAAGACTGCGGCGTCGAGGAAGGTGACCCGCACATTTGGGGCTGTACTCGTGAGGAGTGTCCGTTCTGTCGAGAGTATCTGGCCGTCTGCAAGTGCAATTCGGACAAGTCCGAGCCAGAACGGATGGATCTCGCGCATGAGAAAGGAAGGATCAAGTTTAGCGATGAGATCAACGTCCGATGAATGACGAAACCAGCGCGATCGCACGAGGGTTCATCCCAGGCGGTCGCGCTCTCGATTCGGAGGGCAACCCGTCGGTCTCCCGCACCGGCCTTGACACTTTCTTCAACCTGTCATACGATGGGACTCTTCAGATTACGGGAGGGTCGGCTGTGCTCTACCCGCCCCAGAGGCCAAGGTGTGTCCAACGGCGTTTGGCGACCTCCCTCTGGCGTGCTGCGGGGATGTGTTGCGGCTGGCCCTCCTTCCTTGACCAGTTGATTTGACGGCTGTACGGTTCAGGGACGAATTGGGGGGTGGCTGCCTTGGATTGCGGCACGCGATCCAGAACTGACGCCGAAGTTCTTCCCGGCGCCACCCTCCTCCCTAAACCTTGGGCGATTCTGCCCGGACATCCGCCGACTGCATACGTCCTCGCCTCGTGGTGTCTAGAGAGGGCAAGACTGTGCAGTCGGCGTCCTTTTTTATTTGGAGGGGAACTCTTCGTTCTCCTTCCAAATCGCCCAGCACCACTCGCGGGCGAGTTGGTGCTGGGCTCCTCCCCTCCGCCAGCGGTGTTGTCCGGTCGGTCTTCGCACCCCGCAGAACTGCGGGTTTGCTTGGCCGCCCCGTGCGACATTTTTTTATCCCAATTGATACATCCACCCCGGCTGTCAATCCCAGAGGGTTGATTTCAATGAATAGATGTGCTATAATGGAGGTAATACAAATACAGAGAATGTTGTTTATTATGAACACGAAAACCAGCACCTCGGTATTCTCAAAAGTTTCTCTCGGCGTCCGACAAAAAGTGGCGATTGGTTTTTTCCTGGTTGGTGCTGTCTCGGCAGCGGCGGGTTTTGTCATTGGCAGTCAGCAGAAGAATATACAAGTGACGACCAGTCAACCAACGTCAACGGTGATAGCGCCCCCGCCAGACGCGCCCGGGGTGCCGCTCCTTCCGCAATATTTCATAGAACCCAGTACTGCCAATCTTGCAGTCACTGGTGTCGATTTACAAATTCGGCTTAAATTTTGGCGTGGAGCGACGTGGTTGGGTACCTATTATTTCTGGGAAGGAAATTTCTCGATATCGGACCCCCAGTCTATTACCGGCACGGATCCTCTTTTCGTTGAAGTCATCAATCTATCAACTGTACGGCCCATGCGGTTTCCCGGCGCAACCTTTTATGCTGCGACGGATCTCGTCCCGAACCTTACTATTTGTATTCCAGCTGTGGACGTCGCTGAAGACTCGATAAGGCATTTCGTCTTTGACACGCGCGGCAACGCCTATACTGACCCAAATCTCACCACCCGGGCAATGAGTCTTGATTGTACGGATCTCCTGGCCACTTCCTTCAGACCAAACCGTGTCACATCAGCGAGTTGGAGTATTGATTCCGCAGGTAAGCTATACCCTGGGCGGAATGGGTTTACTATGGGGGTATACTGTCGTCGTTACACCCCACCATTTAGTGAATGGCGGAGTGGATTAGAACCACTCCCTGAAAGTAGAGAACCAATGTCCCTTGAAATAGAAGGACGGGATTGCGATGATCCTCTGCCAGTGAGTATTCCGGGCAGCACCCTGTCTCTCGAGACGGACATTGGTAGTAAGGTGCTTGCAGTCCCGGCTACAGTTGTCACGTCAACCGGTAATCCGGTAATCTATTACTACAATCAACGCGGAGAAGCATACTCTGACAGCCTCCTTCAACGCCGAGTCTTTTCGAGATCGGCCGAGCCCGTATCAAATCCTCGCCCCGGGCTCGGTGAGTGACTTCGCCCCGACTGCGTAAGCGCGTCGGGGTTCGCTTTTCCGGCCTGAAGGCCGAACCCGGCTCCGCCGGGCCCACGGGAATGCCCGAGTGTCATCGGGATTATTTTGGACTGGTTTGAGTATTTTCCCCCTCGACGAAGCCGGGTGAAGTACGGGAAAACCCGAAGAGGTCATCGCGAATATCCGATGCGTTCATGCCAAAGTTCATCGTGAGGGTAAATGACCGCTTGTCGTCAGCGACCTGGTATTGGCATGGTTGTTTAGCAAGCACGTCCTCGCAGACGTAGTAGCCAATATTCACTCCGCCGAACCACCAGCCGGCACTGCCGGTCGAATTCTCGGTTGAGGGCAGCTCGTTGAGTGTTGGAGGATATTGCCCATGAGAGTTCTTGTAGGTGGCGAGAGCCTCAAGCGTATCGACGACGACGCGTTCTTGAAAAAGCGCCGCAAAGACGTCATGGTCGGTTTTTTGTATGTTATCCTTCACAAAGAATCTATTTGCATTCCATTGGTCCGCGATGGCAGTATAGCGGTCGGCAACATTCCGCCCCGGGTGCCAGTCCATTTCGGCCGCGGTGAGCGGTTGTTGCTCCATAAATCGACTGCAGCCCGGGCAGGATATTCCACCAGTCGCACTGCTGAGCGGAATGTTATACATCCAGTAGACGAGTTCGTAATTCGCCCCAGTTGAGTGATATGGTGGTTGTTTACCCGTGACGAGGTCGCGGGGATTTTCTACGGCTGTGGTGAGTGTTTCTGGAAATGTTCGGTGCTCGTGGAAATATTTGGCGAGCGCTTCTCGAATTTCCTCAACATTGCTGCGGTTCGCGTCGTTTGCTTCAGCACGCTTCAGTAGCGCCATTGAGAGCTTTCGCTTTTGATATTGATGCTGGTAGGGTGCTTTCTCAGAATACGACGGATCGGAATTCTGTACTGTGCGAGTAGTCCAGAAGCGGGGTAGAGGAACGAGCCCGAGCCAGTAGATACCGTAAAGCAGAGCGCCAGCAGCGACGATGCCAATACTTATAAGGAATGCTTTTTTCATATCATAATTATACATTGGACGGTACAATGACAAAAGAACCCCCTTTGCAGAAGGTTCTTGCTTTCAGTACAGGGTGTCCGGCATCCTGTACCACTCACCGTCGTTCGGGTACAGGACAAATCGGCCTATCCAGCACCACTCGTCCCGCCAAGCGGCGGGACGAGTGGTGCTGGACCTCGACCCGCAATCGCGGGTTTCGGCTTTCCCCCTTTAGAGATTCGACTACGCCAATCAAAAAAATCAAGAGCAAAATTCCGGGCATCGGCCTATCCCGCACCAGAACCTCGCTCTGCTCTGCTCGGTTCGGTGCGGGACTTCGCCCTATACCACTCGCTTGCGCTCGGGTATAGGACTTCGCTTTCCCACGGGTATGCCCCCAAGTATCACCTGCCCGCCGAACGAAGCCGATCCGAATCTGATGACTGTTCCAAAACAGTGTCCCGGGCACCGGCCTACTTTCCCACGGGTATGCCCCCAAGTATCATCGGCGCTGGAGTGCTTAACTGCTCTGTTCGGGATGGGAAGAGGTGTTGCCACTCCGCTCTTAGGCACCCAGGACACTGTTTTGAAGATTTGAAGGTTTTTCGCGCGGCGGGCGGGTTTACCTCTGGTTTAACGGCGCCGCCCTCCCCCATCGACGAACGCAGCAAGTCTGGTGCGGGGTTCGGGAAGGCCACCGCCTTTGGCGGGGTCCCGCCAGAGGCGGGAGAAGAGGTGTGGCCCCGTCGCTCTTTCCGCCCCCACTCTTTTCAGAGTTTCGGCGGATCCGCCTCCGGCGGAAGACACCCAGAATGCTGCTCTCGATTGGATTGGTAAGGAATGTTCCTCGTGCGCGGAGGCGGAAAGCACCAGAGGTGTTGGCGTCAACACCGCCACAAGGACGGGTTGGGTCGCCAACACCTCGAGCGCCTGCCCTGCAGCGGAGGAGTGACAGCGACGACTGGTGTAGGATCCTAGCTGCTGGTGAGAATGGGCGATACCACCAGCACCAAGCTGACAAAGACCAGGATGACGACGAACAGGAGAATGAGTCGAATGGGGGAGTGTTTCACAGGATAGTAAAAGTCAGGCGGGCACAGAAACCGATGAGATGCGAAGCCCTGGAGCAAGCACCGAGGGAGGCGTACTTGGTAGTACGTCGACCGAGGGTGCGACGCGAAGGGCGAGCCCGAAGGGTCAGTCGCGGCGCTGTTCGGGCTTTGCCCGATCACGGCGCGGCTGACAGCTCGCGGTTTCTGTGGTCGTTAGTATTCTGACGGAAACGAGCGTGGAATGCAACTGGGAATGATGCATCCCTCGTAGTTACGGTGAACATTGGATCATTAGTACGGCTCCGCTAAACCCCTTACGGGGCGTACACGTACCGCCTATCAACCCGTCCCGCCTCTTTCGAGGCGGGGCGAGGTTCGCCTTGCGGCGACCTCCTCATCTCGGAGGGATCTCATGACGAAGTCTATTCTTGAGGGCGGCTTCACGCTTAGATGCTTTCAGCGTTTATCCTATCGGACGCCGCTACCCAGCGATGCCCTTGGTAGGACAACTGGTACACGGGAGGTCCGTCCTTCCCGGTCCTCTCGTACTAGGGAAGAATCCTCTCAAACTTCTAACGCCCATGGTGGATAGGAGACCGAACTGTCTCTATTTGATTCCATAATTACTTATGGCACAGACTATACCTTCACCCTTTCGAGCTTTTGGTTCGAGGAGGGGTTGACGTCTTATAGTGCGGATTATTGAATGTGCACTATCTCATCCTGAATGATCAGGAATCAGTCGTTACGGGGTCAAACAATGGAGGTGGGATATTGAAGGTTGGAAGTCGGAACGATTCCAACCTCTTATCTCTAACTTCCCACTTCTATTTGTTAGACTTCCCACGGGGTTACCCTACTTCCCTTCGGTCAAAAGAAGGAGGGGTTCTCCGTTATGAGTCAATTTTTTCATCCGTATTACTACGGAAGGTCGCGAGATTTCACGACGTTCTGAACCCAGCTCACGTACCGCTTTAATTGGCGAACAGCCAAACCCTTGGGAGCTTCTTCACCCCCAGGATGCGATGAGCCGACATCGTACATTGTTCTCTGATTTCGCAGAGTGTAGACTATATCTTCATCCCGCACTTCGCTGTAGGCCTAGAGGGCCATGGCGTAAGTTTGGATTGCGGGAGTCGGCGTATTGTCTTCCA
>JACPUP010000021.1 GCA_016192205.1 Candidatus Kerfeldbacteria bacterium
CACGACCTGCGCGGACGAGATGTTTTTCGGTTTGTTTAATAATAAAGAAGCCCGGGGGTCGTGGGGTAAACCACAACCCGCCGGGCGCTCCGCTCACTTGAGCGGGATGGTCAGGTCGAGCCCGACCGAGACACGGTCCTCGAGCGAGAGGGAACGAACTTCCAAGCTCGCGCGAAATCGCGGAAACGGAACGGTCATCCGAACCGCCAGCCGGTGATTCCACGGGTCCTGGTGACGAATCGGCTCGTAGTACACCCCGATCGTTCCCGGGGCGAACGTCTGACTCGCGCCGAGGATGAAGGAGTGGTGGAGCCGCTCTCGCTGCGTGTGCCGGCTGAACGCGCGTCCGAGGAATTCGGTTCGTCCCACCTTCAGCCGCAGGAGCGCCTGTCCCCCAGCCAGGAGTTCTGGGTCTTTGAGGACGTTCAGGACGCCAACGATCGGACCGAGCGAAACCGTCATCGGCCGACGCTCAACCCAGACGCCGCCGGCGTACTCGAACGCGTCGCCGTTCAGGAAGAGGAACGGCGAGGACATCCAGCCGCCTCCGTCCGAGACGTAGGTGACCGCCGCGCCCTTGGCGTTCGGCCACTCGCCCAGCAGGAGGGTAACCGACTCCTTCGCGACGACCGACCGGACGGACGCCAGAATCAGGACGATCAGGCCGAACAGGCGAAGCATGGCGCGATCCTTTCGGGGAAAGGCGGCGCGCGGCTTCCCAGGGTTCTGATCGTTCTCCACGCAGAGCGGCAGTCACGGATGATCGCAACGATCACGTTGGTCCAGAGCATGAACCAGATGATGGTCGGACTCGGTTCGACCGGCTGCACCGGCGCGGAATCCTGAGCGCCGTCGCCGCCGGTGACGTATTCGATCCGCGGTTCGGTCTGGGGAGCGGGTGGCGGGATTCCATGCTGGATTCCCAGTCCGCGCCAGGCCATGATCACGATGATCAGCAGGACGATCAGCCAGGGCAAGCAGAACAGCCCAAGCAGGATCACTCCAACACCGATCGTTACGAACGATCCGGCCTCGGCGACAAGGATGTGTTTCTGGTAGAGAAAGGCCATGCGACCCATCTCAACATCCTTGGAGGCGAACCACATCGCCTCACTGGCACCGTACCGACTTACGATGCTGTCCTGCTCGGCCCACACTCGGTCAGTAGCCCAGGACTTTCGCGATCCATCGGGATTCGTCAGTAGAATCTCGATGATGTTGCGATAGTTTGCCATGAACGGAGTGCGAGCGCGCTCATCTAACAAGACGGCATCGGATCGTGCGTACAGGAGCTCGCGTTCGCTCTGCGGATTGCAGGTCCTTCGAATTTCTCGATAAACCTGCTGTTGGATCCAGTAGCCTTTGATCAGTCCCCGCGTGTGCGGAGCGATCAACAGCCCTGTGATCGTCAGCAGAACGCCGAACCCAATAATCAGGATCCGTGTCGACAGTTTCGGACGCTTTCGCATCAGTTTCACCTCCCTCCGAAGGTGTCCGTTGGCCTATTCCAACAGAACTCATGTCAATGAGCGGTCAGACCTTAGCGGATTGGTTGGGCGATGTCAACAACTCCGTTTGGGAGTGGCCGTGTAATAATAATCACGAGATCCTAGCTCCGAGAACCTAGCACCTCGCCGCCTTCATCTACTTCTTACTTCCTACTTACTCGCCAATAACCCGTTCACCTCATCGGCACTCGGAATCGACGACCCGGCGCCGGGGCGTTGGACGGAGATGGCCGCGGCGGCATTGGCGTAGGCAAGCGCCGGCTTGAGCGTGTCGCCGGCGGCCAGACGGGCCGCAAACGCGCCGGCAAACGTATCGCCAGCGCCGGTCGTATCAACCGCCTTGACCGAATGCCCGGGAATGACGATTCGTTCTTCGCCGGACAACGCGACCAGGCCGCGAGCTCCCAACGTCACAATGATCGCCTGCTCGGCATGGGTTCGCAACTTCGGAGCTGCGTCGAGCACGGCATCGGCTGCAGAAAAATCAACCTTTTCACCGATATAGTATTCGTACTCGTTTTCATTGGCAATGAGGTAATCGGCGAGTCCCAAAAACTCCCGCGGGCAGTGTTGGGCAGGGGAAGGATTGAGGATAGTTATTGCGCCTGCGTTGCGAGCTCTCGCAAAGAGGGCTTCGATGCATACGCGCGGAACCTCCAGCTGGCCGAGGACGATGTCGCCGTCGGCAACGGGTACATTGGTAACATCTTCAACCGTGAGCTGTCCATTGGCTCCTGGCACGACCACGATGGCGTTCTCGCCAGAATCTGCGACGACAATCTGCGCCACGCCGGTTGGCGCCTCGTCTGTCTGCTGAACATACTTAAGTTGAACCCCGTTCTGCTTCAAAAACTGCGTGAGCGTTTTTCCGAACGCGTCGCGGCCCACTTTGCCGATAACGGCCGTGCGCGCGCCGGTCTTGGCTGACGCAATGGCCTGGTTGGCGGCCTTGCCACCCGGGTGCTGGGCAAACGACGTGCCGATAAATGTCTCGCCCGGCTGCGGAAACCGTTCCGAGCGGGCAATCAAATCCATGGTGATGGTTCCAACAACGTAGACGGTGGGCACAAGTTTTTCCTAATGCGAACGTCTCCCACAGTACAGCCGAGGGGAGGTTGATACAAGCAATGTGAATATCGAGGGGGGGGGGTCTGACGCGGTGAGCGCCAGACCCCTGGTTGCAAAGTGCGGACAGTTCACGAGGCAAGCTCGGCGTACTCGGACAGGAGCTCCGAGAAGACCCGTGGTCCGCGATTGATGAGCGCGGTGGCGACTTGGACGGCCGTGGCTCCGGCGCGGAGGTAGTCTACGACGTCTTGGCCCGTCTGGATGCCGCCGACGCCGATGATGTCGATCCGCTCCGGCAGCAAGGCCCGGAACTGTCGGACCTGGCCGAGACCGATCGGCTTGAGCGCCGGCCCGCTGACGCCAGCGAGCCCGTCGAGGTGCGAGATCGCCTGCTGTCCTCCCTTCCAGGCGAATCCGTTGGGGAACGTATTGCAGGTCGTCACGGCTCTGATGAATCCGAACGACTTGATGATCTGGGCCGCGTCGCGCAACCGCCCGGGATCGAGCGGGGAGAGCTTCACCGCGAAGGGGATGTCGCTCTTGATTGCCTGGTTGACGGTCACCAGGATTTCCTCGATCAGGGCCGGATGGTACGAGGCGATTGGCTTCTGACCATCGTCGCCCCAGACGTTCGGACAGCCGAGGTTCAGCTCGACGAGGTGGGCACCGCTCTGAATGGCAATCAACGCGAGCTGGACGTACTCGTTCGGAGAGAACCCCGCCACGCTGATGAACAGCGGTTTGCCGGCGTCGGGGATGCCCTTCACCATCTCCGGCAACGGACGTTGCAGGTACGGCGCGCCAGGGTTCGGCAACCCCAGCGAGTTCAACGCGAAGTGACCGTCAGGGTCCGGGAAGTACACCTCCCCGCTGTTCCCCGGCTTCGGCTCCAGCGTGATTGAGCCGAGAACGACAGCCGCGCTGGCCGAACGCAGCAGCGTCGAAATGCCCTCCTCGCCTTCCCAGCGCTTGCAGGTGCCGGCCGCGTTCATGATGGGGTGTTCGAGCGGAATGCCTGCCACCGTGGTGGAAAAGTTCATGCTTCCTCCCCGCATTGCAGGTCCAACCGTCCACCAGTTTCAACAGCAGTTCGACTCTACTCATTCGGGCGCGGGTCTGTCAATTATTCAAAGGGAGTTGCGCCCAAGGAAGTATGTGGCGCAGGCCAATCAAAAGCAGTAGAGTTATGGCGTATGAAACGCCTGGCTGGCATTTTCATTGCAGCTGCCCTGTTCATCATTCCGAACTGGACCCAAGCAGCCGAGCGGGTCGTGCAACTCTCCGCCACCATCACCGTGAGCCGATCGGGCGTTGTCGCCGTCCAGGAAACCATCACGTACGACTTTGGGGAGGCGGAACGCCACGGCATCTACCGGCTCATCCCCACGAAGGTCGAAAACCGCCGGACGCCGGTGAAGGTGGTGAACGTTGGCATTGACGGCGCGCCCAGCGACCGGTACGTAGTCAGTTCCGAGTCAGGGTACGCGCGGGTGCGCATCGGCAACCCAGACCGCACCATCACCGGCGAGCACAGGTATCTCATTACCTATCAGGTGCGCAACGCCATCAACTGGTTCGACGGCCAACCTGAACTGTATTGGAACATCACGGGCAATGGTTGGGATGTGCCTATCGAGCACGCCGTGGCAACGATCAATGAAGCAACCGGCGCCACCGTCGACAACATAAAATGCTACACTGGTGCGGTGGCTAGTCAGGCGACTGACTGCACCATCAGGGCGGCGGTCGGCGGCGGGGTTGAAGTCATCGCGCCAGCAGCGTTGTCTGCGAACGAAGGCCTGACTGTGGTGGCGCGGCTGTCAGCCGATGCCGTGCCCGAGCCGACTGCCTGGCAGCGCTTTGCGAGCGACGCGGCACCGAACCTCGGCTACGGCCTGCCGGCGCTGGCGCTCATCGCACTCATTTGGATTCAGCTGCGGCTCGGCCGAGACCCCAAAGGCCGCGGCACCATCATTGCCGAGTACGAGCCACCGACAGGCCTGTCACCAGCCATGCTCGGCTACCTCATTGACGAGCAAATCAACTCGCGCGACGTCACGGCCAGTATCATTGACCTCGCTGTGAAGGGTACGCTCAAAATTTCCTACGAAGACCAGGCGCTGTGGCGGCACACCTATCGGCTGATCAAGACCGGCGAGCCGAGCGCGACATTGACCCAGTTCGAGCGCGAGCTCCATACAGCCCTGTTCAGTGTGGGTGACAGCGTGACCCTCAAAGACTTGCAGAAAGCCCTGCCGGGGAAGCTGTCGGGACTGAAAAAAACGCTGCGCGATGAGGCCAAACAGCAACAGTACTTCAAGGACCTGTCTAGCGCGCGCGGAAAGTACCTCATGGCAGTCGGCGTGCTCGGCGGACTGGCCTGGATCGCGTGGATGGCCGACTGGGTCGGCTGGACGGTGGGCTTGGCTGTGAGCGCAGGACTGACGCTCATCTTCATGCTTCCCTTCTTGCAACAACGCAGTGGGAAAGGCGTGGCTGTCACCGAGCAGATTAAAGGTTTCAAGCTCTTCTTGAGCGTTACGGACAAGGATCGCCTGAAGTTCCACAACGCGCCGGCGGTGAAGCCCGAGCAGTTCATGGCGTTTTTGCCGTTCGCCATTGCGCTCGGCGTGGAAAAAGACTGGGCCAAGCAGTTCGAGCACATCACCATCGAGCAGCCGGACTGGTACCAGGGCAACTGGACAGCCTTCAACGCCGCGGTGTTCGCCTCGAGTCTTTCTGACTTTGCCAAGACGACCGCGGCGCAAGGGTTAGCGAGCGCGGCCTCGGGCGGCTCGGGATTTAGCGGCGGCGGGTTCTCCGGCGGCGGCTTCGGTGGCGGAGGCGGGGGGAGTTGGTAGCGGGAAGACAGGGGAATAAGGAATCTCGAATCAGGAATATTGAATATCGAGGCGTTGTAGTTCACACCCGTCCGATATTCTAGATTCCATATTCGCTATTTCTACTCGCTCCTCCGCGGCCACCATCGCTTGTTGGTCTTTCTGTTTGTTTTTTTCTACTCGCTACGCCCCCGTCGTCCACTCACCACAACCCACTCACCTCGTGAGCTCTACATACACCTCGCCCTGCCGATTGAGCATCTCCTGCAGCTCGGCATCATTCAGCAGTCCGCGCGACTTCCGCTCCTTCTGCAGCGGCGGCTTGGCCTTGGCGATGAGCGGCGGCGTGCGGTAAATCCAAATCGCGCCATAGCCGTTGATGGACGCGCTCCAAATGGGCGGGGTGCCGTCGTTGTAAATCTCCCGCGCCAGTGTCGGATAGAGCTGCCGCACGAGCATATTCTGGTAAAGCACCGTGTACTCGGCGTCCGGTGCAAACCGCGACGACACGACTGGCCCGCGGTAACTCGTTGCCAGCACGTCCGAGTACCATGAGGACACGACCGGCTGCGGCGTCTGCGTGATGGCATTCAGATACTCGCCAGCCTCGCGGTAGCCTTCGCCCCAACCGAGCATAAATGCCGTGTTCCGTCCGGCCAGCGACGGGTACAGGACATGGTACAGCGTGTTGCGCGCGTAACTCTCATACGGATGCAGCCGCACGATTTCGAGCGCGCCGAACAACGCCACTGCCAACACGCCAACCCAAACCACGCGGCGCCAGCGTGTGAATCGCTGCCAGAACTGCCACACGGCCAGTCCCGCTAACACATCGAGCGCCACGACTGACGGCAGCACGTACCGGTCGAGCGATTTCGGCAGAACCCACATCACGACGAACGTGAACAGCGCGACCAAGCCGAGCAACCGCTCGTGGTCGCTCCACTGCCGGCCGCGGAGAACGAGCGACACCGCCACCAGTCCGAGGACGATGAGCGCGGTGCGCGTGAGCAGCATGAACGGGTCGTCAGCCCACTGGAGCCAGGCGGGCTGGTCGTCCATGAACGGCAGGTCGAGGTGCTCCTGCGTAGCCCAGCCGACGCCCAAGCGCAGAAACCGATAGGTCGCATACGGATGGACCACAATCACCGGCCAGACCGCGATGGCGAGGATGAGCGCTATCAGTCCCATGGCGAACAACCGGCGGACTTTTTGTCGGAACAGTTCATCAGTTTTCTTGAACAGAAGATACAGCACCAAGACGAACGGGACGATACCGGATGAGAAGCGGGTCAAAATGCCGAGGACGAACAGCACGGTTGCCACTACCGTGCGCAACCGCCAGCGACCAGTCCGTTGGATGGGAAACGTGAGCAGGCCGAAAAACGAAAAGCTGATGGCCAGCGCATCCAAGTGAAACTGCCGGCTCTGGGAAATCCACCACGGGTCAATAAGGAGGAAGAGGATGGCGAACGCGCCGCCGAGCGTGGAACCGGTTACGAGACGGAAAAGCAAAAAGAGCCCAACGCCGAAGAGCGTGGTCACGAGCACAGCCGGGAACGCGGCGTAGCTCAAGGCATCGAGTTTGGACGCGGGGTCGCTGTCGGTGGGCAACCGGTCGATCCAACCGAAGCCCTGCGCCACGCGGAACACAGCGCCGGCCAGCCAGGTGAGAGTCACGCCCGGGTGCGGGGCGGGGATGGTTTTGATAAAGTCGCCCTCGAGCATGCCGCGCCAGAAGCGCTGGGTGCGCTCGAACCAGAAGCCACTGCCATCGGTGTTCACATACGCGGCCGTGCCGGAGATGCGCGGAATGAAAAACGCCAACAGGACGAGCAGCGTGACGATGACCAGCGACCAGCGTTTCATGATTTAGCTCGCTTTTTTCGCCAGGCTGCAATGGCCGCGTGGTCGCCCGAGAGCAACACCTTGGGAACGCGCACTCCGCGGAAGACCTCGGGCCGCGTGTACTGCGGGTACTCTTTCCAGCCCGGCTTGGCGTAGGATTCCTCGACGAGCGACGCGGCCTTGCCGAGCACGCCGGGCACGTTGCGGCTCACTACGTCGAGAATAGTCATGGCCGGCAACTCGCCGCCGGTGAGCACGTACGGTCCAACGGATAGTTCACCGTCTATGGATTGTTTGATGCGCGCGTCCACGCCCTCGTACCGGCCGCAGATGAGCACGATCTGGCTTTCGGCTGCGAGCTTGCGGCCGTCGGCCTGGGTAAGCTGCTTGCCACTGGCAGAAAGCAAAAAGACTTTTCGCCGCTTGAGCTTCGGCACCTTGGCTAACGTATTGACGATCGGCTCGACCATCATCACCATGCCTGGCCCGCCGCCGTACGGCCGGTCGTCTACGGTGCGGTGGCGGTCGGTTGCGGCTTTCCGGATATCGTGCAGGTGCACGGAAATCTTCTTCTGCCGAATCGCGCGCTGCAGAATGCCCTCGTTCAAATACGAGGTGAACATGTCAGGGAAGAGTGTGAGGATGTCGAAACGCATAATTGAAGTGTACCACGGTCAAAGAGATCGAAAGGCGGAGCCACCGTGTCACGATGGCTCCGCGGAGTCGGCGGGCTAGCGCGGTGCGGAGACGCCCAGGATGAGTACCCGGGCGCGGATGATGTGCGACCAAGGTTTGAAATTGGGGGCGGTCGGGTCCGAGTCCTCATCGAACTCGCCCGTTCCTAAGATCGACATCTCTCCTGACCGTACCTCGACCCACAGGCCCTCGAGCATTGTTGATCCGAACATTGCTCGCCACAGCCTGCCAGGGGGACCGGACAGCCTGACGTTGCTGACCGGTTGGCCGTACGGCACCAGAAACGCGCTCACCTCTTGGCGGGACATCCGATCTTCGTCCCGCAGCTCTGCGGTGCCCGAGCATCGGTAGAATCGCGTTTCGCTGTCGGTCACAACGCTCAAGTCTGGATATCCTGGGACTGGGTACTTGACGGCGCTGAAGAGAAGTTGCCCAGTCTCGAGGAAGATTTCAAACTCCGAAGTGGAAAGAGCCACGTACAGCGCCACACCTTCGATGAGCACGCTGCCCTCCCTGTGTTTTTGTGTGTGCCCAACCGTAGTTGAGCACCCCGTGTTTGTCAAGGGGGGGTTACATTACCCCTGTACTGGATGACCGCATCGTGTACCGTCAGGGAAGATGGTGAGGATGTCGAAGCACACAGGGTGTAGGGTATAGAGTTTAGGGTAAAGAAACGCGGCCGAGGGGATCGACCGCGTTGCGGGGCGCGTCCATGGCCTGGTGTCTTCAGGCGCTAGAGCGACTGACGGACCAGCTCGCAGGCCTCGTGGCACGTCCGACAGGTCGCTTCGTGGTCTTGCAGCCATGTCCTGACCTCTGACGCCAGGCGTTCGCCGGTGTATTCGCCAATGAGGTACATGATAAAACAATCGAGGGCGTCCGCCTCATCCATGAAGCGGCGCTGGATGAGGCGGCAGCTCCAAAGCTGTTCTTGGCACCGGGCGTAGAGTTGAGTCAACTGGCGGGCATGGGCAACTCCCTCGGGACCGAACGTTTCCTCGAACCAGGCGCGAGCCTGTTTCTTACCCACGCGCGCGTACCAGTCCCAGTACACAACGCACTGCTGACACGTGTCGCGGTGCTGCGACCACCGATCGAGCGCTTCCATCGTGCTCGGGTGTTCATTCCCGAGCTCCAGCATGAGCCGTTCGAGTTGCTCGCGCAGATGACTGGCCTCATCGCAGTCATCGAACCGATCTTCCGTCTCCGCTGTCATGACCCCCTCCTTCCTCGACAGCACGTGGCGGACGAACCCGATCTGATTCTTAAGAGCAATTGCAGAGCAATGTTGCACACTCACGAGCCGGTGTCAATCTCAGGGGACGGGGTACAGGGTAGTGGGTACAGGGTTTGGACGCCGATTGCTCCGTACCCAGTCCCCTGTACCCGGTACCCACCAAACACAACGGCCCAACTCTTCCGAGTTGAGCCGTATTCGGGGCTCGATTGATTCCTACAACTTCAAATCGTCGACCGGCGGCATCATGCCAACAGCATCGTCAGCCGGCAGCGGCCCCTGGTCGCGGCCCTGGCTGCCGCCAGAGAAGCCGCCGCGTGATTCGCGACGGTCGCCGCCGTGTCCCTTGCGGTAGCCCTCCGGCTCGTAGATCTTCAAGTTCACCCGCGCGTGGTTCTTAGCGCCGACGACGCGGAGGAGGGTGCGGATGGATTTGGCGGTTTGTCCTTGACGTCCAATGACCTGACCCAGGTCCTGGGGGTTCACCTTGAGCGTGATGAGTACCCCCATCTCGTCAACCGTCCGCTCGGCCTTCACGTCCTCGGGGCGGTCAACGATGGACTTCACAACGTACTCGACGAACTCTTGGTCGTGCAGATTCTCTTCCACAACGGTAGTCCTTGCAATCCTTCAAGAAGTTGGGATGCAACGGCGGCTGTCGACCTTTCCCTCGAGCTTCCAGTGCTGGGCAGCGCAGTGCCCTTTCTCAATAGCAAAAAAAGCGCGGAGGAGTCAAATGCAGCGGAGTGGATGGTTGATTTGCCACCGAAATCTACCCGCGCGGAGCGTCGGGCTGGTCCTCGGCTGGTTTTGCTTCCTGCTTCACCTCGGCCGGCTTCGCTTCTTTCTTGTCGGCGGCTGGCTGCCCTTCTTTCTTTTCTCCGGCCGGTTTTTCGGCCTCTTTTGCACTGTCAGCCGGTTGCTGGTTGCGAGTAGCCGCCTCGGCCTCGGTCTTTTTCACGCTCCCCACCTTGCGCTTGGGGCCGGCCACGAGTTGCTGATCGACGAACAGGTTGTAGACCGTATTGGAACATTGGGCGCCTTGGCCCAACCAGTGCTTCACCCGCTCCACGTCCAAGACGACGGCGCGAGGATTGGCGTGCGGATTCACCTGGCCGAGTGACTCGAGGTACATGCCCAAGGTGTCACGGGCCTTCTCGGACACGATGACCCGATAGACCGGCTGCTTACGTTTGCCTTCACGGCGCAGTCGAATAGTGAGCATAACAATAGTAACTGGTCGAGCGCGGGGAGTGTACGTTGGATGGAAGAATTGGTCAAGGGAATGAATAGAATAGAGAATCGTGAATCGGGAATCAGGGGCACGGGAAAATACGTTCCACTATTCTTGATTCTCTATTCGTGATTCGTTGCTCCACCACTCGTTCCGTTGACGGTATTTGCTTGGCACTCTACCATTACCCTCACATGGCACGGAGGAAAGACGAGACAGACATCGAAAGCGGCGTCATCGTCCAGGGGATTGAACAGATCCTCCGCCTCGCCGTCACGAACAAGGCCTCGGACATCCACATCGAACCCGAGTACGACCGCGTGCGGGTGCGCTTTCGCGTGGACGGTGTGCTGCGTGAAATTGAACAGCACCCCATCTCCCTGCTCGACCCTATGGTCTCCCGCATCAAGGTATTGGCGAACCTCGATATCGCCGAGCGGCGGCGCGCCCAAGACGGCCGGTTCCAACTGAAAATCGAGGACCAGGAGCTTGACGTACGCGTCTCGGTTTTCCCGACTATCCACGGCCAGAACGCCGTGCTGCGCGTGCTCGACAAATCCACCATTTTGGTCGGCCTGGAACGGTTGGGCATGGCCGAGGACGACTTTGCGCTCTACGAACAGATGATTACAAGCCCCTATGGGATCATTTTCGTCACGGGCCCGTCTGGTTCAGGAAAAACTACCACCCTGTACTCAACGCTCAACAAGATTAATACGGTGGAAAAGAGCATGGTGACGCTTGAAGACCCGATCGAGTACCAGCTGCCAATGGTCCGCCAGTCGCAAATTGACCCGGACGCCGGGCTGACGTTCGCCAGCGGCCTCCGCTACCTGTTGCGCCAGGACCCGGACGTCATCCTGGTGGGTGAAATTCGCGATGTGGACACGGCCGAGATTGCGGTCCGGGCAGCGCTGACCGGCCACCTGGTGCTGACCACGCTCCACACGAACGATTCCATCGGCGCCATCGCGCGGCTCACCGACATGGGCATCGAGCCGGTGCTCATTGCTTCGGCGACCATCGGCGTCATTGCCCAGCGGCTCGTGCGAACCGTCTGCGCCCGCTGCGCTGAACCCTACCAAGCCCCGACCGAGCTGCTCGAGCGGCTCGGGTTGCCAAACAAGAAATCCGTTGAGCTCGTGCGCGCGAAGGGCTGCGAGCAGTGCGGGTACACGGGCTACCGCGGCCGGACCGGCATCTTCGAAATCTTCCTGCCCGACGAGGAACTCCGCCAGCTCATCACGAGCAAAGCATCAGCGGACGTGCTGACGAAGATTTCGCTCCAGCGCGGCATGAAGACGTTGCGGGAGCACGGGTGGCAGAAGGCGCTGCAGAAGGTGACGACGGTCGAGGAGGTCCTGCGCGTCACCAGCAGCGCGTTTACCAGCTAGCACAACCCAAAGAGAGTAGGTTGGTAGGCGAGTAGGTAGGTGGTGTTTTGTTCGCAAACCCTACGGGCCCCCTTCCCACCCTCCTGCTATCTTGCTTTCCTCCTCACCTAGTTTTCCACCCCCCCTGGCCAAAGGGAGAAAAATGTGCTAAGATAATAAAAGAAACAAAAACACAACCCACCCAACGAACGTATGCTCCGCCGACACCTGGTCTGTGTGCTGTTTACCGCACTGCTGTTCGGTGGTTTTGCCATGTCGGCCGACGCAGGATCGAAGCGCGTTGAGCGGCGACTCGATGGGGTTCTCGTTCGCCCAAGCCAGGCGAATCCGCGCGTGTTCGCCGTCATGATTGATAACCACACGGCTGCTCGGCCGCAAGCCGGTCTCGACAAGGCCTCGGTCGTCTACGAGGCGCTGGCCGAAGGCGGCATCCCCCGTTTCATGGCCCTTTTCGCCCGCACAGACCTGTCGCTCGTGGGGCCGATCCGCTCGGCCCGGCCATACTTCATCCGGTCCGCTGCCGAGTACCCGGCTGCGGTCTTCCACGTTGGCGGCAGCCCCGATGCGCAGGAGCTGCTGAAGAAACTCAAGCTCCGAAACGTCGAAGGGCAGAAAGGGAGCACTGCCAAGTACTTTTTCCGGAAAGGGTACGGCGTGCATGCGACCTACACGAACGGCAAGCTCATCGCCGCTGCCATGAAGAACAAGAAGGGGAAAGCGGCCGTCCTCCACTACCGGCCCTGGAAGTACACCGTTGACCCGCCGATGAAAAAGCGGCCGAAGCGACGGCAGCAAGTGCACGTGGACCTGGGCGCTGGCCGGCCGTACACCGTCGGCTACGCGTACAGCCGGCGTCGGAATGCGTACCTCCGTTCGACCGGTGGCGTGCTCCGGCGCGACGCGGTCTCCAAGCAGCCGCTCGCGGCCAAGAACGTCGTCCTGCTCTTCGTCCCGAAGGAACGCGTGCTGGACCGAGCCGGCCGCATTGAACTCAAGACGGTCGGGAGAGGCAAGGCCATCCTCCTGCAAAGCGGTAAAGCGCGGACGGTCCGCTGGCAGAAGAAGTCCGACCGCGGCCGTTTGCTCTTTACGGATTCGAGGGGCAATGAAATCCGTTTCTTGCGCGGCTCGACGTGGATTACGATCGTGCCGAAGGGGAAAACGTACCGGATCTACTAGGGCTGTAGACTGCAGCGGCCGGGAATTGACACGGGCCGCGCCCTTTGCTACGCTCCGGCCTACGCTCATTCAACCAGGAGGTTCGCATCGTGGGGGAATGCACCTACGCCGGCCTGACCATCCGCGTGGTAGTTGGCGACTTGCTCCATATCACGTGCGACGCGATCGTCAACCCGAGCAACACCGCGCTCTACCTCGGCAGCGGCGTCTCCGGCGCAATCCGTCAACGCGGCGGGCCAACGATCCAGCGTGCGCTCGACCGTATCGGTTCCGTGGGCCACTGCGACGCCGTTCGGACAGCTCCCGGGGAGCTGACGAACTGCCACGCCATCATCCACGCGGCCGTCATCAGCCACCAGACTGAAGGGCCGTGCATCCGTCGCGCGACGACGAACGTCCTCATAACGGCGGAGCACTTCGGCGACGCGACCGTCGCCTTCCCAGCGCTCGGGACAGGCGTCGGCCGCGTCAAGCCCGCAGTCGCTGCTCAGGAGATGCTCGCGGGCATCGCTGACTTCTGCCAGGTCATCCCTGAACCACGCGTCGTCCGCACCGTCATCATCGCACTCTACGAGACCGAACTCGTCGGTGCCCTCGAACAGGCGCTCCAACGCCTCACTGCACCCTAGCGCGGGGCTCCTCACTCAAGGAGTCCCGCTTTGCCCTACGCGACTTCTGGATACTCCGTCTGACGCTTCGCTTCGCGCAGCGCAGCCAAAGCCTCGGACTTCACGCGGTAGACTTGCAGCGGCTGTGGCTTGCCCAGTTCCTTCCCGGCGAACCGTATGAGGAGGTACCGTGCGTCTTTCGGCGCAACGTCACCGTTTAGAATGTAGTACTTGCTCGCCTTCTCCAACACGCTCGGGTGCGTGTCGTCAGCCATGTGCCGCATGTGCTCACGACTGACCTTCATCGTTTCCTCGTCCGGCTCGAAACCGATCACCGCGAGGAACGGGTACTCACTCCTCGGCGCCCGGTACCCGAGCGCCTCCGTCCAGTAGGTTGTTACGTTCGGTCGATGGGCTCGGAAGTGGAGTGCGTCGCGTTGCCCTTCGAGGAACAGGAGGATCTCACCTGGATCCATCGAGCGCCACATGAGGTGACTCGGACCTTCGAGCTCACGTTGATTCGCTTGCTCGATGACCTCCTGGAGGTTCTCAGCGCGGAACTCCTCCCAGCGCTCGGGGGAGTCAATGGTAGGACGGGATGGCTGTTCGTTCGAAACTTCAGCCCGGGGGATAACGACTTCCGGCATACTCCTCGTATGGTTCCACGCGACGGAGCGCCTGTAAAGCGCAACCCCGCTCGGGGAGCCGTCAAGGTGGACAATTGACCAGTGAACATTGGACATTTGACCATTGACCGTCGGCCAGCTGGTCAATTGTCACATGTCACATATCCATAGCCGCGTGTTCAACTCGCCTACCCCCGGTTTCCGTAACTCGGAATGACCTTTTCGGCGTCGGCCATTTTGATGGATAGCAATTTCGAGAGGCCGTCATCGCCCATGGTGACGCCGTAGAGCACTGCCGCGTGCTCCATGGTGGTGCGGTTGTGCGTGATGGTGATGAACTGCGTTTTCTCGGCCAGGTGGGCGACAATCTTCGCGAAGCGGTGAGAGTTCGCCTCGTCGAGTGCCGCATCCACTTCGTCCAAGATGACGAATGGCGACGGGTTCGCCGCGAGAATGGCCGAGATGAGCGCGATGGACGTCAGCGCCCGCTCGCCGCCGGAGAGCATGGCAATGGACTTGAGCTTTTTGCCCGGTGGCGTCGCCTGAATCTCTATTCCTGTGACAACCCGATGCGCGGCAGCTTTCGGTGCTCGGCTTTCAGCTTTCGGCTCCTCCCCTTCCTCCTCGTCCTCCGCTTCCTCACCTTCCTCCTCTGGTTCATCAACCACTGTTTCTCGCACGAGCACCAGCTTCGCGTTCCCGCCGCTGAACAGCGTGCGAAAGTATCGGCTGAACTCGTGGGAAATGGTTTCGAAGGACTCGTCGAAACGCTTCTTAATGGTAGCGTCGAGATCGGCAATGACCCCGTCGAGTTTCTCCATGGCCTCGGCCAAATCTTCGGCCTGGTGGGACAGAAAATCGTGACGTTCCTTCGTCTGGTGGAACTCCTGCTCGGTGCTTTCGTCAATGCCGCCGATGAGCTCGAGGTTCTTCTTGAGGCGGTGGATCTCCGCGAGCCGCTGCTCGGGGTTCGTCGATGGGTCAACGTCCTTCGCGTTGACGGCCGTGCGGATTTTCTCTCGCGTGTCCTCGGGTAACTCCTGATTGAGTTCCCGCTCCAGGTCTTCGCGGCGGGTGTCGATCTTGGCGAGCTGTACGCGGAATTCGTTCAGGCGGCTGGTGAGGAGGTTGAGCGTCTGCTGCTCGTCGCGGAAGGACTTTTGCAGGACGAAGAGCCGCTCTTTCTTCTCCTGTTCTTTGCTGTTGAACGAGTTGAGCTCAACCCGCAGCTGCGCCAACCGCTCGTCGATAGTGCTGACTTTCTGCTCAAGCTCGCGGTGCTGTTTGGCCAGCTCGGATTGAGCTGCGGCCGGCTCTGTCGCAGCCTGGCTCTTCTGCTCGCGTTCCATCCGCTCACGCTCCTCACGCAAACGGTCGCGTTCCTCGGTGATGGCCTCAAGCCGCGCTTCAGCCCGGGCCAGCTCGGTCGCGAGCTTGAGATGCGTATCCCAAGCGCGGTCAAGCCCTGACAGGTGCTGGCGGAGCGCGTCCACTGGCAGGGGCGTAGCATCAAGGATCTGTCGAATGTCAGCGTTGAGTCGCTCCTTTTCTTGGCCGACGGTCGCAATCGCTGTACGTGTTCTCTCGCGCCCGGCAGTCAGTGTCGTATGGGCTTCCTCCAGCACGGCCAGCCGATCCAGCCGTTGCCGGTCTTCGCGCGAGTAGACCACGACATCGGCCGTGCCTTCCTTCGCGGCGATGAGTTCGAGCTTGCCTTTGATGACCGCGTGTTCCTCGAGCAACCGGTTCTTGCGGTCGATTTCGTCATTGTACCCCTTCTGGAGTTGCTGGAAGGCGTCAGTCCGCGAGCGCTCGGCCTCGAGCTGCTCGAGTGCCTGCTGGATGACCTTCAAACGCCGGGTGGCTGCGTCCGCCGTGCGCTGGAGGTCGTCTCGCTGCGTGGCAACTCCGTCGTGCTCGTTGCGGTTGCCGGTGAGCAGGGTCGCGTAGTAGCTAACCTGGTGCCTCCGCAGTTCGGCTTCGACGTCGGCCCGCCGCTCGAGCCGTTTGACTTGGCGGGTGAGCGAGCGCAAACGAGGGCTGATTTCTTGCAGGAGCAGTTCGACGCGGCTTAAGTTTTCGCGGGTCTGCGCGAGTTTGTGGAGTGACTGGTCACGCTTCATCTGGTACTGCCGCACGCCGGCCGCGTCCTCAAACAACTCTTTGCGCTGTTCCGGCGTCGAATTCAAAAACGACTCGACCATGCCCTGGCCAATCACGCTGTACGTTTTCTGACCGAAGTTCGACTGGGCCAACAGCATGAGAATGTCTTGGAGGCGCGCAGGTTTCTTGTTGATGAGGTACTCACCCTCACCCGACCGGTAGACTCGGCGCGTCAGCACGACCTCGGAGTGGTCGATCGGCGCGCGGCGGTCGCTGTTGTCCAACCACATCGAAACCTCGGCCATGGACAGCCGCGATTTCTTCGTCGAACCGGCGAAGATGACGTCCTCACTCCGCTTCCCGCGCAGCAGCTTAGCTGATTGCTCGCCTAAGACCCAGCGAACCGCATCGGCCACGTTCGATTTGCCTGACCCGTTCGGCCCGACGATGGCCGTCAACCCGCGCGGGAACTCCAAGACCACCTTTTTCGCAAAGGACTTGAAGCCGTTGAGTTCGAGTTTGGAGAGATGCATGACGCTGGTAGTAGGAGAGTAGGTAAGTAGGCTTGTAGCATTCCAGGCTGTCGTCGCACGCTCACACCAGCCTACCGACCTACGAGGCTACTGCCCTTCCGTCGAGAGCATTTTACCATGCCGCGCACTCTTCGAGAACAGAAAACAGGGGGCAGGAAGATTTCCTACCCCCGACCCGAGCGACCTGCCCCTGGATCAGATCAGCCCGAGTGATCCACGTCCGGTCGGATGCGCTCGTAGCCGTTGAGCGGGACATCGGCGGGTAGCGTCACTGCTTCGCCAGTATCCCGGCTCACCCCGACGCCGACGACATCGTGGTACCCGACGGTGTCCGGATCCTTGTTCGGCCGCAGGCAGAGGTCATCTACCCACCCGCCATCCTCCGGTCTGGCGGTTTCGACCACGAACCGATAGGCGTCCGGCTCTTCGACCGCCCCCGGGTACTGCGCCGCGATGCTGCCGACCGTCAGCTCCCGTTCTGCTTCCATCACAGTCCTCCCCTCACTGATTCGTTCGACGGACGTTTGAGCATTTCAGGCCGCCAGGACATCTTCTTCGATGCTCTCGGTCCCGTTGTACCGGTCGCCGAAGTCCCCACAGCCGGGGACGATGTATCCCCGCGCGTTGAGGATGGGGTCGAGTGCCGCAGTCACGATACGGACATCCGGATGCGCAGCCTTGAGCCGTAGGATCCCCGGCGCCGAGGCGAAGATGCAGACGAGCGTGATGCGCTTGACGCCCTCGTGCTTGAGATCGCTGACGACGTAGAGCGCCGACCCGCCCGTGGCAAACATCGGATCGACGATGCACACCTCGCGACCTACGATCTCGGGCGGCAGCGAACGCTTGTAGAGCTCGGG
The DNA here is from genome assembly GCA_016192205.1 of Candidatus Kerfeldbacteria bacterium. Taxonomy (GTDB): domain Bacteria; phylum Patescibacteriota; class Patescibacteriia; order SBBC01; family JACPUP01; genus JACPUP01. Next base: position 17,735 of record JACPUP010000021.1, read on the forward strand.
TTCGAGCGTCTCATCGTTCCGCTTGATGCCGTACGTTGCGACCCGACTCTTCGGCAGCAGCCGGAGTGCCGGATCCTTGAACGCATCGCCGGCGCGCAGGATGACTGCCCAGTCCACCGAGTCCGACGTCAGCTTCTGCGTCGGCGTGAGAAGCGGGTTGTCCCGCAAACCGTGAACGGACGGCGTCCGTTCACGGGACAAAGGCAACGTCCGCGTTGCCTCCCACAACAGCGCCTGGCAGGCGGTGCGGGTGTAGCGACGGAACTTCGCCGGCAGTGTCCGCCGATCCCGCAACACACGGATGACATCCGCCAGGATCGGGTGTTCCACGACTGTGACGCGGTCAGCCGCGCGGCAATAGTCGTCCCACGCGCACATGTTCTCGGGGTACGCCCCGTTGAACGCATCGACATCGTCATGCGAGAAAATCTGCATTCCTCTTCCTCCTGCGGGGAATCGAGTGGCTCGCGCTGATTGTTCTGGTGCGAAACTGACGGCAGGGTACGCGCTCGGCCAAAAAGAGTCAATACGAGAAAATCTCCAGTCGAACTATCGCAACGTCTCGTACAAGAACAATCCGACAATAGCGATCCCTACCGCCACCTTCACAATAGTACCGCCGAGGAAGCCCACCACCTGATACCGCTTGGCCCGGTAGGTGAACGCCGCATCGTGCCCGCGGACGACCTCGGCGACGACTGCGCCCAAGATGGGCCCGGCGATGAGCGCGTAGAACAGCCCGAAGAGCGACCCCACCAGGCCGCCGACGATCGCTCCGAAAATGGTCCAAAGGCTGGCGCGGAATCTCTTCCCACCCCAGAGTGCCGTCAGGTAATCGAGGAAGATGGTGGCGAGTACGAGGAGCGACGCAAACACGAGGAACGAGTTGTCGATGACGGTAAAGTCGGTCACCAGGCCATAAAAAAAGACGCCGAGCCAGATGAGGGGCATCGACGGAATGAAGGGAAGGAAGATGCCGACCATGCCGGCCAGCATGATGAGGAGGGCAAAGGCGAAGTAGAGGGGTTGCTCCATGTCACCAGCCTCTCTTGTCGAGGGCAGCCTGGGCGGCCGCCACCTGCGCCTCTTGCTTGGACGACCCCTCGCCGCGCGCAACCTCGTCGCGGCCGAAGAACACGGCCACGCGGAAGTGCTTGGCGTGGTCCGGTCCGGTTTCCGACATCACCTGGTACGTCGGCGTCACATTGAGCCGTTCCTGACTTTCCTCCTGGAGCTGAGACTTGGGGTCGCGGTAGAGTTTTTGCTCAAGAATCGCCGGCAGCAATGGGACAATGGTCCTCCCAATGAACTGCTCACACGCCGCAAACCCTTGGTCGAGGTAGAGCGCGCCGACGAACGCCTCGTAGGTATTGGCGAGAATCGACTGGCGCGCCTTGGACTGCTGGTCTTTCGCCTCACCCCTCGAGAGCAGGAGGTAGGAATCAAAATCGAGCGATTCAGCGACGTCAGCCAGCGTGCGCGCGTTCACCAAACTCGAGCGCCAGTTGGTCAGCTCGCCTTCGGGATTCTGGTACGTTTTGTACAAATATTCCGTAACGACGAGCTCGAGCACGGCGTCGCCGAGAAACTCGAGTCGCTCGTTATGCCCGAGCGGAAAACGTGGGTTCTCGTTGATGTACGACCGGTGCACGAAGGCCTGGGTGAGCAGGTCCTGGTCCTGAAACGTCAGGCCGAGCTTCTTGAGGAGTGGGGCAAAGGATTTACGCATAGGCAGTGGCAGCTATCAGCCCCCGGCTTCCGGCTTCCCGCCCTCGTCCTTTGGTGGCTGGTTGCCGGCAGCCGACGACTGACGGCCATCGCCAGATTCCATGTCTTTGTAAATGGCCCCGAGCACGCCGTTCACAAATCGGCCTGACGAGTCGCCGCCGAACGTCTTGGCCAACTCGATGGCCTCATTAATGGCCACCTTCGGAGGGATGTCCGGCGCGTACTTCAACTCGTAAATGCCGATCCGCAGCACGTTGCGGTCCACCATGGTGATCTGCTCGAGCGGCCAGGCCGGCGCGTACTTCACGATGAGCGCATCAATATCTGGCACGTGATCAGCCACACCTTCGACAATCTGCAGGGAAAAATCCGCGTCGGTAAAATCCGGCGCAAACTCCTGCAGGTTCCGTTCGGTCATCGCGCGCCAGGCGTCGGCGGACTTCCCATGAAAGTCCCATTGGTACAGCGTCTGGAGTGCGATCGTGCGGGCGAGGTGGCGATTGGCCATGGGTGGAGAATGAACAGCGGAGCAAGGAGCGAATGAGCGGACGCGGGGGCGACGTTATCGGCCCGCCTCTCGCTCCTTCTTCTGCTTGGCTTTCCGCTTCTCAAGCTTCGTGGTCGTGTGAATGACCTCGCGGCCACGGTAGTAGCCGCAGTGCGGACAGGCGCGGTGGGGCACCTTGAGTTTCTTGCAATGGTCGCACGGGATAAGCCGCGACGCGTGGAGCGCAAAATGGCTGGCGCGCCGACGCTTGGAGCTTCGCGTATTCCGTTTGGCAGGAAGGCCCATGGGCGCATGCAGGATAGCGGATAATGCAATGAAAGACAAGTCGAGAGACCCCAGAGATGGGGATGTGAAAATGAAAGGAGGGTAGGGCTGTAGGTTGTAGGCGGGTAGGCCGGAACGTTTTCTTCCTACCGACCTACAATCCTACCTGGCTACCGGCCTTATAAGAAAAGGCCCCGAAGGCCTCCATGGGTCAAAGCCAGAGCAACTCGCGTGGAAAAGAAGAGCGTGAGCCCAGGTGTGCGACACGCTGGACTCACGCGGGCGAGAGGACTCCGACGGGCTGCAGAGGACGCCCGTGCAACCGCCGCGGCGCGTCAAGTATCCAACACTGTTCGCCGCGGTTGTGGGGGAGCACTCTCTCGCTGGGTGCAATGATAGGGACGGGCAGGTCGGCCCCGGTCACCGGGAAGAGGGGGTCGCAGAGGTTGTACTCGCCTTTGGACCCCCCGAGACCTCGAGTGACGCGGGAACCAACCTGCCTTTTCAAGCTTACTGCTGCCAGCTCTCAGCTGGCAGCCGATTGCTGATAGCTGGGTGCTGCGGCAGCGGGGTAGGGGGCAGGTTAGCCGACGCTCTCGGGAAGGGGGAGTCACAAGTCCGAGCCAGCATGGACTCCCCGGACCTCGGGAACGAAGAACCAACCTGCCCTGAAGGGCTTCCGACTTCCAGATTTCCGCTGACTGCCGATTGCTGGAAGCTGCGAGAGCGGGGTAGGGCTCGTCCCCGGGTAGACTCCCGGACGCTCTCCCTTGAAGAACGCGGGCAGCAACGAACCCACCCCACAAAAAGCTGATGTGTATCCTAACAAAAAGCAGCCAGCTGTCAATCAGACGTCAAAGAGGAAGGGCCGGAGGTGGTTAGTACACCGCCGGCCCAAGGAACTTCCGGTATCTCGTGTGGATGCCACTGGACAGTCCTTAAGGATGCGAATTGCCCCAGGGATGGGGCTTTGAGACTATGGCAAGATAGCGATGAAGTTCCGGGAAGGACGCTTCTGTCATAATGCCAAATTCAAAAAGTGTCAAGTTCCGCCCCAGTTGGGTGACCTGCCGATCGCGCCCGAGGCCGCCCTAGATGAAGGTGACCGAGGCGACTTTGTCGCCCGCTTCGGAAAACCTCATCAGTCGTACTCCCTGCGTGGCCCGGCCGAGCGTGGAGACGGATTTCAGGGGCAAGCGAATGACCTGCCCCTTCTGGCTGATAATGACCAGGTCGTGCTTGGGCAGCGCGCCGTCGACCACGAGTGCGACTGCAAGCGGCCCGGTCTTCGCCGTGATTTCCGCAGTCAGGATGCCCGTGCCACCGCGTCCCTGCACCTTGTAGGCAGACAGATTCGTGCGCTTGCCAAAACCGTGGCGGGTCACGACCAACAGCTGCGCCTGTTTGATGTCGCTGTGCGCCGCGATGATGTCCATGCCGACCACGGCATCTTCCTTCCGCAGCCGAATGCCGCGCACGCCAGCAGCCGCACGCCCCATGGGCCGCACGTCTCTCTCGCGGAACCGGATGGCTTGCCCGCGCTCGGTCGTCAGCACGATTTCGTCGTTGCCGGATGACGGCTCCACCCACTGCAGCTGGTCACCGGACTTCACGCGCATAGCGATGATGCCGGACTTGCGGATGTTCTTGAACTGTTCAATGGCAACTTTCTTAATGACGCCCTGAACAGTGACCATCATGAGGAACTTGAAGCCTTTGAGGTCGGGCGTGGCCAGCACCGCGCTCACCTTCTCGTGCGGCGGCAAGTTCAAGAAGTTCACGACCGCTTGACCCTTCGCGGTCCGCGATGCCGGCGGAATTTCGTAGGCTTTGAGCGTGAACAGCTTGCCCGTTTGGGTAAAAAATAGCATATCGGCGTGGGTGGTCGTGGAGAAGAACCGCTCGACCTGGTCCTCCTCTTTCGTTGTCAAACCGATGACACCTTTGCCGCCGCGGCCCTGGGTCTTGAAGCTCTCGGGCGCTACGCGCTTGATGTACCCGTCGCGGGTCATCATGACGACCGTGGCTTCGTTCGGGATGAGATCTTCTTGGGTGAACTCGCCCACGGCGTTCGGCACGATTTCGGTCTGCCGCTGGTCGCCATACTTCTGCCTCAACTCGGTGAGTTCGGTGCGGATGAGTCCGAGAATCTTCTTGGGGCTGGCCAGGATGCCTTCGAGCTCGCGGATGAGCGCGAGTTTTTCCTTCAGCTCGTCTTCGACCTTCTGCCGCTCGAGGTGGGCCAGCTGCGACAGTCGCATGTCGAGAATGGCATTGGCTTGGATTTCCGTGAGCGTGAACCGTTTGATGAGCTTGGCTTTGGCGTCGTCGCGGTCACGAGACGCGCGAATAGTCTTGATGACCGCGTCGAGGTGGTCGAGCGCAATTTTCAACCCCTTCAAGACGTGGGCGCGGTTCTTGGCCACGTTCAGGTCGAAAGCGGTCCGGCGCTTCACCACTTCCTTGCGGTGCTTCAAATACTCTTCGAGCACCATCTTCAGGTTGAGTACGCGCGGCTGGATACCGTCGACCAGCGCCAACATGTTCACATGGAATGAGTCCTGGAGCTGGGTAAGCGAGTAGAGGCGGTTGAGCACTTTCTTCGGGTAGGCGTTCTTGTGCAGCTCAACGACCACGCGGATGCCGTCTTTATCTGACTCGTCGCGCAGGTCGCGGATGCCGTCGAGCTTCTTGTCGCGGACGAGGTTCGCGATGTGCTCGATGAGCTGGGCTTTGTTCACCTGGTAGGGAAGCGCGGAGACGACAATGCGGAAACCGCCAGCCTTGGCCTCCTCGATTTCGGCCCGGGCCCGCATCACGATCGAGCCTTTGCCGGTCGCGTAGGCTTGCTCGATGTCGCGCTGGTTGTAGATGAGGCCGCCGGTCGGGAAGTCTGGCCCCTTGATGAACTGCATGAGCGCTGCAACTTCCGCGGTCGGATGATCGATCAGGTGGACCAGGCCGTCGGTTAGCTCGGACAGGTTGTGCGGCGGCACGTTCGTGGCCATGCCGACCGCGATGCCGACCGTGCCATTCAGGAGGAAGTTCGGCAGCTTGGCCGGCAACACCAGCGGCTCTTTTTGCGAGCCGTCATAGTTCGGCACGAAGTTCACCGTGTCCTTTTCGATGTCGACCAGGATGTCCTCGGCCATCCGCTCGAGCTTGGCCTCGGTGTACCGCATGGCCGCCGGCCCGTCGCCATCGATGGAGCCGAAGTTGCCCTGGCCGTCCACGAGCGGGTAGCGCATGGCAAACGGTTGGGCCATGCGGACCATCGAGTCGTAGACCGCCACGTCGCCGTGCGGGTGGTACTTGCCGAGCACTTCACCGACAACGGTGGCGGATTTACGGTACTTGGCACTGGCGCGCAGGCCGACGTTCCACATGGCGTAGAGAATGCGGCGGTGGACCGGCTTCAAGCCATCGCGCACATCCGGCAGCGCCCGCGCCACGATAACCGACATCGCGTAATCGAGGTAGCTCTCCTCCATTTCGCGGGTGATGGGGCGGTCGACGAGCGCGCCGACGTTCTTGCTCACCGCCGGCGTTATCGGCGCCGAACCCTTGGCGGCTGGTGCGGGTTTCTTACCTGACTCGCCTTTTGGCGTGGCCGGTTGCTTTCCTGCCGGCGAGGCAGGCTTTTTCGCTGGTGGTTGCTTTCGCGCTGGGGCCATACCGATTACTTCGGGACTTGGGGGAACAGGCGTTCATCAAGCTCATTGAACTCCTGCTCTTCCGGCGTGAGGTTCGGGGTGGCGTCGTTCGAGAACACCGACCGCAGCGAGGCGCGGATGCGAACGAACAAGTTATTCGACTTCCCGGGCGCGAGGAGGTCTGATCCAACGGTCAATGCCCATAAGGCGATGATGCCGACGAGTGCCACGATGATGCCGATCGTGGCCACGCGACGCTTCGTCTCGGTCTCCACTGCTACGTCTACGCTCCCGGATTGGACGCGACGGGTCGGCTCTGGCCCGTCCACCGTTGCCGGACGCGTCGGTTCGGATACGGGCGGCGGGTTCGTCGCCATCACCCGCACTGGCAGGGTGTGCGTCCGTTTCGCCTTCGTGCCTGGGGCCTTAGCCATGGGATTGGAGAATCACGACTTTCGTCTCTTCGACGGGTAAATCTTTCTTGACGAGGCGGAGCTTGTCCTGCGGCTCCGCGTCTTTCACGCCAAACGCTTTGCAAAAGTCCGTCAGCGGATCGCGCGCGGACTTCATCCCTTTTTCCTTGAACTGCATGGGAACGACCAGCCGCGGCTCGAGTTCGCTGATGACCTCGGTGGCTTTGCGGCTGTCGAGCACGCCGTGCCCGCCGACTGGCAGGAACAACACGTCCACGCCCTCGAGTTCGTCCATCTCGCCGTTCTGGAGCACGCGGTCAAGGTCGCCGAGGTGGCCGAGGCGCATGCCTTCGGACTCAATGACGAAGTACTGCTTGCCCGGCGTGGCCGATGGAACGGAGTAGATGGCAGCGCCGTCCACTTCAAATTCGCCCGGACCCTGCACGACCAGGCTGCCGGTGCCGCCGGCGTTCGCGTTGCGGCCGTCGGTTTGCGAAAGGAGCGTGAGTTTGGCTTGGGCGCGCGGCGGCTTCAAACCGTTTTTTCCGTCATGCGGGTCGAGCAAAATGGTTGCGCCGCTGGCGGTTTGGAGTTTGAACGTGGGGCCGCCGAGGGGGAAGATGGTCATCGAGTAAGTAGCGAATGGGGAGTAGCGAGGAGACGGACGGGAATCGAGAATCACGAATCGTGAATTATGGGCGGTGTGATGCGCAAGCCCTGGATGTGTCCGAACGTCCCCTGATTCATGATTCTCTCATTCATGATTCTTGCTGCTTTCGGCCATAGAAAAGCCGGCGTTGGGTGCATAAAAAGTAGCATTTTTTACAAGAAGAAGCAAGGTAAAAGGAGCTCGTGGAAGAGAGTTAGCGCGTTAGCTTATTAGCACGATGCGTTTACCTGCCGAACAACCTCATAAACTAGAGCCCATCCCAAAAATCGCTTTCGAGCCGAGGGACGGAATTTCGAGGCGAGGCGCGAGTCGGAGGACGAGGAATATTCGCTATATTGCGAGTCCGAGACGAAGCGTCGCAGCCCGAAATTCCGGGCCGCAGCGCCGG
>JACPUP010000016.1 GCA_016192205.1 Candidatus Kerfeldbacteria bacterium
ACCGTCGCTGCGTACACCCACTGGTACAACCATGAACGGTACCATCTCGGCAAACAGATGCACGGACTGACTCCCTACCAGAAACTTCTTGAGTACCTCTCCCAACAGCCAAATCTGTCACCCTTGAATGTTAACTAAACATGCGTACGGAGACGAGGAAAGTAGGCGAGTAAGATGGTAGGCGAGTAACGTACCTGCCTCGCTCACTACCAGCCCACTCTCCTACGTGCCTACTATCCTACCCGCTTACCTACCCAATAAAACGGCCCCGGCGTTGCGGCTGGGACTAGGATAGCCACGACCCGCGAAAACGAGATAAAATACGAAGGCAAAATAACAAACCGAGCAACGCAACCGCGCAGAGTAGGCAAACAAAACAACAAAAACCAACAAGCCTCGCCCAAGCAGCGAAGGGCCGAGCGTCAGCGAGCGCCCGGAGCGTCGCGGCTGGCGGCCGGACTAGGGAGAGGGTGGGGGTATCGGCCTACCCCGCCGTAGGGCGGGGTGGCCTCAAGATGCCAACCTGGTTGGCAAATCAAAAAGCCCCAGAGGGGCGTTGTGCCCTGCCCCGCGCAGCGGAATCTAAACCGGTTTGGCAATCAAGACTAATCGCTCCTTCGTGGAGAACAAAGGAGAACACGTAAAGATGGTCAACTGCGGCTTCTCGGTGTTATTCAATATCTCCACGGCCGTTGGTTTGACGATTTTCTCCGAGCGCACGACGTAGTCATACTCCTTCCCTTTCCAGAACACGATGATGGGGTCGCCCTTCTCGAGCCGGTCGAGCAGGTAGAGCGTGCGGTTGCCAGACAGGAACCGGAATCGGTGGCCGGAGAGAACGAAGTTGCCGCCTTGGTCCGGCGTGGAGGTCTGCGGGATGTGCCAGATGCCGCGGTTCAGAGCGGCCTCTTGGTCCTTGCCCTCGACAATCTCCACGTCTACGCCGATTTTCGGGATGACGAATCGGTTTGAGCTCGGCGCGGGTTTGACCGTGGCTGGGTCCACCTGCGCCACTTGGTCCAGGTTGATTTCCCCGGCCGTCACTTCGGAGTCGGGTGCGATTGGTTCGTCGCCGGCAGCCAGAGCGGTGAAGCGCGTCTGGTACAAAAGCTCGGGCGCGGGCTTGAAAACCTCGTACCGAAACATAGGGATGAACGGGTACGCCATAATGCCCAAGCCGAGTGCCATGAGCGCGATGCTCACGTACGTAACGATGCGGCGGCGGACAGCCTGCTGCCGTACATGCGGTCGCGCCAAATTCGGCAGGCCGTGCGATGCCTTCGCTCCGCGGCGCGAATGCGTCGGTTGAGTGGTCTTCTCCGTGGTGCGTCGTTTCCCTGCCATATGAACGCCCCACGCTACACGAAACGTGCGGCTGGGTCAAGATAGCATGACGGGTGGGTGGTGAGTAGTCCGAACGGGAATATCGAAGAAGGCATCTCGAACGGGCACGGACCTACTCGGTCCGACATTCCATATTCCCGCTCTTGCTACTTCCTCCTTGCGTTCTTTCCAACTTTCCCCTGCACGCCCGACTTGAACAGCTCGGCGAGGTACGCTCCGGTGTAGCTGGCTTTCACCTTGGCCACGTCGCGCGGGGTGCCCTCGGCGACGAGTTTGCCGCCGCCATCTCCACCTTCAGGCCCGAGGTCAATGAGCCAGTCAGCCGACTTGATGACGTCGAGGTTGTGCTCAACGATGAGCACGGAATTACCCTTGTCCACCAGCCGGCTGATGACGTCGAGCAGGCGCTTCACGTCGTCCACGTGCAGGCCGGTCGTGGGTTCGTCCAGAATGTAGAGGGTGCGGCCGGTCGCCCGCCGGGACAGCTCGGTCGCCAGCTTGACGCGCTGCGCCTCGCCGCCCGAGAGCGTCGTGGCTGACTGGCCGAGGTGGATGTAGCCCAAGCCCACGTCGTTCAAGGTCTTCAATTTCTGGTGGATGGCGGGAATCGCCTTGAAGAACTCGAGCGCTTCCTCGACGGTCATATTGAGCACGTCCGCGATGTTCCGGCCTTTGTAGTGAATCTCAAGCGCCTGCTGGTTGTAGCGCTTGCCCTTGCACTCCTCGCACTCGACGTAGACGTCCGGCAAAAAGTGCATCTCGATGCGCACCACGCCGTCGCCCTCGCAGGCCTCGCACCGGCCGCCTTTGACGTTGAACGAGAACCGGCCGGGTCCGTAGCCGCGCATCTTGGCCTCGGGCACTTGCGTGAACAAATCGCGGATGTAGGTGAACACGCCCGTGTAGGTGGCCGGGTTGGACCGCGGGGTGCGGCCGATCGGCGACTGGTCGATGTTGATGACCTTGTCGAGGTGCTCGAGCCCGTCAATGCGGTCGTGTTTGCCTGGAATGTCTTTCGCGTTGTGGAAAATGGCCGACAGCGCCTTGGCGAGAATCTCGGTGACGAGTGTGGATTTGCCCGACCCGGACACGCCCGTCACGCAGATGAATTTGCCGAGGGGGATTTCCACGTCGATGTTTTTCAAATTGAACTCGCCGGCTTGGCGGATGACCAGCACTTTGCCCGAGCCAGCGCGGGACTTCGTCGGCACGGGAATGGACTTCTTACCGGACAAGTACTGGCCGGTGATGGACTCCTTGGCCTTCACGAGGTCAGGCACGGTCCCCTGCGCCACAACCCTGCCGCCATGCTCGCCGGCGCCCGGCCCGATGTCGATGACTTGGTCAGCGGCGCGCACCGTGGCTTCGTCGTGCTCGACCACGAGCACGGTGTTGCCGAGGTCGCGCAGCGCCTTGAGCGTGTGGATGAGTTTGTCATTGTCGCGTTGGTGCAGCCCAATGGACGGTTCGTCGAGGATGTAGACCACGCCCACGAGCGATGAGCCGATTTGCGTTGCCAGCCGGATGCGCTGGGCCTCGCCGCCGGCCAGCGTGGTGGTGGCGCGGTCAAGGGTCAAATACTCAACGCCGACATTGGCCAAAAACTGCAATCGGCTGCGGATCTCTTTCAGAATCTGCTTGGCAATTGTCTGCTCGCGCTCTGACAACTTGAGCGCGCCCGTGGCCTTGGCAGCGCCGAGTTTCGCGAAAAACTCTTTGGCGTCGGCGACCGACTGGGCAGCCACGTCCGCAATGTTCTTGCGGCCGACGGTCACGGCCAGCGCTTCCGGCTTCAAGCGCTTGCCCGCGCAGGCCTCGCACGGGTACACGCGCATGTACCGCTCAATCTCGCCGCGCATGTACTCGGAATCGGTTTCTTTGTACCGGCGCTCGAGGTTCGGGATGACGCCCTCGTAGCCGGTCATGAACTGCTTGACCTTACCGGTGCCGAACGCGTTGTTTACGTCGTAGAGCCGCTCCCCCGTGCCGTAGAGGATGACCTTGACCGCCTCTTTCGACAGCTTCTCAACCGGCTGGTCAAGGGAAAACGTGTGCTCGGCAGCCACGGCTTGGAGGATGCGGTAGAACCAGGTCTGGTTGGCGTTCGTGCGCGACCACGGCCGAATCGCGCCCTGGGCCACGGTCAGCCGCTGGTTCGGGATGACGAGGTCCGGGTCAATGACAAGCCGCGTGCCCAGACCCGTGCAGCTCGGGCAAGCGCCGTGCGGAGAATTGAAGGAAAAGTTGCGTGGCTCAATGGCCGGCAGGGAAATGTGACAGTGCGGGCACGCAAAGTGCTGGGAGTAGACGTGGTCTTCTTCCTGGCTGGAGTCGTGGACAATCACCACGCCGTCGCCCAGCTCGAGCGCCGTTTCGAGTGACTCGCCCAAGCGCGTCTTGTGTTCGCGCGGCTCTTGGTCATCCACCCCGAGCGTCAAACGGTCGATAACGACTTCGATGGAGTGCTTCTTTTTCTTGTCGAGCGTCAGGTCCTCGGCCTCTTCAATCGGATAGAGGATGTCGTCCACGCGAACGCGGACATAGCCGGCCTTGCGGATTTCCTCGAAGACGTGCTTGTGCTCGCCCTTCTTGTCGCGGATGAGCGGGGCAAGGATGGCGATCTTCGTCTGCTTCGGCATGGCCAGAACCTCGCCGACGATCTGGTCAATGGTCTGCTTGGCGATGGCTCGGCCGCAGTTCGGGCAGTGCGGCAGGCCGATGCGCGCGAACAGCAATCGGAGGTAGTCGTAGATTTCCGTGACCGTGCCGACGGTCGAGCGCGGGTTGTGGCTGGTGGATTTCTGGTCGATGGAAATGGCCGGCGAAAGCCCGTCGATCTGGTCGACGTCCGGCTTGTCCATGAGCCCCAAAAACTGCCGCGCGTAGGCGGACAAGGACTCGACGTACCGCCGCTGGCCTTCGGCGTAGATGGTGTCGAACGCGAGCGATGACTTGCCGGAGCCGGATAGCCCCGTGATGACCACGAGTTTGTTGCGCGGGATATCGACGGACAGGTTTTTTAAATTGTGGACGCGGGCGCCACGGACGGAGATGGTTTCTTCCACAGGTTTTTCTGAATACAAAGACGCGAGCCAGTGTACACCCCGTGTCAAGAACGGTCAAGGGGCGTTGGGGGTTCCGCGAGTATCGAATATGGAATATCGAATGAGGAATGGGGAACAACGGGGGGAGTCGAATCTCGTCCATTATTCCATATTCCTTATCCCATATTCGCGCGCTCATCCAGCGGGCGGTAACTTCTTGTAGTGAAAACGCCGGACTCACAGAGAGCGGGTCGCATCAACCGAGATGACGTGCCCTGGTTCACCTGGCTCACCGCTTTTGAGAGCCGACCGGCGCAGGGCGCGGCACGAGCGCCATGAGCGTCCAGGCGAATACGTAGAGCACTCCGGCGATCCCCATCACCCACTGGAATCCGAGTACGACCCCGAGGATGATTGCCAGCACCGACGCGAGCACCGAGGTCGAGCCGGTCACGGCCCAGCACCAGGGGATGAGCGATGACCGCCCCTCATTCCCCAGCCGGCGCATGGCCAAGGGGAGCATCATGCCCATGGCCAGGGCAATCGGCGCGGTTAAACCAGCGGCGATCGGAATCTTGGCAGCGATCGGGAGCGTGATGGTCGCGTCGATGAATGGCTTTAACCAGAGGATGTCGAGGAGGACGAGCCCGCCAACGACCACACCGACCCCGGCGTACACCGCTGGCTGTCCGGCGTTAAACCGGCTGCTCCACCAGCTGCCAATACCAGCCAACACGAGCAGAGCAGCCAGCACAACCGAGTACGAGTAGATGGGATGCTCGAGATACAAGATGAACTGCTGAATGAAGGAAATCTCCAAGAGGAAGAACGCGACGCCCAGCACAGCCACGTACCCGAGGTAGGCGGCGGTCCGTCGCCGGCTGCCTTCAGGACGCCGCTGGCGCCGCAGGGCCATCGCCGGCACCAGCACCACCGCAGCGCTCAACAGCACGACGATGAGGAAGACGCCAACCAGGCCGCCATCGTGGGGTGTTTGGCCGCGGAGTGCCTGGCGGAAAATATCGGACATCCAGCTCCGGAAGAAGAAAAATGGACTGGTATCGCTCACCGGAAACGTATTGATGCGCAGCGAGGCCTGGTAGGCCGAGCGGTCTGGGGCATTGGCCAACCGCTGATAGGGGTTGTCCGTTGTCTCGAACGGCGAGTACAGGACGGAGAATCCGTTCTCTTCGAGGAATGCTTTGGCCCGCTCCCACTCGGTTTCGGTAATGGGTTGCTGTTTGAAGACGTAGGCGTTCAATTGCGTCACAGCGTCGGGCACGTTGCGGCCGACAATGACGTTCCGCTCGGGATGCTCAATGCCGAGTCGCTCGCTGGCCGCAAAGAACTGCGACAGGATGCGCAGGCCATCCTCGTCCCAGCGGATGATGGCGAACACGCCGTCTGGTGTGAGGTGCTTCAGGTATTGTTCGAACGCTTCGACGGTGTAGAGGTAGCTCTCGACGAGGAACAGGTTGCCCGACGCGGTCGACGACCACGTGTCAACGAGGGGCAACGTGATGACATTAAACTGCTCATTATGCCGCTGGAGGTAGCTGCGACCCTCGGCCACGACGAGGTCGACGTCCGGCCGCCCCACCAGGTCGCCAGAAAATTCGCGAAACGCATTACCCAAAATATCATTGGCGATGATCGGATTGATCTCCACCCCCTTCACCGTGTACCCATGCAGGAGCGCCATGAGCACGTCGCGGCCGCCGCCGGGTCCGATGACCAGTGACTGGCCGGGCGGTGCCACCGTGTACGCCAGGCTCGCGAGGTCACGCCTCAGGTACTCGACCGTAGAAAAATCCCCATCGAACGGCACAATGCTCGTGAACGCGTCGGCGTCGATGCGGACACCGACTTCCCCGTGCGACCGTTGCTCATCAGCCGGCAGCGACCAAAGTTCGAGCCAGTCGCGCTCCTCGTGGACGCTGACGCGCGAGAACGAGTTCCATTTCGAGAACGTGACATCGTACTCTTTGCCGCCGCGCGTGTAGCGCAAATCGACGAAGCTCCGGCCCTCATTCACCCCGGCGACAACTGCGACGAGGACGGCGAACACGGCCACGGCCGCTTGCCCACGCCGGCCGAGCACGCCGAAGGCCAGCAGCGCCAGACACGCGCACGCGGCCGTCACGAAGATGACGTCAATAGCCGTCAGGAGGTGCATGAGCACCACGGCCGCGACCACACCGCTGCCGGCGCCCAGCAAGTCAGCAAAATACAGGCGACCGAAGCGCGCGCTCTCGGCCCGGAAGATGAGCGTCAGGCCGACGTTGGCCGTCACGAACGGCACGGCCGCTAAAAGCAGGCCGATGAGCAGGGTCAGCGTTCGGAGGTGCGCCGCATCAAAATTGAGCCGCAAGAACAAAAACGGAAAGAGGGCTAGGCCGACCGCTGCCGCCGCCAGCCACTGGCCGAGGCGTTGGCGCAGCCGCTCCGGCGCGAAGTGGCGAGCGAACACGTACACGGCCACGCCGCCGATCGCCACGCCGAACAACGTCACCGAGATGGCAAGGAACGACAGGTTCGTCTTCATGACCACCGAGAACAGCCGCAGCAGCGTCACCTCGAACATGAGCACGCTCAACGACAGGAGGAACGTTCCCCAGAGCGTGCGGCGATGTGACAGCGGTGAAGGCGTTACGAGCATACAGCGAACGGCGCCTCGGCGTTGCGAGGACACCCGCAGTATACCAACGTTCTGACGTATCGACCAGCCAGCTCTAGTCGGCGAAGCTCTATTTCATTTACCCTGAGGACGCATGACCCTGATGCTCACATCCACCATTGCGCATCTTCCACACAAACCGGGCGTCTATCTCTTTTCCGACGCCCGCGGAAACATCATGTACGTCGGCAAAGCGCGGGATTTGCGGAAGCGCGTGTCGTCGTACTTCCAACGCACGAACCAGTTCGACGCGGCCAAACGGGAAATGGTGGCGGAGATTGCGTCGCTCGCCACCATCGTGACGCCGACCGAGCACGACGCGCTCATCCTCGAGGCCACGCAAATCAAGCGCCACCAGCCGCGCTTCAACGTCATGCTCCGCGACGACCGGAGCTTTTTGACTGTCCGCATCAATCGTGACGAGCCGTACCCTTCGGTCGAGTTTGTCCGCCGGGCCAAACCGCGCCAGGGTACGCGCATCTTCGGCCCGTACACGTCCGCCCGCGACATCCGGCAGAGCTTACGGCTCTTGAAGCGCCTGCTGCCCTATCGCACCTGCGGCCAGGGAGCGGACGACCCGTGCTTTGACGCACGGCTGGGGCGTTGCGCCGGCCACGACCTTGGTCCACACAGCCGCGAACAGTACCGCGCCATCATCGCCGGCGTCATGGATTTCCTCGACGGTCGCACAGAGCCTGTGCTGGCCATTGCCAAGCAGCGGATGGAGGAGGCGTCGCACAACCGCCACTTCGAGCTGGCCGCCAAACTCCGCGATCAAATCCGGGCTCTCGAGCACCTCACCAGCCACCAGGTCGTCGTGGGGAAGCCCAACGAGGAACGGGACGTGGTCGGCCTGGCCCGGGCGAAGTCCCAAACAGCCGTGGCGGTTTTGCGCATTCGGGGCGGCCGGATTATCGACAGCCGCACGTTCCTCCTGACCGCGCGCGCCGACGAGGCGAGCACGGTTGTCATCCAATCCTTCCTCGACCAGTACTACCTGCAAACGGAAGATCGGCCCAGAGAAGTCGTCGTCCGCATCCCACCAGCCGAGACGCCAGCCATCGAGGAAGAGATGCCGGGCATCCTCCACGTGTCGCAGCGCGGACGCGGACGCGAGCTCGTCGCGATGGCCGACGAAAACGCCGCAGTCTTCCTGGAACGGAAGCAGCGCGAAGCAGCCAGCGATGCGGAGCGCGGCCGCCGCGCCACCGAGGCGCTCATGGTCGCCTTGCACCTGCCCAAACGGCCCGAGCGCATCGAGACCTACGATGTCTCGAACATCCAAGGCACGAATCCAGTCGGCTCCATGGTCGTCTTCACCAAAGGCTTACCGGACAAAGCCGCTTACCGTAAATTCTCCGTCAAATCCGTGCCGGGCTCGGACGACTTCGCGATGTTGGCCGAGGTGCTGCGGCGCCGCGTGAAAAACCGCGACTGGCCGCTGCCAGACCTGTTTGTGATCGATGGCGGCAAAGGGCAACTTTCGGCGGTGATGGCTGTCCTCGACGAAGCCGGAGTGAAAACACCCACGATTGGTTTGGCCAAACGGGAAGAAGAGGTGTTCCGGCCCGGCCACAGAGGCTCACTGAAGCTTCCGCCGGAAAGCGAAGCGCTGTTGCTCCTCGAGCGCATGCGCGACGAGGCGCACCGGTTTGCCATCGGCTTCTACCGCGGCAAGCACGAGCGGGCAACCGTGCGTTCCATCCTCGACGAGATTCCGGGCATTGGCCCGAAAACAAAAAAACTCCTCCTCCAAACCTTCGGCTCAACCGCGGGCATCCGCCGCGCCTCCGACGCGGAACTCGAGCAGCTGGTGGGGGCAAGGAAACGCGAAATCCTGCGCGAGCACCTCTAAAGGTTCCGACGCCAGCACGAACAACACCAGCGCGATGTGGGGAGCGAACCCAAGGGCCGTCTATACTCATTTCTGCACACATCGACTAGTCTGTAAGTATGAGCACACGCGCGCCTAAACACCAAACGGAACGGCCAGGCAAATGGAGCCGCCGCGAGCGGAAGAAGCGGAAGCGGATGAGCGTGCACGGAAAAAGCGTGTTTGCATTGCAGAAGCTGCGAAGAAGGAAAGCATGAAGGCGAGTAGGCAGGTAGGAGGGTAGGCAAGTAGGAGAGTAGGAGAGTAGGCAGGTAGTGGAGCAGCGGGTACGTTACTCGCCTACCATCCTACTTGCCTATTTTCCTCTCCGCATTGACTCTCCCGCTCGTTTCTGATAGGCTCACGCGCGTGCTGCACGACACCCCGGGTGCAGCGTTTCCCCGAAGAGACCATCCCGTGCGAACCCTGTTTGCTATCATCCAAATCGTCCTCGGCGCCCTCCTCATCCTGGTCGTCATGTTGCAGAACCGCGGCTCGGGCTTAGGCGCTGCCTTTGGCGGAGGCGGTGAAATCTACCAAACCAAGCGCGGGGCCGAGAAGGTCATTTTCATTGCCACCATCGTCATCGCGATTCTCTTCGTGGCGACGGCGATCGTCAACATCCTCCTCGAACGCTAGTCCTCCGTGGGTTGGCTCTCCACAGTCCGAACCTGGTTCCGTGAGCGCAGCGCGCCAGTAGGCCGCTGGCTGTCGGTGCGGCGTTGGGTTGCCATGGTCCGCCAACGTTCGCACGAACCCGACCGCGTTGCCCAGCTCGACGAGCAGCTCGTGAGTGGGCTGTCACCGCGGCGCATCCCCTCGTTCACCCAGCTCAAGCTCCTCCCGCGCGTGCTCAACCAGCGCGAGCAGTTCGTCGTATTGGTGCTCACCCTCATCTTCCTGACCTCGACCCTCTGGCTGCTGCTGCGGCTCGTCGGCCGCTTCACCCAACCCTTCCCAATCGCCGGCGGCACGTACATTGAGGGCGTGGTCGGTCAGCCCCAGTACATCAATCCGGTGTTTGCTTCGGCCAACGATGCGGACGATGACCTCATCCGGCTCGTCCACGCCGGCCTGTTCCGTTTTTCGGCTGACCATTTCGTCGTGCCGGAGCTGGCCGAGTCGTTTACCATGAACCCGGAAGAAACGGTCTACACGGTCGTGCTCAAGCCAGACCTGCGCTGGAGCGACGGCGAACCGCTGACGGTCGACGACGTGGTGTTCAGCTTTGCCCTCATCCAGGACCCGACGTTCAAGAGTCCCCTGAACGCTGCCTTCAGCACGGTCACGGTCGAGCGCGTGGACGACCGCACCGTGCGCTTCACGCTCAAAGAGCCGTTGGCGCCATTCCTCTCGTCGCTGACCGTCGGCATCATCCCCGAGCACCGCTGGCGCGAAGTGCTGCCGACGAACGCGCGGCTCAATAAGCTGAACCTCGAACCGGTCGGCGCTGGCCCGTACCGCGTACAGGAAATAAAGCTCGACTCGGCCGGCAATGTCCGTTCGTACACGCTCGAGCCCAACGAATTCTCGCCCGGAACACCAACGCACATCGCCAACATCGAGCTGCGCTTCTTCCCAGACCCGAATACGGCGGTTGAGGCACTCCGACGCAGCCGCGTGGACGGGTTGAGTTTTGTATCAAGCGAGCAGAAAGACGCGGTCGAAGCGACCAAGACGCGACTCCTGCCGCTGCGGTTGCCCCAGTACACCGCGCTCTTCTTGAACCTCAAACGCGGTGCGCTCGACGACGTGAAGGTGCGAGAGGCATTGGCACTCGCAGCGGACCGTACGGCCATTACCCGCACGACGACGAACAACAGCGCTGCCGCCGTCGATGGTCCGCTGCCGCCCGGTTTCTCCGCCAGCACCGACGCAGCAGTCGTGCGTCCGTATGACCCTGGCCGAGCCAACGCGCTGCTCGACGAAGCCGGGTGGGCCAAAGGCGAGGATGGCTTGCGCCGCAAAAACGACAAGACGCTCACCCTCACCGTGACGACCAGCGACCGCCCGGATTACCAGCGCGCTGCCGAACTCATTGCCGACGCCTGGCGCGCCGTTGGGGTAGACGCTCGCGTCACCATTGTTGCGGCCAGCCAAATCCAGCGCGAGGTCATTAAGCCGCGCGACTACGATATCATCCTGTTCTCGCAAATTGTCGGCGCTGACCCTGACCCGTTCCCGTTCTGGCACTCCAGCCAAGAGCGCGACCCAGGTTTGAACCTCGCCATCTTTTTTAACAAAGAAACGGATAAGCTGCTTGAAGACGCGCGCGCCACGTCGAACTTGGACGAACGCACGGCCAAGTATTCGGAGTTCCAAAATCGCTTGAATGAAATCATCCCGGCCATCTTCCTCTGGCAGCCGAACTACCTCTACGCCCTGCCGAAAAAAGTGAAGGGCTTCGACCAAGTGTCGCTCATCGAGCCGGCGGACCGCTTTGCAGAAATCGAAAACTGGTATATGAAGACCAGGCGGAGGTTCCGGTAGCGAAGGGCGTAGGCAGGCTGGCAGACTCCATATCTTAAGGAACTCCTCTTTCCAAACGGGCCGAAGTGGTGAAATTGGCAGACACGCATGGTTCAGGGCCATGTCCCCGCAAGGGGGTGGGGGTTCGACTCCCCCCTTCGGCAGTGATACTTCTCCATTTCGAATCTCGGAGCGAACCCGCCAAACTTTCGAAGAAAGTTAGGCGGGGAAGCGTAGACCCCGCACTTGACGAACAACGTAAGGAATAGCGCAGGGCCTCCTCGCCCACCAGGGTGGTTTTTGTCCCATCCGTGACCCATCGATGTGAATAACTCGAAGAAGTCCCGCGAAAGCGGGGTTCCTTGTTACTCGTTGATGCTGGCGGACGTCTTATTCATGAGACCTTCTTGTCAGGTCATCCGCAGAGCAGGTCGGAATCGAACGGTTGATCATCATGTGGCGCTATTGAACCCCTTGATAGGCCCCAATTCCGATACCAGTCATAAAAGCTATGACCAGCACCAGCCATGAGATGAACACAGGCCATCCAAACACGGTGCCGAAACGTACGAGAGTTCCAGAAGCGCTGGCCTTGCGGGCTTTCATTATTTGCTGGTATCCCGGCAAGATGAGCAGAAGCGTCCAGAGGTTGCCTCGTCCATACGGCAAGAAAAAACTAAAAATCGCAAGAATCAGGAGAGCAAGCCCGATGATTGCGTGCTTTCGTCCGCGCTCGGGACTTTGCGGCTTAGGAGTTTCCAGGGAATCTATGTTTACACGACGAAAATCCGCCGCTCGTCGAGGCGGATACCCTGGGCCTTCAGCTCGCGCACAAGGTTCTCGAACTCGCGCCGGAAGGTGATGGACTCTTTGATCGCCTCCAGCTGAACCTCAACGGACTCGAGGCGGTCGTCGAGGGCGTCGAAGCGCTTGGTGAAGTGCTGGACGGCGTCGCGGACATCACCACGAGTGGCCGCGACTTCGCGAAAGGCCGTGAGCTTCTTCAACTCGCGGGTGAGCGCGTCCAGTTTGGCGTCGAGATGCGCTTTGATGAGTGGCTGGGGCTTGGCCATAGAAGCAAAAGCAGAGTACGACTGAAAAGAGAATCGGTCAAGGAGGGGACGACGCATGGCATCCACAGAAATGCCCCAAGAGCAGCCCCTCAACCACTCTCGGCACCTTGCACCAAGACAGGTACGGTGATACCATTCTGTTCGAGAAAGAAGCCCGGAAGCTTGAAGTGTTCGTTCGTATCTCGGAGCCACGTTCGAACTTGCTCCGGACAGGCCCACCAGATGGGAACCAATTCATGAGCAACAAACACCGATCCCGGCGTCATCGAGGCAGAGGGCAACCACGCGGCAAAGCCCCGTACCAACCGCCGCCGAAAACCAGCGCCATCAAGCGCAACACGCTGCGCATCATTCCCCTTGGCGGTAATGAGGAAGTTGGTCGCAACTCGACGGTTTTCGAGTACAACGACACCATTGTCATCGTTGACCTCGGTTTGCAGTTCCCCGAGGAGGACATGCCGGGGATTGACTACATCATCCCGAACACGACCTACCTGCGCGGGAAAGAGACGAAGATCAAAGGCATCATCATCACCCACGGCCACTACGACCACATCGGCGGGATCCCGCACCTCGCCCACCGCCTCGGCAACCCGCCCATCTACGGCACGCCGCTGACCCTGGGCATCATCCGCAAGCGACAGGACGACTTCCGCGACTCACCCAAACCCAATCTGCGCGTGGTCCAGCGCGACACCATGCTCCGCTTGGGCGAGTTCCGCGTGGAGTTCTTTGGCTTGAGCCACAACATCCCAGATTCGGTCGGCGTGGTCATTCGCACGCCCGTCGGCACAGTCATCCACACCGGCGACTTCAAGCTCGACCCCAACGAACGGGCCGAGAACGTCACGGAGATGGGCAAAATCACCCAGTACGGCCGGCAGCAGATTCTCATGCTCATGGCCGACTCGACCAACGCGTCAAAACCCGGCCGGCAGCTGACCGAGGGGGAGATTGAGAAGAACGTCGAGCAGATTATCCGTCAGGCCAAAGGCCGGCTCATCATCGGCACGTTCTCGTCGCTCATCTCGCGGCTCTCGCAAATCATCAAAATCGCCGAGGGGCTGGGGAAGAAAATCGTGATCGAGGGTTATTCGATGCGAACGAACCTCGAAATCGCCCGCGAGCTCGGCTACATCCGTTACCACAAGGACACGGTGGTGCCGGTCCAGCAGATGCACCGCTATCCCAAAAACAAATTGGTCATCCTGTGCACGGGTGCGCAGGGCGAGGGCCGCGCAGTGCTTATGCGCGTCGCCAACCGCGAGCACCGATTCATCCGCATTGAGCCGGGCGACACCGTGCTCTTTTCCTCGTCCGTGGTGCCCGGCAACGAACGGGCAGTCCAGCGGCTGACGGACGGGCTCTACAAAGAAGGCGCGGAGGTCATCAACTACCAGATGATGGACGTGCACGCCGGCGGCCATGCGTTGCAGGAAGACTTAAAAGACATGCACCGATTGGTGAAACCTCGCTACTTGATGCCCATCGAAGGCAACTACTCGTTCTTGAAGCTGCACGAGAAGGCGGCGATTGAGGGCGGGTTCAGCCCCAAGAACGTCATCGTGGCCGGCAACGGACAGATTGTCGAATGCACCAAGCAGGGCTGCGTGCTGACCAAAGAGCGCGCGGTCACGGACTACGTGTTCGTGGACGGCTTGGGCGTGGGCGATGTCTCGCACATTGTGCTGCGCGACCGGCAGCAGCTGGCCGGCGACGGAATGGTCGTCGTTATCGCGACCATCGAGGAGAAAACCGGCCGGCTCGTGGGCACGCCCGAGGTCATCACGCGCGGGTTCGTCTACGTCAAGGAGAACTTCAAGCTCATCAAGCAGATCCAGGAGAAGACGAAAAAAATCCTGGTGGACAAAGACCCGAAGATCCCGGCCAACGATGCCGATTTGCGCAATAAGATACGCGACCAAATTGGGCAGTTTTTGTTCACCAAGACTGAACGAAGGCCGCTCATCCTGCCGGTCATCGTGCAGGTGTAAAGAGAGTGAATCACGAACAGAGAAGCATGAATCGCGGGTGTAGTTTAACACGTCCCCCTTGATTCACGATTCGTGATTCATGATTCAATACTTATCCCGCCCGCGATTCGCGATTCTTTATTCGTGATTCGATACTCAGCCTCCGCGCTCCACCCTCTCCACTGGCACATGGTTAATGGCGTCGGCTTCCGGCACCCAGGCTCTCGCCAGTTCCTCCGTGTGCGGCGACAGGTCGGAGAAGTGGAGCGTCAACGGCCCGTCAGCCAACTTGCCGGCTTGAGCAGCAACTGCCTTGGCCGTCACTGACGCAGAGTCGATGACCGCACACGACTTCCCCATCTTGTGGCTGATGGCGTCTTTGAGGAACGGGTAGTGCGTGCAGCCGAGCACGAGCGTGTCAACGGTCTGGTGCTTGAGGGGCTCGAGGTATCGGCGAATGACCCGTTTCGTCTCGGCCGCATCAAACATGCCCTCCTCGACCAACGGCACGAGCAGCGGGCAGGCCCGCTCAATCACTTTGGCTTTCGGCAACCGCTCGCGGATGCGCTGGCCGTACACGCCGCTGCCGATGGTGGCACGCGTGCCGATGACGCCGATGCGCTTGGCGCGACGCGCCGCTACCGCATCCACCGCCGGCGCGATGACCTCAAACAACGGCACCGACGGGAATCGCTGCCGGATGGCGTCCACGGCCACGGCGGACATCGTGTTGCAGGCAACCACCAACGTAGTGGCGCCTTGCCCGAGTACGTAGGCGGCGTCCTCCACGGCAAATCGCCGCACGGTCTCCGCGCTCTTGTTGCCGTACGGCGTCCGGGCGGTGTCGCCGAAGTAGACGAGCGCCTTGCCGGGAAGGAAGCGGCGGAGCTCGCGGACGACGGTCAAGCCTCCGATGCCAGAGTCGAAGACGCCGATCATGGAGTGAGTATGGAGTAAGAAGTAGGAAGTAAGGGTAGGCGATTGGGCATGTTTGATCTTTACTTTCTACTTCCTACTTACTCCTTCCTTCAACTCCTAGCACCGTCAGCACTTCCTTTTGTTTTTCCTCGGCCAACTCTCGCGTGTTTCCCTCGACGGTCACCCGCAACAGCGGCTCGGTGTTCGACGGCCGCACGTTCACCCACCAGTCCGGGTACGAAACCGTGACGCCGTCGAGCTCGTCTTGCTCCGCGCCTTTGAAGTACTTGCGGATTTTTTGCATTTCAGCTTCGACGTCCGGCACCTTGAAGTTCACCTCGTCCAAGCGGACGTACTTCATGAATCGGCCGACCAGTGCCGACAGGGGCTGATCCGCCCGCGACACGAGTTCGAGCACCTTGAGCATGGCAATGAAGCCTGAATCAGCGTAGAAATTCTCTGGAAATGCGTAGTGGGCCGAGACCTCACCGCCGAGCGCCCCCCGGTGTTCGAGCAGCCCTTTCTTCACGTTCGCGAATCCCACGGCCGTCCGGACCGGTACGCCCCCCATCTGTCTGATGAACTCGGGGACAGCCCGACTGCAAATCGCATTGTAAATGATAGTCGCGCCTGGCTGCTTGCGCAGAAGCTCTTCGGCGATGAGGAGCAGTGTCATATCAGCCTGGACGAATTCGCCCTGTTCATCAATGAAGAAAATGCGGTCGCAATCGCCGTCGAACGCGATCCCGCACACTGCACGCTCCGCGACGACTTTTTTCTTCAGCGCATCAAGGGCACCGGGGAGCAACGGGTTGGACGGCCGGTTCGGAAAATGCCCATCAAGCTCAAAGTACATCGGCACGATCTCGAACGGCAGCCTTGGTTGGAGCGCCGGAATGACCTTACCGGCCATGCCATTGCCGGCATCAACGACGATTTTCAGCGGCCGGAGCGCCTTCAGGTCCACCTGTTTCAAGACATGCTCAATGAAGGGCGCAAAAATGTCCCGCCTGCCGAGCGCACCGCCGACTCGCGGCTTTGCCATTTTCCCCTGCTGGACATACTCGCCAAGGACTTTTCCTGGCACCACCTCATCCTTCCCGTTCATCATCTTCATTCCGTTGTACTCGGCTGGGTTGTGGCTGGCAGTTACGATCAACGCGGCGTCATAGTCAAACGCGCCGGCCGTGTAGTAGATGGCCTCGGTCGGAATGAGCCCAATGTCGTCCACCTGCATTCCGAGCTTCACGAACTCGTCCGCCAGTGCCTGAAAGAGTGCTGGCGACGACGTGCGCATGTCGCGTCCGAGGGCAATGCGCTTCGCGCCGGTGTACGCCACGTACGCGCGGGCGACGTGGCGCGCGATATCCTCGTTGAGCTCATCCGGGTACACGCCGCGGATGTCGTAGGCCTTGAAGATTTTCGGCAGCGCTGGCACCGCCATAGCTTACGCCGGCACCTCGCCGCGGTGCTCTTTACGCAGGAGCCGGAACTTGCCGATGATGATGCCGCCCAAACCCCAGATGGCCACGACGAAGCTCGCGAGGTTGCCAATGGTGTTGACCCAGGCTGCGCTCGGGTATGGCCAGTGGAGCAGGAGGTCGACGAACACCACGAGGGTGAACGCGCCGAGGAGGAACGCTGCCCACGGCTTGTCCGGCAGGTTGAGCAAACGGCGTTGGGCAAAGCGCAGGAGCCAGCGGCCAATGACGAGCGCAGCCATGACCCGCGATAGATAGAGCCCCATCACGTAAAACGCCATGATGAACAGGCCGAGCGGGATGCCGACCACCGTGAAGCCGATGAGGATGGTGGCGAACGGCGTGAGGATGAGTGCGGCCAAGCCAATGAGCAGGCTCTTCCACGGTGCATCCACCATGGCACCGGCCATGGCATTGGTCGAGCGACGGAACGCCCAAAGGAACAGGTAGCCAATGGAGAGCAGTGACAAGAACCCAGCCAGTTTCCAAAACAGCCGCAGGCTGTTGAGTGTCCGCGCCGAGAATATGCTGGCGGTGTCTTCCCGCACGCCATCCGCGATGGCGGCACCGTCTTCCACGGTGGCGGCTTCTGGCCCAAAGTGCACGAGCGCGCCGCCGATGGTCGCCGATGACTTCACGTGCGTCGTGCCGACTGCTTCGTTTGGCAACCCGATCTCATTGCGGACGCGGACGTCCTTGGTTACCGTGCCGCCGAGAACGAACTGGCTCGCCACGACGTCAACGCTGCCCCCCACGGAGCCGTTCACTTCGAGCCGCGAGAACGCCGCCGCCAAACTTCCGCCGATGCGCGCGTCAGGCGCTTGGAGGAGCCGGCCGCCGGCCGCCGTGACGTTCCGATGAACGTCTGCGTCGAGGCCGAGCTCGGAAACAGCAGCGCGGATGCTCCCACTGACCGTACCGTTCACCCGCAGCCTGCTCGCCGCCACAATCAAATCTCCGCCGACTGAACCGTTGATGGTGACGTCAGTCCCGAGGAGAATCGCGTCACCCTCGATTGTGCCGTCAACGTCGATCCGCTGGCCGACCCGAAACACGTTGCCTTCAAGCGTCGCATCGCGCGGAATTACCAGGATCTCTTGGGCCCGGACGAGGAGAGGGAGGAAGAGGAGCGCGGCAAAAAAGATGTAAGTTTTTCTCATACGTGGATAGAGTGTAGCACAGGACGAGGGTGGTAGGAGGGTGGGTCGGTAGGCGAGTAGGTACTGTTCAGCTATCCTACTCGCCTACCCTCCTAACTTGCCTCCCCACCGATTTCCCCCTACCCTACATCCGTGTTCGACACTTTCCTCCCAGAACGAGCTCTGGTGAACGTTGGCTCGGTCGCCATCCACTGGTACGGCCTATTTGCTGCGGTTGCGGCTGTGGCGGCCTTCCTGCTCGGTCGGTTCTTGGCGAAACGCGCTGGCCTGTCCGTGGAAACGGTTGGCGACGCCTTCTTCGTGAGCCTTGTCCTCGGGTTCATCGGCGCGCGATTGTGGCACGTGGTAGGCGACCTCTCCTACTACCTCGACCACCCGGCCGAGATCCTGGCGGTTTGGAACGGCGGGCTGGCGCTCCACGGCGGACTGGCGTTCGGCGGACTGGCGTTGTTCTGGTTCGCGTGGCGCAAGGGGCTGTCGTTCCTGCTGCTCGCCGACCTGTTCGCCCCACTGCTCGCCCTCGCGCACGCCATCGGCCGCTGGGGCAACTACTTCAACCAGGAGTTGTTCGGCCGGCCGACCGATCTCCCGTGGGGAATACCCATAGCGCTCGGCAACCGGCCATCGGCTTTCAGCGACGCCACACACTTCCACCCGACGTTCCTCTATGAGTCGCTCGGGCTGTTCGCTATCGCTGCGTTCCTCGTCGTGTGGTTCCTCCATCGCGCGCAGATTGGCCACGCGAACGACTCCTACCGTGGTGCCGTGTTCGCGGCGTATCTGGTCCTGACGGGCGCACTGCGCATTGGCGTGGAGACGCTGCGGGTTGACGTAGTCCTGACCTGGGGCGACGTCCGCGTGCCGCTGGTGGTTAGCCTGCTGCTAACATTCGGAGGTCTTGTGATGCTCCTCACCAAATTCAGGGGCCACATGAAACCGCCACCACAACCTACAACCTACAACCTACAACCCCAATGAGTCACCTCGCTTCCACCGACCCAGAACTTTTTCGGGCCGTGAGCGCCGAGCTCGACCGCCAGCGGCACGGACTGGAAATGATCCCGTCCGAGAACTTCGCGTCTCTGGCCGTGCTCGAGGCCCTGGGCAGCGTGCTCACGAACAAGTACTCCGAGGGCTACCCAGGTGCGCGCTACTACGGCGGGTGCGAGAACGTGGACGTGGCCGAGCAGTTGGCCATTGACCGCGCCAAGCAGTTGTTCGGCGCCGAGCACGCAAACGTCCAGCCGCTGTCTGGAGCGCCGGCGAACATCGCCGTCTACTCGGCTGTGCTTGCGCCCGGCGATACGGTGCTGGGCATGGATTTGGGCCATGGCGGTCATCTGACGCACGGCCACCCGGTGACCTGGATGGCCAAGCTCTTTACGTTTGTCCGCTACAAGACCAACCACGAGACCGGGCTCATTGACTTCGACGAAGTTCGTGCGCTGGCAACGCAACATAAACCGAAGCTCATTCTGGCCGGTTACTCCGCGTACTCGCGCGCCATTGACTGGTCGACGTTCAAGGAAATTGCTGACGCGGTTGGCGCACTCACGATGGCCGACATCGCGCATATCGCCGGGTTGGTCGCAGCTGGCGTGATGGACAGCCCAGTGCCAACTTTTGACGTTGTCACGACCACCACGCATAAAACGCTCCGCGGGCCGCGCGGCGGCATGATTCTGTCCAAAGCCACACACGCAAAAGTGATCGATAAAGCCGTGTTCCCCGGCTTCCAGGGCGGGCCGCACGAAAACAACATCGCGGCCAAGGCTGTCGCATTCAAAGAAGCGCTGGCACCCGAATTCAAGGACTACGCAGCACAGATTCTCAAGAACGCGAAGGCGCTCGAGCAGGTGTTCGCTGATTCAAAACTCGGCATCTGCTTCAAGCAAACGGATAATCACCTCCTGCTCCTGGACGTGACGCCCCTGGGCCTCACCGGCAAGCGCGCCCAGGAACTGCTCGACGCCGTCGGCATCACGGTCAACAAAAACGCTATCCCAGACGACACCCGCAAGCCGACGGACCCCTCGGGCATCCGGCTCGGCACGCCAGCGCTGACCACCCGCGGCCTGAAAGAAGCCGAGCACGAGCGAATCGCAAAAACCATCGTCGAGGTACTCTCGAAGCCCGATGACGAAGCAGCGGAGAGGCGTGCCCGGCAGACCGTCGCCGAACTCACGGACGCGTTCCCGCTCTACCCGGAACTCTCCTAATGCAGTACCTCGACGGCCGAACCATCGCCCGCTCCATCAACGCAGCGCTCAAGCAACGCATCGGAGCTGAGCGCATTGACGCCGGCTTGGCCGCCGTGCTCGTGGGCGACGATCCGGCCAGCCGCTTGTACGTGGGGCTCAAAGAGAAGGCCTGCGGAGAGGTTGGTATTCGATTTCAGAAACGGCTGTTCAGGGCGGATGTCGACCAGCCGACCGTGCTCGATCACCTCGCGAGGCTCAACGCTGACGCGCGCATCCACGCCATCTTGGTCCAGTTGCCTTTGCCACGCCAGCTCGACGAGGACAGGGTCATCGATGCCATCGATCCGCGCAAGGACGTAGACGGGTTCCAACTCGTGAACGTCCAACGGTTCGTCCGCGGCGAGGCTGACGCGCTCACCCCGGTGCTCGTCAAAGCGATTTGGCGGTTGCTCGAGGTGGCCGGCGAGCCGCTCGCAGGCAAGCGCGCGGCCA
Source organism: Candidatus Kerfeldbacteria bacterium (assembly GCA_016192205.1). GTDB lineage: Bacteria > Patescibacteriota > Patescibacteriia > SBBC01 > JACPUP01 > JACPUP01. The sequence goes on from JACPUP010000016.1 coordinate 20,706, forward strand.
TAGTGTCGAACGCGCCGGTGTTCGCCGAACCCATTATCGCAATGCTGAAGCGGTCCGGCGTGGCCGGGGAATACGTCCGGCCGAAAGCCGGTAGCCGAAGGCTGAAGGCCACAACCGTCTCCGACATCCTCATCGTTGCCCTTGGCCGTCCGAACGCTATCACCAACCGCGACATCAAACCAGGCGCTATCATCATCGACGTTGGCACCACGCAGATTGGTAGTCGCATGGTCGGCGACGTGGACGCAACATCCGTCCAATCGAAAGCGGCCTGGCTCACACCGGTACCTGGCGGCGTCGGTCCGGTCACGGTGGCTTGTCTGCTTGAAAACGTGGTCGAACTCGCCGAGCGCCAGATGCGATAGAACCCATTGACGGCCAGGGCGACGTTTGCTAGGTTCGTCGTATCCGGACGCTGGAGGAGGGTCATGGCTCTTCACATCACCACCGAACAGGCGCCGACGGGTCAAACGGACCCGGATCGGCACGAGCGAGTTAGGGTCGATCCGTTCATCCAACTTCGAGGGTCGTTCGAAGACCGCGTTGCCGTGAGTGAAGCCGTCGGCCGTGTCCTGGGTCCGCTCTACTGCCTCTACTACCTTATGCTGGACGGCGTCATCGAACTGTCCATCGAATCGGGGCAGGTCACGACCGAAGGGAAGGTCACGGTCTACGGCCAGACAGATGAATACCGTCTCAATGAGACGCTCGACCGGATCCACCGGATCGCCCGCGTCGTGGCGGAAGAGTACGGCGAGCTGCTTGCCCTCCCGCTCGTACTCCGCGCCGAGTACACCTGCCAATTCCTCACCGCACCGAGGTGATAGCGATGATGTGTTCAGGAGGCTGCCTCATTACGAGACGGCCTCCTTCGATTTGTCAAAGACGCGGTCAGCATGCCAGGATGGCAAGCGTATGCCCCGCCGTCCGCGGCAAACAGCTTCCTCGATTACAATTCACCACTCCTGCGGGGTGATTCCGCTACGTCGCACGCGACGCGGCTTCGAGTTCCTCCTCATCCAACACGTCGGCGGTAAGCACTGGTCGTTTCCTAAAGGTCATGCGGAAACGGGTGAAACCGAGCAACAGACCGCCCGGCGAGAACTGGCCGAAGAGACCGGCTTGCACCGCTGTCGCTTACTCGGGCCGAAATTCCTCGAACGCTACACCTGGCGTGGGACTGACGGACGGCACCGTAAATCGGTGACCTTTTTCGTCGGACTCATCCTCGGTGGGCGGGTGATGCCGCAGGCCGAAGAAGTCCGCGACTGGCGCTGGTTGCGTTATCCAGACGCCCGTCGGCTAATCACGTACCGCGAATCGAAAAAATTGATTGATCGCGTTTGGCGGACGGTCCACACAACTCCGAGCCTCACCGCACAACACCCATGAGCCTTTCCGTTGGCATCGTTGGCTTGCCCAACGTCGGCAAATCTACTCTCTTTCAAGCCCTGACGAAAAAGCAGGTCGATACCTCAAACTACCCGTTCGCGACGATTGACCCAAACGTCGGCGTGGTTGCCGTGCCTGACGAACGCCTGGAAAAGCTGGCGGCAATGAGCAAGTCGAAGAAGGTCGTGCCAACGACCATCGAGTTTACCGACATCGCTGGCCTGGTAAAAGGCGCAGCGCAAGGCGAGGGCCTCGGCAACACGTTCCTGCAGCACATCCGCGAAGTCGATGCGATTGTCCACGTCGTCCGCGCGTTTTCAGACCCGAACGTGATCCACGTCACTGGCAAAATAGATCCAGCCGCCGACCAGACGACGATTGCGTACGAACTGGCGATGGCAGATCTGGAAACGATCAGCCGCGTGCTGGAAACAGCCC
>JACPUP010000027.1 GCA_016192205.1 Candidatus Kerfeldbacteria bacterium
AGCCCATCCCAAAAATCGCTTTCGAGCCGAGGGACGGAATTTCGAGGCGAGGCGCGAGTCGGAGGACGAGGAATATTCGCTATATTGCGAGTCCGAGACGAAGCGTCGCAGCCCGAAATTCCGGGCCGCAGCGCCGGAATGGATTTTTGGGATGGGCTCTAACAAGCTCATACCTTCATCAATCAATCGCCAAATCATCTGGCTCGTCAGCCGGTGCGTTGTCATCCGTGGGCGCTTCACTGGACGCGCGTGGCTTGTCGTCGACAATGTCGGCGTCGCCCGGCACTGCGCGCTCGTCCGTCGGCTTCTCGTCCACCTGCCGCGTGCTCCCGCCCGTCAGCGGCATCCGGTCAGACGGCCCAACCGAGGTTTGCGGTCGGTCGTCATCGAGCTCGCCGGCTGACACGACGCGTTGATGGCCACCCTGCTCTTTAGGCGCGCGAGCGATGGACGTCAGCGGCGTCAGCGCCGCAGCGGGTTTCGATTTGCCGGCGGCCGAACGCTGATTGCCGGTTGCCGCCCCGGCCTCGGCCTGAATCTGCTCGCGGATCCTCTCCATCTGCGCGGCGCGAACACGCTGCGCCCGCTGCTGGGCAAGCCGCGCTTGGGTCAACTGCTGGGTGGCATCGGCTTTTGGTTGGGCGGCTGCCTGACGGAGTCGGTCAATGGTGCTCGGCCCCATGGAGCGTCCGCGGACCGAGAGTGTCACGAGTTTGCTTCCAGCTTGCACTTCGCCGCGCTGGATGTGCTGCCTGAACTCCTTCAAGAAGTTTTTCGCCTTTTCTGCGCCCACCGTTCCGGTCGGCGTGCCGCCACGGGCCATTTTACTCACGAGATCTCGGTAGTAGTCTCGGCCGGCTCCCTTGCCGTCCGGCAGCCCCTGGAGTGCGGACTTCAAGTTGGAATGGGTAAGTTTGGTGCCCGTGTGCATCATATCTTTGAGCGCGTCGCGGAGTTGGGAGATAGGGATTCGACCCATAGCGAGATTAAGAGTAGATGGTTGGCGCAAAAGGGTCAAAAAAGCGCAGAATAAGTAGCGAGTAAGAAGTAGACTGACCTACTGACTACTTCCTACGTGCTGCCCCCTCCTTTTCCGCCCCGCTTGACCATTTGTCCGACCTCCCCTATACTGCCTGCGCTCGACTTTCCCGCGCGACGGGGACGAGCCCGAAAGGCAGTTTCGTCCGTATGGACAATCCAAAGACCGGCTCGGCCATGGCCGCGCTGCTCGAACAGGAGGGGGTGCGGGCCATTCCGAAGGTCGGCGAGATTATCACCGGCCGCGTCTTGAGCGTGGCGAAGAATGAGGTGCACCTCGACATCGACGGGTTCACCACCGGCGTGGTCCGGGGGCGGGAGCTGTTCGATGAATCCGGCGAAACATCAGAAATCCATATGGGCGACGAGGTGTCCTCCACCGTGGTTGAGTTGGAGAACGAGAACGGCCAGATGGAGCTGTCCTTCCGCACGGCCGGCCACCGCAAGGCCTGGGACGCGCTCCAGCAACTCCTCAACGAGGGTACCGTCATTGACGCCCAGATTACCGACGCGAACCGCGGCGGGCTGATGGTGAAAGTGAACCGCATCGAAGGGTTCTTGCCCGTCTCGCAGCTCACGACCGAACACTACCCGCGCGTCGAGGGCGGCGACAAACAACGCATCCTCGAGATGCTCCAGCAGTACGTCGGCCAATCCTTCAAGGCGAAGGTCATTGACGTCAACGAACGCGACAGTAAGCTCATCGTGTCGGAAAAAGCTGCCTGGGAAGAGGCGCAACGCGGCCGGCTGGCGGAGTTCACGGTCGGCCAAGTCGTGACCGGCGCCATCACTGGCGTCGTCGACTTCGGCGCGTTCATGGAGTTCGCGCCCGGCCTCGAAGGGCTCATCCACATTTCCGAGCTGGCCTGGCAGCGCATCGAACACCCGCGCGACTTCGTGAAGGTCGGCCAACGGGTCGAGGCGAAAATCATTGGCATTGAAGGGACGAAGGTCTCACTCTCCGTCAAGAAACTGACGCCGGACCCGTGGGAAGCAGCCGTCGAGAAGTACCACGTCGGCCAGGTCGTGCGCGGCACCGTGGTCCGCCTCAACACCTTTGGCGCGTTCGTCGAGCTCGATCCGGAAATCCAGGGCCTCTGCCACATCTCCGAACTCTCCCGCACGATGCTCGGCCACCCGTCGGAAGTCGTGAAGGAAGGCGAGTCGTACCCGTTCAAAATTCTCTCCATCGAACCGGCCGACCACCGGCTGGGGCTGTCGAAGAAAGCGTTGGAGGCAGCACCTGAGAGCGAACAGGGAACAGGGACTAGGGAGCAGGGCACAGGGCGTGGTGACGAATCTGGAATATCGAATACGGAATCTGGGAGCGCCGCACGTGATGCTGCGTCACCACCGCCGGCTGAAGAGCAGCCCGCTGCAACAGACGACACGTCAGCGCCTGAACCCGCAATTCGCGATTCGTAATTCCAGATTCTCGCCCGCCTCCTCCCTCCCCGCTACTCCCTCCTCCCTAATCCCTACTTACTACCTCCTCCCTACTCCCATGAACCCTCTCCTCAAAAACGCCTTCCTCATCCTCGTCATCTTCGCGCTCATTTTGACCACGCTCTCGTTTTTCTCGTCGCCGACGCCGCGCACGCAGATTAGCCTCGACAAGCTCATCCAGCAGATCAATGACGAGCAGGTGAAGGAGATCATCGTCAACGAGAACACGCTCGAGGTCGTGCTCGTGGATGGCACGCTCCAAGCCGTCCGCAAAGAGCCGACCGACAGCTTCTCGCAACTCATGAGCAACTACGGCGTCGCGCCGGAGAAACTCCTCAAGGTGAATGTCACCATCAAGGACGTGTCGGGCGCCCAGCTGTTCCGCAACGTCATTTTGCCATTCCTCCTGCCGTTCTTGCTCATCGCCGGGTTCATCTGGCTCGTGTTCCGCAACGTCCAGGGCCAGAACATGAAAGCCATGTCGTTCGGCCAGTCACAGGCGCGCGAGGTCGAGCGCAAGACGAAAACCACGAGCGTCACATTCGCCGACGTGGCCGGCTCCAAAGAAGCCAAGGAAGAGCTGACCGAAGTGGTGGATTTCCTCCGCAATCCGCGGAAATTCCTGGGCTTGGGCGCGCGGATTCCCAAGGGTGTGCTGCTCCTTGGGCCGCCCGGCACAGGCAAAACGCTGCTGGCCAAAGCGGTGGCGGGCGAGGCGGATGTGCCCTTCTTCTCCATCTCTGGTTCAGAGTTCGTCGAGATGTTCGTCGGTGTCGGTGCGTCCCGCGTCCGCGACCTGTTCCGCAAGGCCAAGCGGGCAGCGCCGTGCATTGTCTTCGTGGATGAGATTGACGCGGTCGGCCGCCAGCGCGGCGCGGGCTTAGGCGGCAGCCACGACGAGCGCGAGCAGACGCTCAACCAAATCCTGGTCGAGATGGACGGGTTCGACACGGACACGAACGTCATCATCATCGCGGCCACGAACCGTCCGGATATCCTTGACCCGGCGTTGCTCCGGCCTGGCCGCTTTGACCGCCGCGTCGTGCTGGAGTTGCCGGATCTCAATGAGCGCGAGGATATTCTCAAAGTCCACGCGAAAGAGAAGCCGCTCGAGACGACCGTGGACCTCCGCCGCATTGCCGAGCGCACACCAGGCATGTCGGGCGCTGACCTGTCGAACCTCCTCAACGAAGCAGCGCTCTTGGCTGCGCGCCGCGACAAGAAGGTTATCAGCCTGACCGAATGCTTTGAGTCAATCGAGAAAGTGATGCTTGGGCCCGAGCGCAAAAGCCGGCTCATGAGCAAGAAGGAAAAAAAGATTGCGGCGGTCCATGAAGCTGGCCATGCGCTCGTCGCCCACTTGTCTCCGCACGCCGACCCAGTCCATAAAGTGTCCATCGTTTCGCGCGGCCTGGCGGCCGGGTACACGCTCAAAATCCCGTCCGAGGATCGACGGTTCCACTCGCGTTCGGAGTTCCTCGACGACCTGGCGGTGATGGTGGCCGGGCACGCGGCCGAGAAACACGTCTTCAAAGACCTCACCACCGGCGCCTCCAACGACCTTTTGAACGCCACCAGCCTGGCGCGCAGCATCGTCACCGAGTACGGCATGAGCCCAGTGCTCGGACCTCGTACGTTCGGACAGAAAGACGAGATGATCTTCTTGGGCCGCGAAATCCACGAGCGCCGCGACTACTCCGAGAAAGTAGCCGAGCAAATCGACGCCGAGGTGACGAAGCTCATCAAGCACGCATATACCCAAGCCGAGAAACTCATTGCCGACAACGGCGCCAAGCTCAACGCCATTGTCGGCGCGCTGTTGGAGAAAGAGACGTTGGAGAAGGAAGAGTTTGAGAAGGTTGTCGCGGCGGCGTAGGGAGGTATGGGGAGCGGTAAGTAGGAAGCAGGGAGTGGGAAGTGGTTTGGTATGGATCGTCCGCTGACCATTGGCGGCGTTCCCGATTTCGGACACGCGCAACAACGCGCGTGCCTGGGTATGGAGCGTCCCGTGCCGCCCGACCGTCGCCTCCACTTCACCTACCAGATTCTCCAAGCCCACCCACGCGCGTTTTGCGCACAGGAAAGGGAGCACGTGCGTTCGATGCGCGTGCTCCCGGCCTCCTGCGGAGGAGGTCGCCCCTGGAGGGGCCACCTGGTGGTTTACCAGGGCCCCAGCACATTGAGAAGATCGTGTCCAGGGTAACGATCTAAACCGCCGGAAGCGCACTTCCAGTCCGAATCGGGTGCACTACGTATCCTGGAGGTGCCGGCCGTGGCCTACGTCTACGTGCCTTTGGACCTCGCGCGTGTCCCACCCGAACTTCGAGCTCTTCTGCACGACGCGGGCGTTTTGCCCCGTTCTCTCGTCTACGTCACCGACAGCAGCATCCGTTCCATCGCGCGGGCCGCTCGCAACGAGCGCATCGTGGCGAGCTACCACGCACACCGCAGCGCCGGCTCCGGCAAGGGTGCGGCGTTCCGGCGGTTGCTCTCGGAGCTTGAGCTAACACTCAGCCCCAAGCAACTCGGTCGCATCGTCGCCGCGCACGAGCTCGCGTGCACGTTCTGTTCTTTGCCGCGCCCGGCCTCTACGACCTGGCGTGGGAGGGCTTCGTTGTATGACTCGTGACGGTTCCATCCGCCGCTCGAACGGGGCCACGGGCTTCCACGCCACCCGGTCGCGCCGATGACCAGGAACCACGGACCCGTACTGCCTGCGCCTTGTTCATTTTTCACGAATAACTTGCTATACTAGCTTGGCATGGAGGCATCAGAAACCAAACAACCAGCCCTCTATCGGGACATCCTCAAACAAGCCTGGCGCCTGGTCTGGAAGTACGCCTGGCTGCTCATCCTAGGCTTTTTTGCTGCGCTGACGGCGAATGGCGAGCAGTTTGACGTGCTCTCGAAGAACGTCGACACGGTCGTCCACCTCCAGGGCACGCTCCCGCTCATCGACGCCTCGAGCGATGTCAACGCGCTGGACCAATTCTGGAGCTTCCTGCGCACCCTCGTCATCGACGGCTCGTTCTTGAGCACGGATCGGTTCGAGGCAGTGCTCTTGTTCTTCGCCGTGATGATTACGCCCATCGTCATTGCCCAGGCCGGCATCATTGCTGCGGCCAAACGATTCGTCTCGAGCGAGGAGGGCAAACCGACCTTTGGAACGTCGCTCGCGGCTGGCGGCCGGCACTTCCTGCCCGTGCTCATTCTGAACGTCGTGCTCAAGGTCGGCATCTACGTGCTCCTGGGCCTGGTGACGTACCCGCTCTTCCTGCGCTTCCTCTCGGGCAACGGTTCGCAGGCCTCGATCGACCTCCTCGCCGGCGTCGCCTTCGTCATCCTCGTGCCGCTCCATATCATCTTCTCGTTCCTGACGAAGTTCGCGGCCATCCACGTCATCGCGCACGGCAAGACCTTGCGCGCGAGCATTGGCAGCGCCTGGCGCACGTTTTCGGCCAACTGGCTCATTGCCATTGAGATGTCATTCATCCTCATCCTCATCAACATCGTGGCGGCGACCATCGTCGTTGGCACCGTCACGTTCGCCTTCCAGCCGACTGGCCAGTTCACGGCCACGCTCTACTGGTTGTCGCTGTTCTTCGTCGGCGCGTTTTTGGCCGTGTTCCAGTACGCGGCCTGGACGATTCTCCTCGTCCG
>JACPUP010000026.1 GCA_016192205.1 Candidatus Kerfeldbacteria bacterium
GTCGGCTTTGCCAAAGCATTTGAACGTGCGCGGGAGCGATTCGGGGATGTCGAGACGGTGCGCGCCATCCGCGATGCGCTCATCGAACGATTGCTCGCGATCGACGGCGTCATGCTCAATGGCCATCGGACCGAGCGGCTGCCCAACAACGTGAACGTGTCCATTGAAGGCATTGACGGTGAGACGCTGGTGCTGGGCTTGGACGCGGCTGGCATCGCTGCTTCGTCTGGGTCGGCTTGCAGCGCACTCCATGCTGACGGATCGCCAGTGCTCAAAGCGCTGGGCACATCAACTGCCGGCAACGTTCGTTTCTCGATTGGTTGGGACACCACGCTGCAAGACGTCGAGCGCGTGGTCGCGGCTGTGCAACACGTACTCGACCGCCAGCGGCCGCTTGAAAAAATCTGGCCGGCTGCTGTGAAGAAGGGAAAGGAGGCGCATGTTCGGGAAGCTTGAGATGACGAACCTCCACGTCTCGATTGACGGCCAGCCCATCCTCAAGGGCGTGAATCTGACCGTCGAGCCGGGAGAACTCCACGCGCTCATGGGTCCGAACGGCTCGGGCAAGTCGACGCTGGCGATGACCCTGATGGGCCACCCACGCTACAAGATTACCGGTGGTGAGATTCGATTGAATGGCGAGGTCATCAATGCCTGGACCCCGGAAAAGCGGGCGCAGGCCGGGATGTTTCTGTCGTTCCAGTATCCATCCGAAGTATCCGGCGTGCCGTTTGCGCAGTTCCTGCGCACGGCCTTCCATGCGGCCAGGCAGCCGAAGCAGCCCGTGCCGTTTGCGACGTTCCAAGAGAGGCTGACGACTGGCGCGTCAGCCGTGAAGTTCGGCGACGCATTGCTCGAGCGGTCAGTCAACGAAGGGTTTTCCGGCGGCGAGAAAAAGCGGGCCGAAGTTTTCCAGCTACGCGTGCTCGAGCCCGAGCTGGCCATTCTCGATGAACCGGATTCTGGCCTGGACATTGACGCGTTGAAAACCGTGGCGAGCGCGCTGCAGCAGTACCGGAATGCGCAGCGCGGGTTTTTGGTTGTGACGCACTACCAGCGCATCCTCCAATACCTCAAGCCCGACCGCGTGCATGTGTTTATGGATGGTCGCGTGGTCCGGTCAGGCGGGCCCGAGCTGGCCGTTCAACTGGAAGCACAGGGGTACGAACCCTTGATGCGGGAACGCGTATGAGTACCCCCACCCGCGCGCAAACGCAAGCGCTCGACCAGCTGAAATCCTACCGTTTCGGTTTCCACGAACCGGATGCCTCCATCCATACTTCCCGGCCGGGCTTGAGCGAGCGCGTGGTCGGCGAAATTTCGCACTGGAAAAACGAGTCGGACTGGATGCGGCGATTCCGCCTAAAGGCGCTGGCGATTTTCGCCCAAAAGCCCATGCCGACCTGGGGCGCTGACCTTTCCGGCATTAATTTCGATCGCATTCGCTACTACATTAAGCCCGGCGACAAGCCCAAAGCGAATTGGGAGGATGTGCCCGCAGGCGCCAAGCGCACGTTTGATCGGCTGGGCATCCCCCAGGCCGAGCAAAAGTGGCTGGCTGGCGTGGGTGCGCAGTACGACTCCGAGGTCGTTTACCACCGGACCAAAGAGCAGCTGGCCAAGCGCGGCGTTATTTTCACCGACATGGACACGGCTCTGCGCGAGCACCCTGATATCGTGAAGCAGTACTTCGGCACGCTCATCCCGCCGGCCGATAACAAGTTCGCCGCGCTCAACTCGGCCACCTGGTCCGGCGGCTCGTTCGTTTACGTCCCGCAAGGCGTCGAAGTCGAATTGCCGCTCCAAGCCTATTTCCGCATCAACTCCAAAGACTTCGGCCAGTTCGAGCGTACGCTCATCATTGCCGAGGAGGGCGCTTCTGTGCACTACGTCGAGGGCTGCACGGCGCCGGTCTACACCACCGACTCGCTCCACGCCGCGGTCGTCGAAATTTTCGTCGGCCCACGCGCGAACGTCCGCTACACGACCATCCAGAACTGGTCGAAGAACGTCTACAACCTGGTGACGAAGCGCGCGCGCGTGCATGAAGAAGGTCGGATGGAGTGGATTGATGGCAACTTAGGCAGCAAGGTGACCATGAAGTACCCGTCGGTCTACCTCGTCGGCCGGAAAGCGCACGGCCAGGTGCTCTCGGTCGCGTTCGCCGGAGCTGGCCAGCACCAAGACGCCGGCGGCAAGGCCATCCACGTTGCGCCGGAAACAACCTCGCTCATCACGTCCAAGTCCATTTCGAAAGACGGTGGCCGCACGAGCTACCGCGGCTTGCTCCACGTCGCGCCGACGGCCGTCAACGCCAAAGCCAATGTCCGCTGCGACGCGCTCCTGCTTGACCCGGCCTCGCGCTCCGACACCTACCCGACCATGCGCGTCAAGCAAAAGCGGGTGACGCTCGGGCACGAGGCGTCCGTTTCGAAGATTGGCGAAGAGCAACTTTTTTACTTGCGTTCGCGGGGGCTGTCTGAAGCCGAAGCCACTGCCATGGTCGTGGCTGGCTTCATCGAGCCGATCGTGCGGACGCTGCCGTTGGAGTACGCGGTGGAGTTGAATAAGTTGATTGAGCTAGAAATGGAAGGGAGCGTGGGATGAACGTAGGGCGTAGGGCGTTGAACGTAGGGCGTAGACGCACGGTTTCTGACGCGTTGCATGACACGTCACGCGTGCTCACCGTGGGCGAGGGCGAATCGCTGACGTACTTGCTGCCCATCATCCGCGGCATTGAGGGCGGCCGCACCCGCGAGATACGGCTCGAAGGCGCAGGCGCGTCGGTCAACATCTTCGGGTTGTTCGTCGGCCAGGACGAGGCAACGCTGCAGCTTGATTTGCACATCGTCCACGCCGCACCGAACACCACCTCGCGCACGTTGTTCAAGGGCGCGTTAGACGGGAAATCGAGGATGGACGTCAATGGCGTCATCCACATTGGGAAAACCGCTGTCGGCGCCGACGCCATGCTCGAAGAGCGTGCGCTCTTGTTGTCGCCGGACGCCAGCGCGTCCGCCATTCCGTCCCTCGAAATCAACACGGACGACGTGAAGTGCAAACACGCGGCCAGCGCCGGGCCCGTGGATCCCGAGCAGCTGTTCTACTTGCGCTCGCGCGGGCTGGCCGAATCGCAGGCGGAGGCGCTGGTCGTGCGCGGCTTCCTTGACCCCGTGCTCCGGAGGCTGGACACGCCGGGCTGGCGGGAATCGGTTGGTCAGGTCATTGACGAGCTCATTGCTGCCCATGCTTGACGCTGCCAGAGTCAAACAGGATTTCCCGGTGTTCGACGCCTACCCGGACCTCGTCTATTTGGATTCGACCGCCACCAGCCAAAAGCCGCGAGCAGTGATTGACGCGATGACGCGGTTCCAGGCCGAGACGAACGCGAACCCGCACCGTGGGATCTACGCGCTCGCGGAAGCAGCCACGACCGCGTACGAACAAGCGCGCGCAGACGTCGCGCGGTTCCTCGGCGCGGATCCGCAGACGCTCGTCTGGACGCGCAACGCGACCGAGGCGATCAACCTGGTGGCGCGGGCGTGGGGGGCGACGAACCTCGGACCGAAGGACACCGTCGTCCTCACGGTCATGGAGCACCACTCGAACATCGTGCCGTGGCAGTTGCTGGCCAAGGAAAAGGGCTTTCGGATCCACTATCTTCCCATTACCAAGGAAGGGCGGCTGGACATGGCAAAGGCGCGCGAGGTGATCCGACCGGGCGTGAAACTCCTCTCGTTCGCGCATATGTCGAACTTGCTCGGCGTGGTGAATCCCGTGAAAGACCTGATCGAACTCGCCCATCGCACCGGCGCGATCGCGGTGGTCGACGGCGCCCAGGCCGCGGCGCACCTGCCCGTGAATGTTCAAGAACTCGGAGCGGATTGCTACGCGTTCTCCGGCCACAAGATGCTCGGGCCCTTCGGCATCGGGGGTTTACTCGCCAAGCGGGAACTGCTCGAAGCGATGCCGCCGTACCAGGGCGGCGGAGACATGATTCGCGAAGTGACGCTCGACGGGGCCACCTGGAATGATGTGCCGCAAAAATTCGAGGCTGGCACGCCGAACGCCGTTGGCGCCATCGGTTTGGCAACTGCGGTCGAGTACCTCACGAAGCTCGGTATGGAGAACGTCTGGCAGCACGAGCACGACCTCGCGGAGTACACCCTCCAAAAACTCGACGAGTTGCCTGGCGTTACCACTTACGGTCCGCACAGCGATGATCGCGGCGGGGTAATCGCGTTCACCATCAAGGACGTGCATCCCCACGATATCGCCTCGATGCTCGACGAACAGGGCATTGCGGTCCGGGCCGGCCACCACTGCGCGCAACCGCTCCACGCAGCGTTGGGCATTCCTTCGTCAGCGCGGGCGAGTTTTGGAGTGTATACATTGAAGGAGGATGTTGATGCGTTGGTTGGAGGGATCAAAAAAGTTCTGAATGTCTTTATGTGAGGGATTAGGGATTAGGGTGTCGACGGACCCTCCTCCCTAGTCCCTATGCCCTCGTCCCCTCATTACTGCCATGTCATTCGCCATGTATCGCCAAAACGTCCTCGACCACGCCAAACACCCGCGGCACTGGGGGTTACTGGAGCACGCCGACCAGCGGGCCCATGCCGATAACCCGCTGTGTGCGGACGCACTGGATGTGACGGTCAAATTCGCCGACGGAACAATTGCTGACCTCGGCTTTCAGGGCGAAGGCTGCACCATTATGAAGGCTGGCGCGTCGATGCTCGCCGAGGCCGTCGTGGGAAAATCCGTGGCAGAAGCCAGACAGCTTACCGTTGATGACGTGGTTCGGCTCTTCGGCGTTTCAGTGAACCCCGCTCGGCTCAAGTGCGCGACACTGGGA
>JACPUP010000025.1 GCA_016192205.1 Candidatus Kerfeldbacteria bacterium
ATGACCGGTCCAATCGCAAATTTCGCACCCGGAAACTCCTCCTGCACGGCGTGGGCGAGGAGGTGGGCCAGGGAGTGGCGAATCGCATCCAGGGAAGGTTTGGCCATAGGAGTGGTTTCGATGGCTGCCCAACAGTGGCAACGCCTGAACCGTATCCGATGGGCGGGATGGCGTCAAGAATCGAGGGCGACCTCGAGCTCAAGCACGCGGTCGATGCGTGCCGGTTGGCTCGGCGTGCGGCGGGACCAAAACGGTGAGAGTGAAACCGCGATGGCAGCGATACCGTTGGTTGTTTGACCGTAGCGCTCGAGTTCAGCCGGCGTTTTGTTCGTGAGCTGGGTTGTTGCAATGACGGGGTTTGATGGGTCGAGCGTTGATTGTCCGTTGGCGGTGATTGAGACGATCGCGGTTTTTTCCTCGGCATCGGCTGAGACGAGTTTGATCAATGGCTGTGCATTCCCGAGCGCAACCAGGTGGTCGCCGGCCGGAGCTGAAGCTTTGAGCTCGTCGGCGATGAGGACGTTCAGATCCGCAGGTTGGTAGACGAGCGCGTGGAGTGTGAGCTCGCGGGCGACTTGGTCGGGTTGGCTGGTTGAGAGGTCGTGCGTCTGTTCGTTGACCACAACGACGGTTGCTCCGGCCTCGACGAGATTCTGGAGCTCGGCCTGGGCTTGCGAACGAAGGTCCGTGGTGAGGGTGGTTTGGGCAGCGGTCAGGTCTTCTGGCGTGACCGCGCCGCTGGCAACGGTTCCGCCGGTCATGGCCGCGAATGATTCTCCGTCGATGAGCTGTTGGTTGGCGGCGCGCAGGCCTGGAATGGTGAACCGCTGGGGTCCGATCTCGCCGGTTGGTCCGGCCTCATCGGCTTCCACCGACACCTCAAGACTCCCCTTGGCTGGTACGTCCACGCGGGTGAGAGTGCGGAATAACACGCCGCTCTCCGACAGCAGTCGGGTCGTGGCTGCCAAGGGTTGCGGACTGCTGGTTGTATTCGTGATGCGAACGGTTCCTGCGGCCTTCGCCGGCACCGCGTGCTGTCCGCTGGCGACGACGGTGGTGGTTCCGGAAACCGTGCGCGTCAGATACTGGCCGGCGAGCGCGCGTTCGGTCGCGGCCGTTTCCGAAACACTAACGTCGAAGGTCGTCTGAACATCGCGGACCGCGAGGGTAATGGTGATGCGAGCGCGGGCAAAGGCCACATAGACGATTGCGCCGAGGACGACCGCGGTCAGCGCGCCAAATCCGAACGCTAGGTGGCGATAGCCTGCGGTCGTGCGCGAGCGCTTGGCCAGGGTCATACGCTCGTTTTGACTGAGGCTGCGCCGATGATGTCGCGGACCGCGTTGCGGAACTCCTCGGACGGAGCCACGCGGTACGTGGTGGCGATGCGCTTGGTCTCGCCGTTCTGGTGGACGTGGAGGTAGACGGGTTGTTCGCCGGGAAAGCGGCCGAGCACGTCTTTGAGCGCTGTCAGGAGGTCGGCCGTCGCGTGCTCGGCAGTCAGATCGATGACGAGCGGTTCGGCAGGCACCGCCCGCGCTGCCGGACTGGAACTGGCTTCGCCAAACCGCTTGGCTTCGGCCGCCAGGATTTTGGGCACGCCGTCCTTGTCCGACAGCCGGCCGGTCACGAGCACGATCTGCTCCTCTTCCCAAATGCTGGCCGTGGCTTTGAGCGTTGAGGGGAAGACGAGGACTTCCACGCTGCCGCTCGTGTCTTCGAGCCGAACGAAGAGCATGGGCTCGTTCGCTTTCGTGATGACGCGCTGGATGCTCGTCACGACGCCGCCGACCGTCACCCGTCGGTTGTTCGGCAGTCCTTCGAGCTCATGACAGGGTGTGGCGATTTTTTTGAGTTCGTCTGCTACCTCATCGAGGGGATGCTCGGAGAGGTAAATGCCGAGGTGTTCCTTCTCCCACGCCAGCCGCGTTTTTCGGTCAGCCGGATCAGCTGGCCGCAGCCGGAGCGTGGGCAGGTGGTCCTTCGGGAGCATGCCGAAGAGGTTCGTCTGCCCGTTCCTCGACTCTTTTTCAGCGTGGCGCAGGAAGACGACCAGCTCCTCGAGGTTCTCGAGCATCTGGCGGCGTTCACCAAAGCGGTCGAGCGCGCCGGCTTTGATGAGGGATTCGAGCGACTTGCGGTTCAGGTCCTTGCTCGTGACGCGGTGGAGGAAATCACCGAGGTGTTCGAACGGACCGTCGGCCTCGCGTTCGGCCCTGATGGCGTCGATGACCCCCTCACCCAGGTTCTTGATGGCCGACAGGCCGAAGCGGATGGCGTCGCGTCCGTGCCCATTCGGGATGACCGTGAAGTTCGCCCGGCTCTCATTGACGTCCGGCGGCAGCACTGGGATACCCATGGTCCGGCACTCATCGACTTCTCGGCTGACCTTATCGCTGTTGGCGTGATCGGCGGTCAGCAGCGCGGCCATGAACTGGGCTGGGTAATTGGCTTTGAAGTAGGCGGTCTGGTAGGCGATGAGCGCGTAGCAGGCGGCGTGACTCCGGTTGAAGCCGTAGCGAGCGAAGGGTTCGATGAAGGTGAAGATTTTCTCCGCCGTTCCCTTCGCCAACCCGTTGTTCACGCAGCCGGCCACGAACTTCGTTTTTTGTTCCTTGAGGAGTTTGGCAATCTTCTTTCCGACGGCCTTGCGGAGCACGTCGGCCTCGCCGAGGGAAAAGCCGGCCAGGTCGCGGGCGATCTGCATGATTTGCTCTTGGTACACGGCAATGCCGTGCGTCTTTTCCAAGATGGGTTTGAGGCGCGTGTCGAGGTACGTCGGCGACTTCTTCCCGTGTTTGCCAGCGATGAAGTCGGGGATGAGCTCCATCGGCCCGGGACGGTAGAGGGACACCATGGCGATGATGTCCTCCAGTTCGGTGGGTTTGAGCGCGCGGAGGTAGCGTCGCATGCCCGATGATTCCAACTGGAAGACACCGGTGGTTTGGCCCGCCTGGAGGAGTTTGTACGTTTTGGCGTCCGTGAGCGGGATGGCATCGAGGTTGACGCGTTCGCCTCGCGTCTGCTCGATCGATTCGATCGCATGCTCGAGGATGGTCAGGTTCGCCAAGCCGAGGAAGTCGACCTTGAGCAAACCCAAGTCTTCGATTGGGTGAAGCGAGTACTGGGTGATAATCGAGTGGTCGTCCGTGGTGCCATGCTGGAGCGGAACCGTGTTCACGAGCGGCTCTTTAGCAATCACCACACCGCAGGCGTGCGTGGAGGCGTGACGCGCCACACCTTCGAGGCGCTGGGCGGTCTCGATGAGTTTTTTCCCTTCCGGATCGTTGGCAACAATGTCCTTGAGCTCAGGCACCGAGGCAACGGCCTGCGCCAGCGTTTCGCCAAACGGGATGAGTTTGGCGAGCCGGTCACAGTAAGTGTACGGGAATCCGAGCACGCGGCCAACGTCGCGGACGGCTGCCCGAGCTGCCATCGTGCCGAAGGTAATGATTTGCGAGACGTGGTCAGCGCCGTACTTTGACTCGACGTAGCGGATGACTTCGCTGCGTCGGGTATCGGCGAAGTCGATGTCGAAATCCGGCATGGAAACGCGATCGGGGTTCAAGAACCGCTCGAAGAACAGTTCGTACTTGATGGGGTCGACGTTCGTGATGTTCGTGAGGTAGGCGACGATCGAACCGGCGGCCGAGCCGCGACCCGGCCCCACTACAATGCCCTGCTGCTTCGCCCAGTTGACGAAGTCCTGCACGATGAGGAAGAACGGCGCAAAACCCACGTTTCGAATGACGCCGAGCTCATAGTCGAGACGCTTCTGGACCTCGGCGGACGGCCGTGAGCCATACCGTTTGGCAATGCCCTCGCGGCAGAGTGCGCGCAGGTGGTCATCCGGCGTTTGCCCGTTCGGCACGTCGAAGTGGGGGAGGCGAATTTTGCCGAGCTCAATTTCCACGTCGCATGAATCGGCCATCTCGACCGTACGCGCAATGGCGTCGCGGTCTTCGGGCATGCGCTGGACCATCTCGTCGCCGGAGATGAGGCTGTAGTCTTCGTCGAGCATGGAGAGGCGATCCGGATCGTTCTTCTGCTTTTTCGTCTGGATGCACAGAAGGACGTCGTGCGCTTCAGCGTCGGCGCGGTTGAGGTAGTGGCTGTCGGCCGTGACGACGAGTGGGGCACCGGTCGTGGCCGAGAGCGACCGCAGCCCGGCGTTCACCCGTTGCTGGTCGTCGAACGCGTTGGGCTGGAGCTCGAGGTAGTAGTGGCCGTCGAAGAATTCCTGGTACCGGGCAATCGTCCGCTCGGCTTCGCGGAGGTCGCCGCTCAAGATTTTTCGTGCGACCGAACCGTTCACGCAGCCGGAAAGCGCGGTCAGGCCAGTCCCGTATTGTGCGAGGAGCTCTTCGTCAATGCGCGGTTTGTAGTAGAATCCTTCAAGGTGCGCAGCCGTGATGAGTTTGAGGAGGTTGCGGTATCCTTCGGTGGTCCGCGCGAGAAGCGTTAGGTGGTAGGGTGCCGGGCTGTTCGGCTGGCGGTCGCGGCGGCTGCCGGGCGCGACGTACGTCTCCACGCCGATGATGGGTTTGAGGCCGACCGTTTTGGCGCGCTGGTAGAATTCAACTGCACCGTACAACGCTCCGTGGTCGGTCAACGCTAACGCCGGCATCTTGAGTTCGACGGCACGTTGGACGAGCTCGTCAATCTTCGGCAGACCGTCGAGCAAGCTGTAGTGGGAGTGCGTATGGAGGTGGACGAACTGCATTCGTCCTAGAACTCTTCGTCCGCGTCTTCGTCTGTCGCTTTTCGTTTCGCCTTTCGTTGTTTCTCGGTGAAGTAGCGGACAACCGTGGCGACCGTTTTCGAAAGCGCGGTTAGCGCGAGCGTCGAGTCGTGGAGTTTGTCACGGACGAGCCTGATGACCTCGTCAGCACGCCGGATACGTTCTTCAATCGAGTTGATAGTGTTGGCGACGCTGCGGAGGATGCGAATAAGCGTGGAGAGGAACCAGACGATGAAGAACGTCAGCACGGCCGCCGAGGCTGCCAGGACGAGGAAGAGGATGTCTTGCGTGGTGTTGATCACGGAATCACCTCAATAGCCAGGGTAACATACGTCCTGGGTGGTGGGTAGTGGGTGGTAGGTGGTAGTCATTCGTTTCAGTCACCGCAT
>JACPUP010000005.1 GCA_016192205.1 Candidatus Kerfeldbacteria bacterium
GAAATGGGGTCAGCCACCATTCTTTTTTCCAGTGAAAAGTAGCCTGCCTCCAAATCATTGGGAAAATGACCGACTGATACTGAACCCGAAGAGACTCGAATCAAGTTCGAACTTTCAAAAAAAGAAACCCGCGCCAGTGGTGTATGGCGCGGGTGGACCTTATCCCCAGGTAAGAGCGAACTTACCCAGAAACAAAGCTGAAAGATCGGACGATACGAACGATTACTCCTTCATTTCCGAGACCGGAACGACCATGCAGCTTTCTTCCTCATCCCACTTCTCGAACGCCGCGAAGATGGCGTCGAGAGCGGGGCGAAGGTGTTCGTAGCATGTCGCGTAGTTGTGCAGAGCATTCGTGAACTGGTGAGACATCTCGACGATGTTCCACGAGAACGCGAATTCCAGCATCCCGACGTCGAGTTCGTACGTGAACTCACGGCCGCCGGTGTTCTGCTTGGCCATCGGCGGAACCACCCCGAGGAGATCGCGGAGGAATTTGAACCCACGCGCCGACCTCTGGCCAGGCCCACGGTCCGTTTGGATCGTCAAGGTCGCCCTGGCAATGTGGTCTTCCGACGGGCGCACCACACACATCACATTGAGGACCTCGATGGTACGGCTTCCAGCCCGCAGGATCTCCCGAGAAGGCGCGTACACGTACTCCCGATACTCCGGCGGAACCTCGGGCGCCAAAAGAGTCTG
Source organism: Candidatus Kerfeldbacteria bacterium (assembly GCA_016192205.1). GTDB lineage: Bacteria > Patescibacteriota > Patescibacteriia > SBBC01 > JACPUP01 > JACPUP01. The sequence continues at coordinate 703 of JACPUP010000005.1, forward strand.
GAGTTTCTTCAGGTCGTCCGCCGTGACTGTCGGCCGCTCGGCAACGCTCCGCGCAATCGCCGCAAAGGACGGAATCACGCGGGCGATCGCCTCCAACGAAGACTGCAGAAGCTGCTGCCAATTTTTGATGACAACCGGCAGCTGCACTCGCTGAACGGCGACCAGGTGTTCGGCGCGGCGATAAGCCTCTGCCCAATGATAGAGCACCCAGGTGGTGCGGTCATTCGGGTTCAAAGGCCGTCGCCGCTCGTAGATCCAGTTGGTGATGGAAGCCGCACCGGTCACGTTTGGCGGTACGGCGGCGTGCAGAAGGGTGAGCGTGATCCCCCCCTTCTCCCGGATCCTGCAGTTGAGTGTTGTCCTCTGCTCCTCCGGGACAACCTTGGAATCAGAATCCCACCTCTCCTCCACGATGATGTCAGTCCCGTCAGGATCCCTGGTGAGCAACCACTCGGTCGGAAGCGCATCCCCCCAGCCATGCAGCCGGACCCCATCTTCGTCATGATGAAGACTAAAATGGATGGTACGGGTGTAGGCGTCGATGAGTTCGGCCAAGGTGTGCTGTTGGCTTTGCAGAAGCACGAGGGGAAACAGGTTCGGAAGCCACGGGTCGACCGGTGGCGTAAAATGGCGAGGCTTGCGAGGCACGACTCTCCTCCTTGCTCTCCCTTTCCACGGTGGGTCCTCCGCAATAAGCGGAAGAGAGTCCCCATGACTCTCGGGAGTAGCCGTCTGACCGTCCTGTGAACGATCAAAAGGCTACGCCCAAGGGTATGTGGAGAATTAGGAAGAGTGGGTCATGTGTTAGCCAAAAAGAGGAATAATGGCTAGTCGTGAGAATTTTCAAGGAACAACCCAGACTAGCGCAATAAACATGAATTGTCAACAGCAGGGTGCGCAGCATTGCACCGAATGCTAAAACTCCGAAAGGAATTCGGCTGGTCTGCCACCTGCGCCGCTTGTCCGGCCGCTGATACTGTGGCATCATAAGCCGAAACGTGAGAGCGGCAATCCAGGCCGCCGCGCTCGTTCCACACTCGCACGCCCGGAGGTTCAACGTGCAACGCTTTCTCGTCTGCTATCCGTTCCGCGACGAACGCATCCGCCTCGTTGAGGGCTTCGCCGCCTACGACGGCGTCCTCGGTGATCTGCGAGGAGACCCGCACAAGGGAATCGATTACGTTCTTCCGCATGGCGGGCGCTTCCGGAGCTTCGACGTCTGCAGCATGCACCGCGGCGCGGCCGTCCAAGGACGAAGTCGAACCTGGGGCAGGTACGTGCTCGTCTACGCCAAGGTTGGCGGTGCCTACGTCCGAACGGTCTCGGCGCACCTGCGAACCGTTGCCGCGGCCATCCCGCTCACACCGAAAAACCCGCCGGCCGGGTGGATCGAGGAACACGCCTGTCTCATCCCCGCCGGCTACCCCCTGGGACGCGCTGGAGCGACGGGCAAGACGCATCGCATCATCCAGCTCCACCTTGAGCTGCACCGCCGAGAGGAGGACGGCGCCTGGGAGAAGCTGGATCCGTATGGCCTCAACGACCGCGCCAGCTCTGGCCGCTACCCGCAGCCCGGCGAACCGCTCACCCGCCTGCCGCACCTGTGGCAAAGCGACTCCCCTCCTTTTGCTCCTCCGTAAAAGAGCGCGCTGTGGTCGGCAGCGCGCTTCTTCTCTATCGTGTTACCGCCACCGCTGACGACCGGCGCGTCCGTACCGAGGCCAAGAGCCAGAACGAAAAATCAAACCGCCTCCTCACGAGGAGGGGGCGGTCAGGTGGAAGCGCTCGGGACGCGGGTCGGTTTCGAACCGGCAGCGATCAGCGCGGAGGATAAGCGTTCCGGACCCGAGGTCGCGCTCCGGCACGGTGATGCGCA
>JACPUP010000006.1 GCA_016192205.1 Candidatus Kerfeldbacteria bacterium
CAGTCTGAACACGCCGGCGCGTCAGCCATATTCTCAAATGCCGCGTGGTCAGCAGCCCGCGAGGCAGCCGTGGGTTGTCGGCTGTCAGCTGTCGGCACCGGCGCGGCAGCGAAGGGATCCCGGTTCTCGGTTTCGATGCTGCCGTTCAGCCCATTCCCGTTCAAAGGTTCCGCTTCACCGTTTGAGACATCCTGGCTGATGGCTGCTGGCGGCTTGCTGATGGCTGGTAATGCCATTTGCCCAGGTGACGCCTCCTTGGGCAAAAACTTCGTACCGAGCCAGCGGAAGATGTAGTCCACGATGGACTTGGCAATGCGGATGTCCTCGTTCGTCGTGTACCCGGACGGCTCAAACCGCACGTGGCTGAACTTCTTCACGAACAGCGACAGCGGCACGCCGTACTGCAAGGCAATGGAGATGGAGGTCGCCAGCGAGTCCATGAGGCCGTTGATGGTTGAGCCGGCCTTTGACATGGTGACGAACAGCTCGCCTGGCGCACCGTCCTCGTACATGCCCACGGTGATGTACCCCTCGTGGCCGGCGATGGAGAACTTGTGCGTGATGGACTTGCGCTCGTCCGGGAGCCGCTTGCGGGTCACCACGGCGTCCTGGGCGACCGCTTTCGCGTTCGCGCTGTCCTTGCGCGTACCCAAGGGTTGGGTTTTCTTCGACCCATCGCGGTAGACGGCAATGGCTTTCAAGCCCATCTTCCAAGCGTCGAGGTAAGCTTGCATGACGTCTTCGACCGTGGCTTCGCTCGGCAAGTTCACGGTCTTCGATATGGCGCCCGAGACGAACGGCTGCGTGGCGGCCATCATCCGCACATGGCCCATGTAGTGGATGGAGCGCTTGCCGTTCGTCGGCTTGAACGCGCAGTCGAACACGGGCAAATGCTCGTCCTTCAAGTGCGGCGCGCCCTCAATCGTATCCTTGTGTTCGATGTACGCGAGGATGTCTTTGATTTCGGTCTCGTCGTAGCCGAGCGTCTCCAGCGCTGTGGGCACCACGCGGTTGACCATCTTCATGAGTCCCCCGCCTACGAGCGTCTTGTACTTGACCAGCGCAATGTCCGGCTCAATGCCGGTGGTGTCGCAGTCCATGAGGAACGAGATGGTGCCGGTCGGCGCAATGACCGAGGCTTGGCTGTTGCGCACGCCTACCGAGCCGCCCCGCGCCAAGGCCTCATGCCACGACTCCTGCGCGCCTTGGAATACGTCTGACGGCACGAGCTCGCGGTCAACGCCCTCAAGCGCTTCGCGGTGCTTGCGGATGACCCGCAGCATGGGCTCGGCGTTCTCGGCGTACCCGTCGAACGGTCCCATGTGCTCGGCAACGCGCGCGGACTCGGCGTACGCTTCGCCCGTGAGGATGGCGGTCAAGCAGGCGCCCCAGGCTCGGCCCGTGTCCGAGTCGTACGGCACGCCCTGGCGCATGAGCAGGCCGCCGAGGTTGGAGTAGCCTAGCCCAAGCTCGCGGAACTTCTTCGCGTTCACGGTAATCTGCTCGGTCGGATACGACGAGTTCCCGACGATGATTTCCTGGGCCAGGATGGTGAGGTCGATCGCCCGCTTGTAGCCCGCCACGTCGAAACTGCCGTCGTCGCCGAGGAACTTCATGAGGTTGATGCTGGCCAAGTTGCAGGCCGAGTTGTCCACGTGCATGTACTCCGAGCAGGGGTTGCTGGCATTGATGCGGTCGGTGTGCGCAACCGTGTTCCAGTCATTGGCCGTCGTGTCGAACTGCATACCCGGGTCGCCGGACGTCCAGGCGGCCTCGGCAATCTTCCGCATGAGCTCCTTGGCCCGGTACTTCTTCAGCTTCTCGCCGGTCGTGACCGCCTTGGTCCACCAGTCGCCGTCGCGTTCCACTGCTTCCATGAACTCGTCCGTGGCGCGCACGGAGTTGTTGGCGTTTTGGAACTGGATGGACTTCCAGGCCTCGCCATTGAGGCTCATGTCATAGCCGGCCTCGCCCAACGCCCACGCCTTCTGCTCTTCCACGACCTTGCACTGGATGAACTCCTCGATGTCCGGGTGGGCGGCGTTTAAGACCACCATTTTAGCGGCGCGACGCGTTTTGCCGCCTGATTTGATGGCACCGGCCGAGGCATCGGCGCCACGCATGAACGACACGGGTCCTGACGCCTCGCCGCCAGCTGACAGCCGCTCCCGAGACGAGCGAAGCGTGGACAGGTTGATGCCCGAACCAGAACCACCTTTGAAAATCATCCCTTCCTGGCGGTACCACTCGAGGATGGACTCCATCGAGTCCTCAACTTTCAGAATAAAGCAGGCGGAACACTGGGGAACCTCCTCCACGCCCACGTTAAACCAGACCGGCGAGTTGAAGGCCATCTTCTGGTTGACCAGCAAGTGCCGAAGTTCCACCTCGAACACCTCGGCATCTTTGTCGGTGGCAAAATAACCCTGGGCGCGGCCCCACTCGCTGATGGTCATGGACACGCGGCTGACCATCTGCCGCACCGACGTTTCGCGGCGGGGCGTACCAAGCGGGCCGCGGAAGTACTTGGAGACCACCACGTTCGTCGCCAGCTGGGTCCACGTCTTTGGGATCTCGACCCCGCGCTGCTCGAACACCACGTTGCCATCACCGCCCTGGATGACCGCGTCGCGCTGTTCCCACTCGAGCTCGTCGTAGGGATCAATGCTTGCCTTGGTGAAGAAACGCTTGAGTGTCAGCCCTTGACGATTGGGCAGGCGCTCGAACGTTCCGGTTTTGATGCGCAGGCCGGCGGCGGCCTCACGTGTGGCGGTGGGGGCAGTGACGGACGATGGGGTCATAGAATTTTCATTTGGGTGACAAGACTTTATGGTGCGATTCTCACCTCCCTTGGGCCTGACGGCCAAGGACGGGTCAAACGAGTACGAGGGGCTCACCGGACGCTACCGCGCGTTGCGTTGGGGGCGCTGGCGGGGCGGTTTCACCAGCAGGTTCAGCTCGGCTTTGAAGCTGTCGACGTCCTTGAACGACCGGTAGACCGAGGCAAAACGGATATAGGCAACCTCGTCGGTCCGCTTCAACCACCGCATGATGATTTCGCCAATCGCGCGGCTGGTGATTTCTGTTTTGCCCTTCAGCTGAATGTCCCGCTCAATGCCGCTCACGAGACGACGGAACTGCTCGCCGGTGAACGGCAACTTCTCGAAGGCACGCTTGAGGCCGGCCTCGAGTTTCTCCCGCGAGTATGGTTCGCGGCTGCCGTCACGTTTCACCACGGTCAGGTTCAGGATTTCCACCTCTTCGTAGGTCGAGAACCGAAACGAACAGTGCTCGCACTCGCGGCGGCGGCGGATCGCGTACCCCTGGTTCACCAGGCGCGAGTCCGTCACCTTGGAGTCAGCGTAATGGCAGGCAGGGCACTTCATGCGTTGTGTGTTGATTGAAAGAGCCGATTGGGAAACTGTGGGACGCTCGAATGAAAATCGCGGGCTCGGAGAAACCAATCGCTCCGGTTCGCGCACCCGCTGCTGCAAAGACCCCTCACCCCGTCCTGCCTGTTCTGATAACCCCCAATATCTAGTGGCTCTTTCACAAGTATACTACTAGATCTAGTGGTCGTCAAGACTGCGAGGCCCAGAAAACGGGCGTTTCGCCTATGAGGATGTGGAAAACCCTTGCCCTGTACTCGACCCCGCCCCAGGCCGGGGAGTAGTACAGGGCCCTGTACCAGTCATCCCGCCCCGGCGGGATTCCGGTGCAGGGTAAAGCCTGCCTGCGGCAGGCTTTACATCATCTTCTTCCGAATAAACGCCGGAATCTCGAGTTCCTGCTCTTCCTTGCTCTTCTGCCCCACCTTGGCTGGTTCTGGCTCGGTCGTAAAGGGTCGGTTGGGCACGGATCTCATCGGTCGAGGTGCTGGAACTGGCTCGCGCTGGGGCAACGGCATCTCGCGGAAGGCCGGTTTTGGCTGTTCAGAGACCTCCATGGGTCGGAACGTCTCCTCTGGCACGATTTTCTTCATCGCATGAAGCTTGCCGCTCTTGCCAAAGCCAGTGGCGATGACCGTAATTTTCACGTTGTCGCCAGCGTTCGGGTCAATCACCGTGCCAAAGACGACTTTGGCGTTGGGATCGGCCTGGGCCGTGATGACGCGGGCAGCCTCGTTGACCTCGTGCATGCCCAAGTCGTCTGCGCCGGTCACGGTGAATAAGATTCCCTTGGCGCCGTCAATGGACATCTCGAGCAACGGCGAGTCAATGGCGGCCTTCGCAGCCTCGACGGACCGGTTGTCACCGGACGCCTCACCGATGCCCATGAGCGCCGAGCCGGTGTTCTCCATGATCGCCTTGACGTCGGCGAAGTCGACGTTGATGAGGCCGGGCACGGTGATGAGTTCGGCAATCCCCTGCACGCCCTGGCGCAGCACGTCATCCACGGTGCGGAAGGCTTCAAGCAGTGGGGTCTTCTTCTCGGTGATTTGGAGGATGCGGTCGTTGGGAATGGAAATGATGGAGTCGACTTTGTCAGCCAACTCCTGCATGCCGGACTCGGCAATCTGGTTGCGGATGGCGCCTTCGAACATGAAGGGCTTGGTGACGACGGCGACGGTCAAGGCGCCGACGTCTTTCGCGATGTCCGCGATGATGGGCGCAGCGCCGGTGCCAGTGCCGCCACCGAGGCCGCAGGTGATGAACACCATGTCCGACCCTTTGAGCATTTCATGAATCTCGTCGTGGCTTTCCTCCGCCGCTTTGCGGCCGAGCTCGGGATCCATGCCAGCGCCCAGCCCCCTCGTCGTGGCTTTGCCGATGTGCAGGCGCTTGGTCGATTTCGAGTGCTGCAAATCCTGCTGGTCCGTATTGATGGCCACGAACTCAATGCCGCGGATGCCCGACTCGATCATCCGGTTGATGGCGTTGCTGCCGGAGCCGCCAACGCCGATGACCTTAATTTTTGCAAACGTTTCCACGTCCGGCTTCACTTCGATGGCTGATCGTCCGACACCGTTCCTCATGGGTGTGGATAGTGTAGCACGGGGCAAGAATGTCGAAAAGTTAGGTTTTCGCCGGCGCTTTGTAGCCATGGGTACAAATTGTGTCCACTGTCACCAAGGGTATTCTACCAATGCCTGGCGAGGCATGCAACATGCCCAAATGGGTAGGGATGGTAGCCCTGCCAGGGGGTTTTTGGTTTGCCAACCAGGTTGGCGATTCTTTGGCCAGGGGGAGGGAACTGGGAACAAACGTTCCCTCCCCCTAGGCCGATACCCCCACCCTCTCCCTAGTCCGGCAGCCAGCCGCGACGCTCCGGGCGCTCGCTGACGCTCGGCCCTTCGCTGCTTGGGCGAGGCTTGTTGGTTTTTCTGTTTTTTTTCGGCCGGCGCGGCCGGTTACGTTGCTCGGTTTGTCTTTATTAGTGCGGTTCACTCCGCCGACGGCCATGGCGTTAATCACCGACCGAACACGATCGCCTCGAGCTCGGCCAGACGCCTGAGGCCGTGCGTGGCGGCAGCATGCGGCTGCGGCGCGAACTGTGCGACGGGCATACCGGCCGCCGTTGCCGCCTGCACGTCGGTTTCCGCATCGCCGACATAGAGGACGTCGCGCGCTGCAAGCTGGAGTTGACGGAGTGCGTGGAGGAGCTGGGCCGGGTGCGGCTTGTGCTCAACCGTATCCTCGACGGAGACGATGGTCGTGAAGTGCGGCTCGAACTTACTCCAGCGCACGAACCGCTCGATGCTCGAGCGGACGCGGTTCGAGACGAGGCCGAGCGGAAGCTTGGACGCGAGCGTAGGGATGAGCGTCGGCGCATCCTCGTTGAGCACGAGCAGGTCTTCACGGTACGGGATGTCCGGAACGCGCGCGAGCATCTGCTCGTAGAGCGCATCCGACTGGTCCGGCGCGTAGAGGCGAACGGCGCGCTTCGCTGGGAGGTGGTTGTGCCGCGCCTGCATCTCGTCGGTCGGCCCCTGGAATCCGAACGCGCCGAGCAAGTCGCGGTAGAACTGCGCGTTCGCGCGCACAGACTCAATCAAGACGCCGTCAATGTCGAACAGGACTGCACGGTATTTCATGGTGCAGTAATACTACGAGGCGCGAGTGTTCCAGTGCTCCAAAACGACTTCATCAGAAGGCTGCTCCTTTGCGATGCGTTCGGCTTGTACGTACGTATCCCGCTCTCCTTCAGCCGTATCAAACGCAGGAACTTCTTGTGGCTGTTCTTCCGAATCAGGCGGGGTCATTTTTTTGCATCGGGTGAAGCATTCTGGTTTTCTTCTTCCTGTGATTGATAGTAACTTCAAATCGGAGCTCAACAGATGAGCTTACAATAATGCCAAAAGGGGAAATAAACAAACGATCAACATATCCGGCCGCGCAGGGCGAGTCCGGCCTAAAGGCCGGACGAGACCCGGAGCGCGCCGCATGACCAGCGCCTTGCTTAAGGGGGGTTGGGGTACCGGCCTAGGGGGAAGGGGGTCCGTTTTTCAGGACCCCCTAACCCCTGGCCAGTAGAAACAGGCCCGGCGAAGCCGGGCCAAACCCCCTCGCGGGGCGAGAAACTCTAGAAAAAGTTCTTGAACCAACCGCGAATTTTCTTGGTCATTTCCGGCACCGTCGCCAACCCCGGCACGTTAAAGCCGCCGCCTTTCTGCTCGGCCTGTCCGCCCCAGAGCGCCAATCCGACGGCGGTTGTAAACGAGGGGTCGTTGACGCGATCAATGGCCGAGGTGACGTTCGTCGGGAACCCGACTGACGCCGGCAACCGGAACACCTTTTTACCCAAATCCACGACACCCGGCAGTTTGGCCCCCCCGCCAGTCAGCACAATGCCGGCCGGCAACAAGGCCGAGCGGTCAATCGCCTTCAGCTCCTTGTCGACCATACTGAAAATTTCTTCCAGCCGCGCCTCAATAATCTCGGCCACGTGCTGGCGCGAGACTACCGCGCTCTCGCCGCCCTCGAACTCTTCCAAATTAATCTCCTCGCGCTTGCCGACGTCGGTCGCGAGCGCCGTGCCGTACTCGAGTTTCACTTTTTCGGCGAGTTCGATGGATGTGCGCAGACCGATGGCAATGTCATTCGTCACGTGCCCAGCGCCCACGGGCAGCACTTTCGCGTGGAGCACGTCCCCTTCCTCGAACACGACCATGCTCGTCGTCGCCCCGCCGATGTTCACGAGGGTGACACCGAGTTCGCGCTGGCGCTTGGTCAAGCACGCTTCAGCCGCACCCAGCACTCCCAACACGAGTTCGTCAATGTCGACGGACGTCCGGTAGACGCACTTGGTGAGGTTCTTGAGCTGCGCGGACAGCCCTTGGATTATCTGCGCGTCCACTTCGAGCCGCGTGCCAGACATGCCCACCGGATCCTTGATCCCCCGCTGGTTGTCGAGCGTGAACGAGCGCGGGATGACGTGGAGGATTTCGTAGTTGGGCGGTGTGGCCACGGCTTGGGCCGCCTCAATCGCCCGCTCGACGTCCTCTTCCTTGACCTCGCCGTCAGGCCGCGCTACGGCAATGACGCCGTGGCTGTCCTGCGAAAGAATGTGCGTACCCGAAATGCCGACCGTGGCGTGTTCGACTGGAATGCCGGTCATGCGCTCGACCTTCTCAAGCGTCTGCGAAATCGAGCTGACCGCGTCTTCAATGGAGGCAACGACGCCTTTCGAAATGCCGTCGGACGGGTGTTCAGCCGCGCCGACGATGTGGAGCGCGGCGTCATTGGGTTGTCGCTGGCCGACTACGACGCGCACGGCCGTTGAGCCAAGGTCGAGTCCTGCCAAAAATGTTTCGCGAGCCATAAAAAGGGTCAGTCCGTCCTAGGGCTTAGTACCCACCAGGTACGGAAGGAAGATGATGAGCCCCACGAGGAACGCGGCGATGGAGGCGAGGAGCGAGGCAGCGGCCATCCGGTCCTTCACGACGCCAGCGTGGTGACTCAAGCGCGGGTTGAGAAGATCGATCAACGATTCCGCAATCGTGTTCACCAATTCTATCACGAGCACCGAGGCGACGACAAGAATGAGCAGCGCTGCTTCCATCGCCGTCACGGGCAGGACCGCGATGAGCACGAAGACCGCAATCGCGCCAACGACCTGTAGCCGGAAGTTCTGCTGGCTCCGGAAGACCGAAACGAGGCCACCCAGCGCGTGGCGGAAGCTCCGGCCGAGTTTTCGAATGTCGAGGAAGGTCATGATGCGTGGTGGCAGCGGGTCAGGAGGCGCTGTTCGAACTGTTCCATGCGCGCTCGCTCGTGGGTGCGCTGGTGGTCGTAGCCGACAAGGTGGAGGAGTCCGTGCACAACGAGCAGTGCCACGTGGTCGTTCAATGCGCGGCCGTACCGGAGCGCTTCAGCGCGCGCGACCGGCAGGCAGACGACGAGGTCACCGAGTGTGCCGGTTCGCACGTCTGGCGTGGCGAAGGCCAGGACGTTCGTTGGCCCGCGCTTCCCGCGGTACTGCGCATTCAATCGGGCCGAGGTCTCCCGGCCAACCAGGGCCACGGACAGTTCCGCACGAGCCGGGAGGCGCGGGAGCTGACCCCAGGCGCACCTCAAAAGCCGTTGTACCCACGAGGCTGACACGGACCAAGCACGTTCTGACGTGACCGCCACGCGCAGGCCAATCCGCTCGTTACGAGGCGTTGGCGTTGGACGTGGCGTTCGTGTTGAGGTTCGCCGAACCGTTCGTGTTGGCATTCGCATTGGTGTTCGTGGTCGTCGTCGCCACCAGCGCGAAGCTGTTCACGAGCACGTCGAAGAACAAGCGGAAGTTCACGCTCGTGAGCGTGCCCACGTTGTAGGTGAGAATGTACGCCTGGTCGTTCTTCACGAGGTAGACCGAGCTTTGATCCGGACTGCGCACGCCGTCGAGCCCGTTGACGGTGAGCGACTCGATGAGGGACGGCGACACGCCCGGCGCCACCGACTGGTACCACTCGAGCGCGGTCAGCCGCTGCGGATTCTGCTGGACGAGCACTTGGAAAAACTCGCCCGTGGCTTGGTCGGGCGTGATGAGTAAGGAGGTGTCCGTGGAGTCGGTCGTGCGGGCAGTCCACGCTTTCGGGTGGAGCAGCGAGTAGCCGTTGGTCGTGTTCGTGTACTTCGTGACGAGGTTCGCGTTGTCGGCGAGCTTCTTCCCGGCCTGGGTCGGGTCGTAGCCCAAGTAGACCTCGCCGGCAATGGAGCCGTCGGCCTGCAGGACCTTACCGTCGACGAACCCGTCGCCGTCCGTGTCGGGCTTGTTCGGATCCGTGCCGTACGCCACCTCTTCGACGTCGGTCAAGCCGTCAGCATCCGAGTCTTTGGTGGACGG
>JACPUP010000020.1 GCA_016192205.1 Candidatus Kerfeldbacteria bacterium
TGAAACATATTCGTTGACATACCGCGTCGATCCCGAGGATATCAGCCCAGCCATTTTCCGCCTGGGGCCGGCGAAGGTTGGGGAGTTCACGGAGTTCCGCCAGTGGCAGATCGCGTCGGATGCGCTCATCACCGTGTCCGGAACGGTTTTCTCGAACGAAGGCACGACCGCCTACGACTGTTCAGCCACGAACCTGACCATCAACGTCCGCGTCAACGGCGGCGGCACCGCTTCTGGCACCTGTTCGGCCGCCAACGGCACGTATAGCGTCGGCAGCGTTTCGGTTTCAGCCGCCGCCGACGTCATCACCACCTACGTGGATGCCAACGCGAGCGTTCGGGCGGTGACGGTGACACGAGCTGCGGATGCAACCTCGAACATCACCGGCCTCGATCTCTATCAGAACTTCCTCATTGTGCGCCATGAGGACGCTGGGCCAATCACGAACACGAATTTGGATCAGTTCGACAGCGGCAATGACGCCGACGTGCAGTTTACCGTGACGACCGGCGCGCTGACGGTGTCGAGCGGACAGGCGCTCCATGTCTGGACCGGGAAGTCGTACTCACCTGGCGGCACCGTCACCACGAATGTCACGGGCGGTACTGTGCACATCAATTCGAGCGCGACGCTGACCGCCGGCGGCAACCTGTCCATCGGTGGTTCCTGGGATAACGATGGCACGTTCACGGCTGGCACCTACACCGTGACCTTTACCTCCACGAGCGCCGGCCGGACGCTGTCCGGCACGCTCAACGGCAGTTCAGCCTTCTACAAAGTGAACTTCAACGGCACCGGCGGCGAGTGGGAGGTGCAAGATTCGATGATCGTCTCGGCAGCCAACGCCACCGATACGTTCCTGGTCAGCGCCGGCATCGCGACGTTTGGGAACTCGAACGGCGACACCCTCGAGATCAACGGCATGATGACCATCGCCAATACCGCCAACCAAACGGCGACCTTCCAGACCGCAGCCCTCGCTCAAGGCAGCACGGTCACCATTGATGTCAATAACAACGCCTCACCAGCCACGTGTGCCAACTGTTTGATCCGCGTGGGCGCGTCGTCAGGCACGGGCACTGGCACGCTCAAAATCCGCAAGAACGCGATTGTCCGGCTCAACGCGCGCAGTACTGCCACGGTCTCCGACGCCGGCATTGAGGCCTTGTCCACCGGCTACTTGGAAATCCAGGGCAGCCAGGATGACACCGGCACCTCGAACGGCACAACCAACGAGACCACGCTGACCGATACGTCGAAGAGCTGGACGACTGACCAGCACGCCAACAAAGTCGTGCGCATCACGAACACGGGTTCGCTGGCGTTCGGCAAGGTTTATTCGATTACGTCCAATACCGCCACGGCTCTGACGCGCGCGGACAATTCGACTGCCAACGCGACAGTCCAAAGCGTCATCACGACCGAGGCCGAGACGAAGGTGAAAATCATCTGCGCCAGCGTCAACAGCCTCATCACGGCCAGCAATGAAGGCATCGGCCGGTACATCAATGACCAGACCGGCACCACCGGCCAGCTCTTGATCGTCTCCTCGACGAACGACAGTGCCAGTTGCACCGGCTCGACCGACCTCTTTGTGGTCTACCCGTCGCCGGATGCGCTCTCGATCCTCGTGGCGAGTGACACGTTCGACATCGTCGACGGCGTCCGCGCCAACGACACCTTTGAAATTCTCGACTACGCCCACGTCACGGCCGAAGCCGGCACGGCGTGCAACGCCGCGGTCAACAGCTCCGGCGAAGGGTACATCTACAACGTGGCCGGATCGGAAACGCTCATCCAGTACGCGGAGATCTGCAATCTCGGACGGAACGCGTCAACGAGAATGGGAGTAGAAACCTCGACGGTGAACGGCAATAACACCGGCGAAGGTTTTCTCATCAACAAGTCGGACATTCGCAACAACTATCGGGGCATCCGCCTGGTGAGCAACACGAATAACAGCTCGGCGAACACCGAAGGGGTGACGAACAGCCTGATCCACGATAACTCGCACTACGGACTTGAACTATCCAGCGCCGACAGCAACTACATCGCTTACAACCGGTCCTACGACAACGCCAGCATTGGCATGGTGAACGGCTCCGGATCAGATTCGAACACCTGGACGGGCAACTACAGTTACAGCAATTCTAGTTTCGGTTTTTCCTTCAACGCGACCGGTCACACCATCACCTCGAACTACGCTTTTGAGAACACGACGGAAAATTTCGACCTCAACGGCAATACCATGACGCTCACCTCGAACTGGGCGTTCGGGGCGGCCACCTACGGGTTCTACGGCAATTTCGTCTACAACTCGACGTTTTCCTCGAATACGTCCGTCCGGCACACCTATGGCATTCGGCTGCAAAACGGCAGCAACGATGTGATCAGCGGCAATACGTTCGTCTCGAACGCCGGCGGCTACGGCATCTTCCTGTCCGGCACGAACGACAATACCGTGATTTCGTCCAACACGGTGGTCGACAACGGTTCGCGCGGCATCAACATCCAGAACGCGAGTGGAACGATTGTCTTCTCGAACACGCTCACGAACAATGGCACGGGGGTTTCCGCCGGGCAAGGGACCGGCCTGTACGTGGAAAGCAACAGTGGCGTCGGCGTCGATAACACGACGCTCTTCAACAACGATGTCTACGGCGAAGACGGCCCCGGCTTCCTCCTCCAGTACTCGGTCGCTTCCACTGGCACGCGCTTCATCAACGAAGAGTATGGTGTCACAAGCGTGAACGACTTCGATTTCCGTATTGCCGACACGACCGCCGCGCACGAGATAACAATGTACAATACGACCTTCGCCTCGACGGAAATCCACACGGCGCCGAGCGCGGCGAACGCCTACCTCATGTCTAAAAAGCACGACGGCGTGGCCGGCGCAGTCCGCTTCTGGAACGACTACAACATTCCGAGCGACAACGCCGAGACGCCGCAGGACGAGGACACCGAGCAGTACAACTACGCCAACAACCTCTGGCCGGACTCGATTACGCCGCACTGGTACGAGGTGGGCTACGGGGCCGGTACGGAAGATACTGATATCCAACTTGCCTTCAACGGTGCCATGGGCGGGGACGGGTCAGTCTACGCCTACCGCGTGGTCTGTAATGCGGCGAACTGCGTAACGACGAGTGACTCTTGGGACGTCTATCGCAGCGGTACGCTCTTGACGGCCAAGGCCTCGACCGGCACGCAGTACACCGATTCGCAGGCGGACGGAGGATCAGCCCCAAATGTCCGCTTCACGATCGGCGACGCGGGAACCGACTACACTGCCGGTGCGACGTACACATTCGTTGCCTATAAGAACTCCGGCAACACCAATACCCAGAAGACGATCACCGCCATGCAGAACTCTGATACCTTCACCGTCGCGTCCGGACGGACGATCGAACTCAAGGGCCAATCGGCCGGCACGAACGTTTCGCAAGTGACCCGGGGCGCCACCGGCGGCTACTCGTTCATTATTGGCGGAACCATCGACGCGGACGCCTACTCATTTAACTATCTTGGCGGCACTGGCCAGGCCAGCGGGCTGGACATCAACAGCGGGGCGACCATCACGAATCTCGATAATGGCTCGTTCGACAACTTCGGAACGAATGTTGGCACCGCGGATTCCTTCATCGACATCGATTCCTCACTGATCGGCAGCGGCACGCCCTCGGCAATCTACGACGCGGTGTCCTTCACGAACACCGGCAGCAACGCCAACTGCGCCGTGAATGCCACCGGTGCGGATGCAACCGGCTACATCCAGTTCACCGGCTCGACCGGCGCGTTTGGTGTTGAGGCGAACGACTGCAACGACGGCGCGGCTGATGCTGATCCCGGACAGATCAAATGGGGCGGCATTCGCATCAAGGGAACAGTGTATTCTGACGAAGGCTCAACAGCCTACAATTGCTCGACAGACAACCTGACAATCAACGCGTCGGTCAATGGCGGCGCGAACACGGCGGTGACCTGCACGGCATCCGGCGGGACATACACGATTGCTGCGCCTGCACCTTCGGCTGCGGCCGATCCAATTGTCCTGTCTATTGATAGCGTTGAGACCCCCGATGCGACCACGGCGACGTTGGCGGCGAGCACGACTGCAGCCATTAGCGGGTTCGACCTCTATCAGAACCGCCTCGTCGTCAGACATGAGAACGCCGGTCCGATGACGAACGCCAAACTCTCGACCGGCGACAACGCCGACGCCGGCATCCGATACGCAGTCTCGGCCGGCGCGCTGACCGTGGAGTCGGGGATTGAACTTCATATTTGGAATAGCAAAACCTTCACTCCCGGCGGCACCGTGACCACGCA
>JACPUP010000007.1 GCA_016192205.1 Candidatus Kerfeldbacteria bacterium
CCACCATTGTTTATCTTTATATCTTCAAATATCTGTACGCGAGCGTTTTCTCTATTCAGTATATGGTAGACGTATTGACCAACGTCCGTTCTCTCAACTCTTGGCATGAGTATATCATCAATGGTGGCTGACCCCATTTCTGACGTTTGTTTTTTAGCGCTATCGGGAAGTGAAAAGAGAAGCCGCCCACCACGAGGTGAGCGGCGAAGCGAGATGACTCGCATTTACTGTCCGCGCTAGCGGTACAGCGTTTTGACGTTGGTCCACGACGTCGGTTCGACGGCGATGGCGAGTTGACCGAAGACTTGGACCCGGTAGTTGTGAGCATCAATGACATAGATGTTCCCATTACTCCCGATGGTCACGCCGGCCGGAAATTCGAATTGGCCATCCCCTGCTCCCAGCGAACCCCACTCAAGAATGAAGTCACCATTGGGCGTGAACTTCTGCACGCGGTGGTTATTACGATCGGTGACGTAGACGTTTTGAGCAGAGTCAACGGCGATACCGTACGGATCCACGAACTGCCCGGGACCGCTACCGGTCGCACCCCACTGCCCGAGGAGTGTCCCCGTCGGGGTGTACTTCAGGACCTGGTAGTTCAGGTTGTCGACGACATACACAATGCCCGCACCATTGACGGCGACGCTCACCGGTTGCCCGGGAGAGACTGACCAATCCAGGACGTACACGCCACCGGTCGTGAACTTCTGGACTCGCTGGTTGCGGAGATCGGCAATGTAGAGAAACCCGCCGTCAATCGCCATGCCATATGGGCGGTTGAATTGACCGGGGCTGTTGCCGTATGAACCCCACTGGGTTATGTATGTACCGTCGTTGTCGAACTTCTGGATGCGCATGTTTTCCCAGTCGGAAACATACACATTACCCTGGCCGTCAACGGCGACGTTGTCGGCGTTGATGAATTGGCCGTTACCTGCCCCAGGGCTCCCCCATGAGAGCAGGAAGTTCCCAGAAGCGTCGAACTTCTGGATTCGGTAGTTATCGCGATCCGTCATGAAGACGTGTCCGGCGGCATCGATGGCTACACCGAATGGCGTAACGAACTGTCCCGGACCAGAACCGTAACTGCCCCACTGCGTGAGGTAGTGCGGCGGATCCTCGGCGATGGCGACGTTCGCCAGCGCGAGCAGCAGCACGGTCGCGAGGACCAACGCTTTGTGAAAGAACATCGTCCCTCCCAGGGATCCTGCCCGCGCACCATGCGTGAGCAAGCGTCCCGCACGCTACTCTCACCGGGAAAAAAGTCAAGTCAAACCGCCCCCGGCCGCGCAGGGCGAGCCGAGTGGGCACAGAAATGGTGGCTGACCCCATTTTCCCGGCAGAAAGCGAGGGCTTCTCCCCCGGGCGATAAACTTTTGACCGCAGTCGTGTTTCCCATGCCAAAAATCAATTGTCCGCCCCTCATCCCTCGCGGTTTGCAGCGTTGTTAAGTTTTCTGTTTTTTCGCCTTGACGAATTGCTGAAACGAGCGTACAAGACTAAGGCCAATCGGGGGTAGTGGAGTTCTTTGTCAACGGAAGGAGAAGTATGGGCTTCGGGTTTGGCACCCTCGCGTCAGCGTTTCTGATTGCCGCTTACTCGACGTATATTTACGCCTTGCGGCGCGAATTCCCCAACCCCGTTTCTATCACGCTGTGGCTCATCATCATCGGGCTGAACACCTGGACGTACACCGACTTCACGGACCGGCAAGCCGCGCTCCTGCCACTCTGCCAGCTCGGGCTAACGTCCACGATGTTTGCGATCACCGTTGCGGTCGTCGTCCGCCACGGCTGGCGCCGGGTCAAGGTGGCAACAGCGTTCCACCCGATAGATGGACTGTTCGCTGTCATAGTCCTCACCGGGTTCCTCCTGAAGTTCCTGTGGCAATCGTCAATCGCAGCCAACTGGGCGCTCCAAGTCGCCCTCATCTCCAGCTTCTTCCCTTACGTCAAGCAGGCCTTCCGGGGGCAGTGGAAGATGAACCCCTGGCCGTGGTTTCTGGCCGTTATCGCCTACGCGTTTCAGTGGCTAGCCGCGCTGCCGAATGGTTTGGCCGCGCTGCCGTTTCCGACGATCGGCTTTTTCTGCCATCTCGTCGTCGGTATCGGAACGCTTCGGCCACGGCCAGCGTTGGAAGTACCGCAGTTCCAGAGACTTCAAAATCCCGGGTAGTCCCGGAATCAAACGGTTCAGTGGGCACCGTGCCAAACGGCAAAGCCCACTTTTTCTTTTCCCGCTTCCGCGTCTACCCGCCGAAGTTGAAAGACGTAGGCGGGCCTATTCTCCCACCCGCCGCTGGATGAATTGTTGTTGCGTTGACTACGCCCGCGGCACTGCCAGCAGTCCGCAACCGGCGGTGACTTAGTGTTGACATCGTCGGGTAGCGCCGCTATCCTACCGAGCACGAGTATGGCAATCGACTGGACCCCTATTGTTAATAAATACAAGGGTCTTTGGGTTGGGTTGAAGGACGACGAGCAGACGGTCGTCGGCAGTGGGAAGACCGTCCAAGAAGTGCTGGAGAAATCCAAGCGGAGTGGTTTCCCAAAGCCAATCCTGCTGCGCGTGCCGACCAAAGTTCTGCCATACGTCGGAAGCATTTGAATGAAATTTCCATACCGGAAAATCCCGCTGGCTGCACCGTCAGCCGAGTTTGGTTCTTCAATACTGCGGTCGGTGATCCCCGTGACACCCAAAATATCATCGGACCATTCGTACGAAAGGGCCGATGAGGAAAAACTTCGCCCGGCAGTGAAAGGCCGAAAAAATGCATAGCGTCTTCGGCCGCGGGGCGAGCGAAAAACAAACAATAAACAGCAACAAACGCTGACGGCCGCGAAGGGGTGACCCCGCACGGATGCGGGGGAATCCCCGGAGCGTTGCCTCGCGGACTTGGGAGGTGAAACGGGTGGGGGTACCCGCCTTAGGGGGAGGGACCTTGTGGTTGTGGTTCCTCCCCCTAGGCGAAAAAACGGCCAGCGGAGCTGGCCCTTACCCTGGGCGGTGGCCCCAAAGAACTTAACGCTTCTTGTTTTTCTTTTTGGAAAGCAGCTCTACAGCTGCATTGAGCGTGAAACTGTCCGCATCCTCTCCCTTGGGCAAGGACGCATTCGTCCTGCCATGTTTCACATACGGCCCATAGCGGCCCTCGTAGAGTTCAACCGGCTTCTGATCTTTCGGGTGGTCGCCGAGCTTCTTGAGCAATTTGCTGCCGTTGCGGCCGATTTTTTCCTGCGCGAGCAGCTCCAACGCGCGCTCAAGCGTGATGGTATACACGTCCTCGTCTCTGGGAATCGAGCGGAAGTTGCCGTCGTGCACGACGTACGGCCCGAACCGGCCGTTGTTGGCCTGCACGTCTTTGCCTGTGTCCGGGTGGACGCCCAGCGTGCGCGGCAGCGACAGCCACTTGGCCGCCTCCTCGACCGTGACCTCGCGCGGGTTCTTGCCGCGCGGCACAGACGCCCGCTTGGGCTTGGGCTGCTTGGCTTTTTTGTCGCCGTCCACGGGTTTCTCCGGGGTCTCGCCCAGTTGCACGTACGGCCCGAACCGGCCGGTCAACACGTAGATCGGCTCGCCGGTTTCCGGGTGGTTGCCGATGGACTTCGGCCCTTCCTTGGAGGTCTGAATGAGCTCCTCGACCTGCTGCGGGGTCAGGTCAGCCGGGGCCACGTCTTCGGGAATGGACGCGTGCGCGGCGTCATCGCCGTTGCCGTTCTCACCCTCGTGCACCACGTACGGCCCGAACCGGCCCACGCGCACTTCAACACCGGTCAGGTGCGGCAGCCGGATGGTGCGCGCGAGCTTGGGGTCAATCTGGCTCTCCTGCTTCTTTACCTGCTCGTGGAATCGTTCCTTGTCGGTGTAGAACTCGCGCAGGTAAGGGACCCAGTCGCGCTTGCCAGCCGCGATGTCGTCCAAATCCTCCTCCATTTTCGAAGTGAATTTCACGTCCACCAAGTGGGCGAAGTGCTCCTTGAGCAACTGCGTCACCGCAAAACCCTGGAAGGTCGGCACCAGCGCGCCATTGGCCCGCCGCACGTACCCGCGGTCGAGAATCGTACCGATGATGGAGGCGTAGGTGGAGGGCCGGCCGACGCCGTTGGCATCGAGCGCCTTGACGAGCGTGGCGTCGGTGAAGCGGGCCGGTGGTTTCGTCGTGTGCTGCTGCGGTTCAAGCTGCTGCGGCTCGACTGTGTCTTTGGCTGCGAGCTTGGGCAACAGCACCTCTTTGTCCTCGAGCGCAGCTTCGGGATCGTCTGACCCTTCAACGTACACGCGCAAGAACCCAGGGAACACGATGCGCGTGCCCGAGGCGGTAAAGGTCGTGCCGTCGGCGGCCAAGGTCAGGGTCATGGTCTGCTTTTTCGCTTCGGCCATTTGCGAGGCGAGCGTGCGTTTCCAGATGAGTTCGTAGAGCGCCTGCTCGCGGCTGCCGCCACCGACCTCCTTGGGGTGGGCGAAGGTCGCACCGGCTGGCCGGATGGCCTCGTGGGCTTCCTGGGCGAGCTTGGATTTGGCCGCGTACTGCCGAGGCGCGGGCGACAGAAACTCTGTGCCGTAGAGCGATTCGATTGCCCGTCGCGCGCCCTGCAACCCCTCGTTCGACAGAAGCGGCGAATCCGTCCGCATATAGGTAATGAACCCTTCTTCGTAGAGCCGCTGGGCCACGCGCATGGCATCGCGCGACGACAGCCGCAGCTTGCGGTTGGCTTCCTGCTGCAGCGTCGAAGTGATGAACGGCGGCGCCGGCCGGCCGGTCACTGGTTTCTCTTCTACTTTCTCAACCGTCCACGTCGCGTTCTGCAGTTTTTGCACCAACGATTCCACCTCGGCCTTGCCGAGCACGGTCAGGTCTTCATTATTCTTTTTGAGCGCACCGGTCAGCTCATCAAAATCCTTGCCCGTGGCCACGCGTTTGCCGTCAATGGCAACGAGCCGCGCTTCGAACGACTGCCCGTCTTTTGCCAGCCGCGCCAGCACGTCCCAGTACTCGGCTGCCGTGAACCGCATGCGCGCCTCTTCGCGCTCGACAATGAGCCGCACGGCCACGGACTGTACGCGTCCGGCCGAGAGCCCGTACGCAATTTTCTTCCAAATGAGCGGGGAGAGTTCGTAGCCGACCAGCCGGTCGAGCACGCGCCGCGCTTGCTGGGCATTGACCAGGTTCAAATCAATGGCGCGCGGTTTGGTGAGCGCAACTTCAATGGCCGCTTTGGTGATTTCGTGGAAGGTGATGCGCTTGACCTGCTCGGGGTTGGGCTTCAAGAGCTCGACCAAGTGCCAGGAAATGGCCTCGCCCTCGCGGTCTTCATCGGTGGCGAAGTAGATGGTGTCGGCTTCCTTGGCCGCCTTCTTGAGCGCGGCGACGGCCTTCTTGCTGTCGGAGGGCACCTCGTAGTCGGGCGTGAAATCGTGCTCCACGTCCACGCCGAGTTTGCTCTTGGGCAGGTCGCGGATGTGTCCGAACGAAGACTCAATGCGAAAGTCTTTGCCGAGAAAGCGGGAGAGTGTTTTTGCCTTGGTTGGCGATTCAACGATGACTAAGGGTTTTCCCATGAGTGAGTGTGTCGGCGCGGACCACGCGGCCGTCGGCCAGCACGCGAATGCGTCCGTCGAGTTCGAGTACCGAAAGCACGCTCGAAAGCCGTGCGAGGGGTATTGTACACGTTTCGGCTAACTGGTCAACCGTTCGGGGCGCTTCGAGCGCTGCGAGGATGCCGTCGGCGACCGGATCAGCCGTGGCGGATGGGCTTGCGAGCTGCAGTTCGAGCCCGAGCGCGTCGAGCAGGTCAGCCGGTTCGGTGACGGGAATGGCCCCGCGTTTGAGCAAGGCATTGGTTCCTCTTGCGACTGGATTGAACGGCGAGCCAGGCACAGCCAGCACGTCACGGTTTTGGTCGAGCGCGGCGTAGGCGGTGATGAGCGCGCCAGACGGCTCGCCAGCTTCGATCACCACGGTAGCTCCCGCCAGGCCAGCGATGATGCGGTTGCGGGCTGGGAAACGGCCTTTGTGGGCGGGCGTGCCGGCCGGGTACTCGCTTAAGATACAGCCGCCAACCTTTAACAGATCAGCTGCCAACCGTTCGTGGCTGGTCGGGCTGACAGAGTCCACGCCCGAGGCCAGGACCGCCACGGTCGGCCGCCTGCCGCGGATGGCCGTTTGGTGGACGGCCGCGTCAATGCCGAACGCGAGTCCCGAGACGGTCACGATTTCGGGAAATCGGTTGAGCGTTTCCACGAGCAGCTGGGTGAAGTGCACGCCCTCGTCCGTGCAGCGCCGCGTGCCCACGATGGCCACGAGTCGGCGGTGCAGGATGGACGGGTTGCCGCGCACGAAGAGTTGTTCGGGCGGCTGCGGCAGCTCGCGGAGGAGGGGAGGGTAGCGAGGGTCGTGCTTGGCGATGACGGAGGTCTTGACCATTCGTGGGGGATAGTGTAGCTTGACGTGTTGTTCGACTGAACCGTACCGAAGTGGATCGGAACGCAGGACTGGAGGGTCATGCGGAAGCGACGTTCGCCCCTACCTCGGTTCCCGTTCACCGTCACCTGGGACGCCGTGCGGGGGTGGAGCCCACGACCGGGATCGATGAACATTCGGGCCGCGACGAGCGAGTACACCGCGAAGATCGCTGCCTGCCGTGTCCTCGAGAACCGGTACGGCCTCACCCGCCACACCATTCACACCTATGACCTCGAGCAGGGCGAGGCCTTCCAAGTGAGCGATCGGCCGGTCGTCGTGCCGGCGCGCTAGCACACCACGGGGTCGCGGACAACGCGACCCCTCATTCTTGTACGAAACCCGCCGCCCGGGTCAGTCCTTCGGTGCAGCCGGCTCTCGCTTGTCGTCCGCCATCACCGTAGCAAACCGCGCCAGTTCTTTCAACCAGTCCGCGCCGAGCTCGTGGACGTCAATTTTGATGACCTCGAGCGAGAAGTCCCAGGCTTGGTTGTGCTTGACCACCCGCTCAATGCGCTCCGGCGTCAAATCTTGGGCAAAGGTGACGACCATGCGGCGGCGCTCGACTGCGTCGATGGTGGTGGTGAGCAGCTGGATGCTCTTGATGTGCGCGCGCTGGCAGCGGATTTTGAGGTCGAGGAGCTTCAAGAGGTTCTCGACCATGGTCGGCAGTTTGCCGCTGGTCGCGCGCCTCATGAGTTCTTTCTTTTTAAACTCGTGGATTTCCTCTTTGGACTTCAACCTGGCCAGCAGCCGGTAGAGTTGGATGCGCTTGGCTTCTCTCGGCACGAGCGTGGGCGGAATGCCGACGGGAATCGGCAGGTCAATCGTCACCTCGAACGGCGCTTTTTGCGGGATGCCCGTGCGCAGTTCCTCCACGGCCTGGGCGAGCAGCCGCGTGTAGAGGTTCAAGCCCACGGCGGCAATGTGGCCGTGCTGGGCCTTACCGAGCAAGTTGCCGGTGCCGCGGATTTCCAAGTCCTTCAAGGCGAGCTGCAGGCCCGAGCCGAGGTCGCGGGCTTCGGCCAACGCCTTCAACCGGCGCTTGGGCGACTCGGTCAGCTTCTCGGTGTGGTAGAGGAAGTAGGCGAAGGCCTGCCGCGAGCCGCGGCCGACCCGACCGCGCAATTGGTAGAGCTGGGACAGGCCGAATTTCTGCGCGTGGTCCACAATCATCGTGTTGACGTTGGGCAGGTCCAGGCCGTTTTCGATGATGGTTGAGCAGACGAGGATGTCGATCTCGTGGTGGTCGAACTCCTCCATGGTTTTCGAGAGCTCGGCCTCGCCCATTTGGCCGTGGGCGTGGGCGACGCGCGCTTTGGGGAACACGTCGCGCAATTTTTTCGCGGCCAGGGAAATCGTCTCGACGTTGTTGTAAACGTAGTAGACCTGGCCCTTGCGTTTGAGCTCGGCCGCGATCGCCTTTTGTACCAGCTCCTCAGCGTACGGTTTGATGGCCGTCTCAATCGGCAGCCGGCCCTCGGGCGGGGTTTCGATGACGGACAGGTCTTTGATGCCAGACAGCGCGAAGTTGAGCGTGCGCGGGATGGGCGTGGCCGAGAGCGTCAGCACGTGGACCTGGGTGCGGAGCTTCAAGAGCACTTCCTTGTGCCGGACGCCGAACCGCTGCTCCTCGTCGATGATGACCAGCCCGAGTTTTTTGAACCGGATGTCATCGGACAGCAAACGGTGCGTGCCAATGATGATATCGACCTCACCCACATTGAGTTTGGCCACGGTCTTGGCCTGCTCCTCGTCGCTGCGGAAGCGCGAGAGCAGGTCGACCGTCACGGGGAATCCTTTCAGCCGCTCGCTGAACGTGTCAAAGTGCTGCTGGGTGAGGATGGTGGTGGGCGACAGCACGGCCACTTGCACGCCGTTCATGACTGCGCGGAAGGCTGCCCGAATGGCCACCTCGGTCTTGCCGAAGCCGACGTCGCCGCAGACGAGGCGGTCCATCGGCTTGTCCGATGAGAGTGCCGCCAGCACTTCCTGGATAGTTTTCTTTTGGTCGGGCGTTTCGTCGTACGGAAAGCTGTCAACGAGCCGCTTCTCGTCTGGCGTGACCTTGTCGAGCGCTGGCGCCTGGGCGAGCTCCCGCTGGGCATGGAGCGTCAGCAGCTCGCGCGCCACCTTCATGGCGTCTTCCTTGATGCGGTTGGTGAGCTGCGTCCACGAGGCGCCGGACAGCCGGTGCAGCTTGGGGTTCGGCCCGCCGATGTACTTGGCAATCTTATCCGCCGCGTCCACCGGCACGAACAGCTTGTCGCCCTCAGCGTACTCCAGCACGAAGTACTCGCGCTCATAGCCGTTCATCTGTTGCCGGATGAGCCCCTGGAACTTGCCGATGCCGTGGTCGAGGTGCACGACGAAATCGCCCGTCGAGATCTCCTGGAGCAACGCCATGTCCACGGACCTCACTCGCTCACCCGCATCTTCGAGCACTTTGAGCCCGAAAATTTCCTTGTCAGTGATGAAGAAGTTCTTGCCCGCCTCGGCCGAAAAACCCGCCAACGTCGAGAGCGTGTCAACCGTGACTGGGTAGACGCTGACCGTGCCGGGCGCGGCCCCTAACCAGTCGAGCGGGTGCTTGGCCATGGTCGGCTGCAGGCCATTCGCTTTGAGGAACTGGAGCATCCGCTCGCGGTCAATGGTGGCCACGAGCATCCGCCACCCGTCGCGGTGCATGGCGCCGACGTCTTTAGCAAAATCCTTCAGCCGATAGTGATAGAATTTGGCCGAGCGCAGGTCAAAGTTCGGCGCGTCTTCAGTTTCGAAAATCGAAAAGGTCAGCCGCCGGAACGCCTCAAGCCGTTTTTCAATGGTCGTCCACGACGGGTGGCTCTGTTGGAGCAGGTCGGGATCGGCGTAGACGAACAGGAGCGACTCGTGGAGGTAATCAAAGAGCGAGCCGGCCGCGCGGTCGACCTCAATTTCGAGCGGCAGGATGGTGAGGTGGGGAAGCGGTGAGCCAAGTTTTTTAGACAGCGGGTCAAGCGGGGCCACGAGCACGACCGTGTCGCCGTCGAACTCGATCCGGACGGCCGAATCCTGGTCGGGTGAGTAGATGTCGGTAATGCCGCCGCGGCGGGCATAGACTCCAGGCGTGTCAGCCGTGCGATCAGCCTCGTAGCCGTTGAGCGACAGGTGTTCGACGAGTTCCTGGGGCGAGAGTTTTGACCGGCTGCGCACCGTCAGCACTTTTTCGAGGAACGAGCCTTGGTCCGGCAGCCGCTGGTCGAACGCATCCAGCGAGAGGATGGCGATGCCCGGCCGGCCGCGGAGGAGGTGGTCGAGGATGACCGGCGTCGGGGTCTCGCCGAACACGCGGATGGGTACGCCCGGTAGCCAGAACTTCAGCAAGCTCAAATGCGTGCGCGCTTCTTTCTCGTCGCGCACAAGCCAGACCAGGCTGGGCGCGCGGTCGAGGAGTTGCATGGCTGCCAGGATGAGCGCTTTCTGGGCGGGTGACTCGGTGCCGCCGACGTGGACGGCGCGCGTCTCGGTCAAACGCTTCGCCAGAACCGGCGCTTTGGCCAACGGCAGCACTCCGTGCTGGGACGGGGCATGCGGCTGTTCGGGCTTTTTCGCGGCAGTCATAGGGGTCGAGATGTGGGAGGGTCTTGACAGGTTGGGAGGGCGATGGTAGGATGGCTGGCTGTAGTCTTTCGGGTCCTACCTATCAGTTTGGTGTTTTGGGCAACCCCTCCTAGTCCAGAACACCGTCAAGTCAAGGTTGATCACTTCTGTGGTTTGCCTTGCACTGGTAGGTAGTACTCGGACGGGCTACGCTCGTATTGGAGTGGTTTCCTCAATCATCAGGAGTCGCGTGGCTGCCGCTCTCCTTTTACGTTGAACGCGTTCATTGCAGCTGGGAAGCCGTCATCGAGGCCGCGCAGGAGCGCGTCCGCCGCAGACTGGATGATGGCTGGTAGCAAGTTGCGTCCGTTGGCTGACAGCCGCTGCAGCACATACGCTGCGCCGTCAAAGCGCCCAGGTTTGTGCGCTGGCCCTATGCCGATGCGCAGCCTCGGGAACGCGTTCGAACCGAGCGCTGTCACGAGTGAATCAAGACCGTGGTGCCCGCCGGACGAGCCGCGTTCGCGCAGCCGCAACCGGCCGAACGGCAGGTCGAGGTCATCCACCACGACCCAGAGACGCAAGAGTGGAAGGCGTTTCGCGCGGACCAAGCTGGCGACGGGCGGTCCGGAACGGTTCATGAATGTCTGTGGTTTGGCAAGGAGCACGCGGTGGTGTCCGCGTCTCGCCTCAGCCAGGAGCAGGGTACCGTTGCCAGCCTTCCGCCAGTCAGCTCCCAGCACGCCAGCCAATGCGTCAACGGCGAGAAAACCAAGGTTATGTCGGGTCTCATGGAACCGACGGCCCGGGTTGCCGAGTCCGACGATGAGCGTGGTCATGTGCGGCGAGCTAGGAACGGCTGGCAGCAGTGGAGGAAGTCGCGGCGGTTTGGGTTTCGCCGAGGAGAATGAGGAAGTCGATCTCTTTGTCAGCCAGCACCGCGGTGATGGCGTTGGGCAGCGGAGCACTTACGCCGCTCACGTCAGCCAGCGACCCGAGGGATTTGAGGGTATACCCGCTCGTCAGGACATCGCGACTGTTCGGCTTCCCGCCGCGGGTGAGGTCGTAGACGACCGTGGTCTGCTCGATGGCCTCGGTGGTGGGGATGCGCACCACGGTTGCGCCGTAGACTCCGAACTCGCTCGCGAGTTGTTCAACAATCGCCCGCGTCTTGGTCGTGTGGGTGATGGCGACGCGAGGCGCTTCGTCTTCAATCGCTTGCAGCTGGAAGAGGTGTTGGGCGAGCGTGTGGATTTCATGGTAGTCGCCACTGCGCGGGACCAGGAGGTATGCGCCATCAATGCCGGCTTCGCTCTTGAGCAGGCCGAGCGGTGAATCATCGAGGACGCGATTCACGGCAATGTCCGCCCCCCGCGTCAGTTCGGCCAAGCGCAGCATCTCCTGCAGTTCGAGGTTCGTGCGCGTGTGGTCGCCGAACGTACCGAGGACGAGCCCGAGCCGCTGCGGGTTCGTCAGCAGCGAGAGGGAGAGCAGTCTGCTCTTGAGCGCGCTCAACACTTTCTGCTGGCGGGCCGCGCGGGCAAAGTCCGACCCTTCGCCGTTGTTTCCCTTGCGGGAGCGGACGAACTTCAAGGCCGTGTCGCCGCCCATCACCTGGGTGCCGGCGACGAAGCTCACGGTCTGGTAGCCGAAGGTGGTGGTCGGGTAGAGCGGATCGCTGAACGTTCGCTCGACCGTAATCTCCAGGCCGCCCACGTCGTCAATGAGTTTTTCAAAACCCGCAAAGTCAACGCGGGCGAAGTAGTGGATGGGCATGCCCGTCACGTCGCTGACGACTTTGGCACTCAACGCCTCGCCGCCGCCCGGGTAGTCGAGGTCGCGGCCAACGGCATTGGCCGTGTTCATCTTCCGCCACTCGCCGTTCGGCAGTTCCACGGCCAGGTCGCGCGGAATGGACAGGAGGGCGATCTGCTTCGTCGAGGGTTTGAGACTGACGACCATGACCGTGTCAGTCAAATACGGGCCTTCGTGGCCAGCGCCGCCCATGCCGAGCAGCAGAATGTTCACCCGATCTTCGGCCTCGCCCTGGATCGGTTCATCGCGGTTGGTCACGAGCCGCTTGAGTTGGGCGAAGAACGACTGGTTGGTGATTTTGGCGATCGAGCTGCCCGATGCCGCCAGGGTGGCGACCCCCACGGTCAAAACCGCGAGCACGAGGAACAAGGACAGCAACCCAAAGTGCGATCGGTATCGCCGCGTGGGCTGCTGCCCGCTCGGGGTGCCCGCAAAATTCACCGCGTCAGGCGTCATGGCAGTCAGCGTGTCTTTAGGGAAGTATACGCTCTTTCCTCGGAATGGGCAAGGGGTTTGCCGCTACCTGGGTGGGCAGTGCGGGCAATGCTTCAGCTGCCACGGCCGTGAGGAGCTGCCGCTGGGCTCGGAGCGAGGCAGCGCGATCCTCAATCGGCGTACCGAAGAAACGGTGCAGGAGTCCCAGGCTCGTGAACCCCAGCAGCGCTGCGTCGAGCGTTAGCAACACACCCTTGACCAACCAGGTGACCGGCGCGGGTCGGAACGAGCGGACGAATGCGATGAATGATACCTGGTAGAAGGTCTTGAGCAGGTAGGGGTCAATGCGGCGAACCGTCTTGCCGCCGACGTGCTGCACACGCACGCTCGACACAAGTTGCACGCGCCACCGGTGAGCAGTTAGCCGCTTGGCCAGGTCCGCATCATTGAAGTGGATGGGGAAGCGGTCAGCGTCGAATAAGCCGCCACTGTCCTCAATGGCCCGGCGCCGCAGCAGCAGGCAGGCCGCCGCCGGTTCCTCGACAGTCTGATTGCGCGACAGATCGTCATCGAGCATGAGGTAGGCCCGCGCCCAGGGATTGCCTGGCCAGAGGCCGCCGTTATGCAGCATGGTGCCCAGCAGCCGCAGGACGGTCGCCCGTCGCCGGTGGTAGCCGTATTGGGTCGAACCATCCTCGTTGAGCAGGGTCGGGATGGTACCGCCGAGCGTTGCGTCAGCCCGCAGCGGCGCCAGGAGTTGGTCAACGTCGCTGGGCCGGAGCACCGCGTCGTTGTTGAGGAGCAGGATGAACTCACCAGTGGCCTGGGCGAAGGCTTGGTTGTTTGCCTCGGCGAACCCACGGTTCTCGCGGTTCTCCATCAGCCGGACGCTGGGGGAGGAATCGCGCGCGAACTGTGCTGAGCCGTCGGTCGAGCCGTTGTCCACCACGATGACCTCGGCCTCGATACCATTGAGGGCGGGCAGGAGTGCGGCCAGGCACGACGCCAGCGCGTCGCGTGTATTCCAGTTCACGATGAGGACGGAGAGGAGCATGCAGCTAGAGGGTAGAGGGTGGAGGGGAAAGGGTCAAAGACCGGAGGTTGTGGGTCGTTATCGGAGGCGCGGAAATCCGAGCGACACTTTCTCTTACTTGAAATCAGCCCTTTTTCCTGCTATACTTCGTCTGCTTTTTGCTTGTCTTAGCCTATATCCGTGAGGGCGATTAGCTCAGCTGGTTAGAGCGCTATCCTCACACGATAGAGGTCGCTGGTTCGAATCCAGCATCGCCCACCATGGACCACTCGCTCCGCTCGGGTCCATGGCAAGCCGTCAGGGCTTGCCGCGGAGTGAGTGGTCCATGCCCTGTACCGGAACGACGCGACAGGTATAGGGCAAATCCGCAGACTCTCTATAACCCATGCCTACCCAGTCATCCGAACAATCAGCGCAGCCAACCATCTCCCAGTCGCCCTACCAGGACCCCCACCGCGTCGGTCACCGTCGGGTGAGCGGTGCCGCACAAAAGGAGAACGTGCTGCCGGGGTTCTCGAAGACGTTTTTGTCGTTCCTGACCGAGATCGTGAAAGTGGTGCTCATCTCCGTTGCGATTATCGTCCCGGTTCGCTACTTCCTCGTGCAGCCGTTCTACGTGAAAGGCGCATCGATGGAACCGACCTTCCACGACAACGAGTACCTCATCATCGATGAGATTACCTACCGGTTCCGCGCACCGCGCCGAGGGGAAGTGGTGGTACTGCGCAACCCGCGGGGCGACGCGGACTACTACATCAAGCGCATCATCGGACTGCCGGGTGAGCACGTGACCATTTCCGACGGGCAGATCCGCTTGACGAATGACCAGTTCCCGACCGGCACCGAGCTCGATGAGTCGTCGTACCTGGACGCGTCTGTCGTGACGAACGGCGACGTGGACCTGACGCTCGAGGACAACCAGTACTTCATTTTGGGCGACAATCGGCGCTCGAGCTTGGATTCGCGTTCGTTCGGCCCGATTCCGCGGAGCGACATTGTCGGCCGGACCTGGCTGCGCGCGTGGCCGCCGAGCAAGCTCGCCCACTTTCCAACGCCGGTCTACTACTCCGTTGCCCCATGAACGGGCGCACGTCAGCCACGACTGCCGGCAAGGGGAACGCCCCCGGCCGCACCGGGTCCTCGCCGCGTGGCGGAGCGAGCGGCTGGAGTGGGAACGTTGCCCAACCGGATGTTCTGAAACCGCCGTCCGGCAAACTCCCACAGCTCCTCCGCGGGATGAAGGACATCCTGCCGGTTGACCAGCCGTACTGGAACGCTGTCCTCAACGCCGTCGATGCTGAAGCGCGGGCATTCAGCTTCGAGTACATTGAAGTACCCGTGCTCGAGGCCACGAGCCTGTTCAAACGCTCGGTCGGTGAGGCCACGGACATCGTGGAAAAAGAGATGTACACCTTCGCGGACAAGGGCGGCGATTCCATTTCGCTGCGACCGGAGTTCACCGCCAGCGTCGCTCGGGCGTACATCGAACACGGGATGCTCAACCAGCCGCAGCCGGTGAAGCTCTACACCGTCGGCCCCCTCTTCCGGTACGAGCGTCCCCAGGCCGGCCGCTTCCGGCAGCACACGCAGTTCAACTTCGAGGTCATCGGCGAGGCGCACTCGATCGTCGACGCCCAGCTCATGCTGCTCCTCGACCACTTCTACCGTGGGTTTGAGCTCACCCCGAGTTTCCAGATCAACAGCATCGGCGACGCCAATTGCCGGCCGGCCTACGTCAAGCTCCTCAAGGCGTACGCCCAAAAGCACAAGGAGAAGCTGTGCGAGGACTGCCGCGAGCGGCTGCAGCAAAACCCCTTGCGGCTGCTCGATTGCAAGCAGCCGGGCTGCCACGAGGTGCTCCGCGGTGCCCCCCAGACCGTTGACCACCTGTGCGAGGCGTGCAAAGACCACTTTGTCCGCGTCCTCGAGTACCTGGACGAAGTCGATGTGTCGTACGTGCTGAACCCGCGCCTGGTCCGCGGCCTCGACTACTACACGCGCACCACCTTCGAGGTGTGGGCGAGCGAGGACGAGACCGGCGCGCAGGCGGCCCTTGGTGGCGGCGGACGTTATGACGGGCTGATTGAACAGCTCTGCGGCCGGCCGACGCCAGCCGTGGGTTTTGGGGTCGGGATCGAACGGGTCGTCCACCTCCTCAAAGAGCGCGGCTTCACGCCACCGCTGCCGGCACCGCCGATGTTCTTCGTTGCGCAACTGGGTGAGCCGGCCCGCAAGCGGGCTTTGAAACTGTTCAACGATTTGCGCGCCGAGGGTTACCGCGTGGCTGAGGCATTCAGCAAAGAGGGCATCAAGCACCAGCTCGAAGTGGCCAACCGGCTCAAGGTCCAGTTCGCGCTCATCATTGGGCACAAGGAGATGATAGATGAGACCATTCTCATCCGTGACATGGAGAGCGGCATCCAGGAGGTGCTTGATTTTGCAAAGGTGATGCCCGAGTTGAGAAAGCGGCTGGAAAAATTGCAGGCGAATGGGGAAACGTCTCCAGTGCCGGCCGCGTAGCGTGTGGACTGCGTGTTCTGTCGCGTCATCGCCAAGGAACTCCCGGCCGATTTTGTGTACGAGGATGACGAGATTGTGGCTTTCAGGGACATCCACCCGGCCGCACCCGTGCACGTCCTCGTCGTCCCGCGCCGCCACGTCACGTCCGTCACCGCGTTGACCGAAGCTGATGCGGCGTTCGTCGGGAAACTCGTGCTGGTGGGAGCACGGATTGCGCGCGAGCAGGGGATTGCCGACAATGGGTTCCGGTTTTCCACGAATGTGGGTGAGCATGGACGGCAGAGCGTGCCGCACCTTCATTTTCATCTTATGGGCGGCCGGAAGCTGACGACTGAAGTGTAGGGAGAGGGCATAGGGCGTAGTGAACGTTAGTCAATTCCCCACGCCCCACGCCCTACCACCTGCGCCCTTCGTTCGCCTTGCCCCGACGGCTTTTTTATGTTACAGTCAGCCACGAGAAACACCTTATCAAGGAGGTGAACGATTTTGGTCGAAGTACGAAAGCGAGAAGGCGAATCAGGCGAGAGTTTGGTCCGACGTTTCACCCGCAAGGTGCAGCAGAGCGGCGTGCTGTTGCGTGCCAAAAAGGGCCGATTCTACACCTCGCCCAAAACAAAGCGCGAAGTGCGTATTGATGCGTTGCGCCGCAAAGCCGTCCGCGAGAAAAAGGAATTCTTGCGCAAGACGGGCAAGTTCGAAGAGCTCGAGCGTATGCAAGCGCGCCGCGGCCGGGGGCGCCGCTAGCCTATGACGCTCAAAGAGCGTTTCGAAGAGGACTACAAGACCGCGTTCAAGGCTGGCCAACGCGAGGTGGTTGGCGTCTTGCGCGAACTCAAAGCGGCAGTCAAGAACGCGGAAATCGCCCGGCGCAAGGACTTTGACGACAACGAAGTGCTGGACGTCATCATGGGGCAAGCCAAGCAGCACGAGGACTCCATCCGGCAGTTTACGGCCGGCCGGCGGGACGACTTGGCAAACATGGAACGGGCGCAGCTCAAGGTCGTGGAGCAGTATCTGCCGGCCAAGCTGTCGCCAGACGAACTCCGCGACATCGTGGGCGAGCTCATCACCCAAGCCGGCGCGACCGGGCCCAAAGATATGGGTGCGGTCATGAAGCTTGTCATGCAGAAGGTCCGCGGCCAAGCTGACGGCGCACTCGTCAAGAACATCGTCACGGACGAACTGGCGAAACGCAGCGCCTGAACGGTTCAATGCAACCCAAACGGAAACATCTCGGCGCGTTTTCCCGCGGCCTGCTGGCGGCAGCGATTGCCATTGGGGTCGTGGCGGTGGTCGGCGTCGTGCTCACGACGAGTTCGCACA
Organism: Candidatus Kerfeldbacteria bacterium; assembly: GCA_016192205.1. GTDB lineage: Bacteria > Patescibacteriota > Patescibacteriia > SBBC01 > JACPUP01 > JACPUP01. The sequence goes on from JACPUP010000007.1 coordinate 17,169, forward strand.
GCCTGGCCCAGCCGTTCACGACCTTTACCATTGAGGACCTCGGCACATCGATCGGGCTGGGCACGGCCGACCTCAAGCAGACCATCGTCAACATCATCCGCTGGGTACTCGGCATCCTGGCACTCGTGGCCGTCTCGTTCATCATCTACGGCGGCTTCCTCTGGATGACCGCGCGCGGGGACGAGAACCGCATCCTCAAAGCGAAGAAGGTGATTGCCGGCGCGGTCATCGGGCTCATCATCGTTTTGTTGTCGTTTGCCATTGTCACGTTCGTCGCCGGCACGACGAGCAACGTCACAAACCCGGGCGGTGGCCCCGGCGGCGTGACCCCGCCCCCGCCCCCGCCAGCGACGTCCTTCGAGATTCGCTCCATTACTACAGCTTGCGGTTCGCCGCCGAACTATCGGCAAGACGTCTTCCTCTGCTCCGGCATCGTCATCACCTTCAACCACCGCGTGAACGCCGCCAGCGTCCAGGCCGCAGTGGCAGCTGCCGGCGACGACCAGCTCATCATCGAGCGGTGCAGCGACGCCGGCTGTTCGTCGGCGACGACCGTCGCCCCGGGCATCGCCAGCCAGATCTACGGCGGCACGTCCCCGACCGGCGTGTCAGCCGAGTGGGTGACGCCGACCCTCGGCAGCCAGCCCGGCAAGTCCATCGTGTTCTACCACAAGCACGAGCTGTTCGAGCCGGATACGTACTACCGCGTGCGCATCCCGAAAGCCATCACTGACACGTCCACGCCAGCCCAGCCGATTGAGTACTGTCGTAAGAACGCGTTCACGCCCATTGACGGCGGCGGGTGCGGCGAGCAGCCGAACTACTTCGAGTGGACCATGCGGACCGGCACGACGGTTGATACGACGCGGCCAACGGTCCTGGCCACCGTGCCGGATTCGCGCTACCTGGCTGACCCCGCCGCTTTCAGTCCGGACAATGATGTGAACCGGGCGCCCACGCTCACCATCCGGCTCTCCGAAGCGATTGACCCGGCCACCATCAATCAGTCGGCCGCGGATCCGGCCAATAACACGGTCGTCATCCGGCCGTTTACGACGCCGCCTGATCCGAGCACGGGTCTGGGCGGTACCACGGGCGCGCCGATTGATCCCACGACCTTCGACGTGGCACCGAACGGCGCGAATACCGGACTCGAAATCCAGATGGTAGGTAGCAATCTGCTCGATTCCTTCACCTGGTACGAGGTCACGGTCCAGGGCCTCACCGACCTGTGTTCGAACGAGCAGCAGCCCAACCCGTTCCGCTGGGTCTTCGAGACCAATGACGTGGCGCCCGGCGTGGCCAGCGTCTACCCAACCAACGGGTATGCGTTTGCCTGCCCGAACACGGACGTGCAGATTCGTTTCTCCATGTCCATGTACGATATCGGGTCAGGCAGCTGCGCCGTGGACACGAACCCAACCATCAGCGGGTTCGTGAGCGAAGGCAGGCTGACGTCGCCCGGCGGCGGCCGCGTGTTCGACGTGGTGCCGGAGGACGATTTTCCGGGTGGGTCGGCCGATCCGAACCGCTTTTGCAAACGGTATGCGTTCCGGCCGGACACGGCGCTGCTCAATCCGAACCAGACGTACCAGGTCGGCGTGAACACGCGCTACCAAATCAATGAGTCCGGCGACACGCTCAACTACGGTGACTTGGCGAACCCACCGTCAGCCGGGCCGTGGAGCTTCCAGGTGAAGCCGGCCAACGAGTGCGCGAACGCGCCGCGCATTGACGCGTTGGACCCGCGGCGCGGTCCCGAGGGCCAGTGTTTCACCATCCAGGGCCGGTACTTCACCGAGCCCAAGGACGGTGCGGACGAAGCGTACTTCGACAGTACGGACTTGAATGCGGCGTCAACGTCGTGGTCAGACCGGAACATTGTGGTGCGGGCACCGGTTGATTCGGTCGGTGGTCACCAGGTCACCGTGCAGGTCGAACATCCTGCGCCGATCGGCGTGCTCACGAGTAACGCGGCAAATTTTGATCTTGATCCTGGCACGTTTGACGGCGCCTGCCTCGAGCGGCTGTCCCCGTCGTCCGGCACCTGGGGCACGCGCTTCGACGCCTACGGCACTGGCTTCGGGTCTGTTGCCGGCGAAGTCTCGTTCGTCGGCTCGCCCACGGGCGCTGCCCCGCACGCCAGCTGGTCAGACATTTTCGTGAACGATGCCCGTGTGCTTGACAACGCGGAGAGCGGCAACGTCTTCATCACGCGCGCGGACGGCCGGGAATCCAACCAGATCCTGTTCACGGTGTCTCCGCCTGTGCCGGGACAGCCGCGCGTGGCCAATGCCTGGCCCACCTGCGGCACGGCCTGCGTCAACGCCGAAGTCGGCGCGCGGTTCAATATGGAGATGAACCCGTCCACATTCACCGCGGCCACCGTGGAGCTGCGCGAATGCGATCCGGGCAGCTCCTCGTGCACGGCCTACGTTGGCGCCGACCTCGCGACCGGGTATACGTACACCGGCGCTCCTGACCACGAGCTCATCATCGGCCACGACCCGCTGGCCATTGCCACGAACTACCGTGTCATCATCCGCGGCGGAGCGTCGGGGGTGAAAAGCGCGATTGGCGGGGAGCTCCAATTCGCCGGGTTGAACTTTGACCAGGACGGCGATAGTAACGCGGATGCCTACAGCTGGCTGTTCGCGACCAAGGACGATCCAACCGAATGCGCCGTGGCGTCAGTCGCCATCACGCCGGCTGGCACCACCACCCTGCGCATCGGCCAGTTCCGTGACTTCCGCGGCATCCCGCGCGGCTCACCGGACAGCTGCAATCCGGCCGGACAGGATTTGGACGGCCGGGCGTATGACTGGACCTGGACGACCACGGACGCCAGCACCGTGCCGGTGACGAGCAATGACACGACGCCGGTGGACGGCCGCACCGATCCCGTTCAGCGCGCCACAGCCGCCGCGGCCACGGTGGGCGAGACCATCACGGCCGCCACCAGCGGGTACAACGCGTCGGCCACGGTCGTGGTCTCGCCCGATCCGACCATCTGTTTCAATAACAGTCAGTGCATCACCAACGAAGTCGGCCGGACCTGCGACTCGGTTTGCTTGGATAACCGCTGCACGCCGGTCGTCAACGCTGTGGCGCCGGCGTCAGCGCCTGAAACCGACTGGGTGACCGTGCAAGGCTGCTGGTTCGGCAACTACGCGGCTGGGGTGAGTCGGGTTCAATTCGCCCCCGGCCTCGATGGTGATGTGCCCGGCCCAGCCGCCTGCGGCGGCCCGGCCGGCACCTGGAAGAACTATGAAGTCGTTCGGGCCGTGCCCGTTGGCGCGGCCAATGGACCGCTGTCGCTGACGCGCGACGACGGCCGGATCGACGCAACGGACAGCGGCCGCGGACCAGCCCTGGCTGACTTCACGGTCACGGTTGGCGCGCCCGGACCGCGCATCTGCCAACTCAATCCCACCTCCGGCCCGGTCGGCACGGCCGACACCATCGTGGGAGACAGCCTCGGTACGCGCGACCCCGGCGACGTCGTGACCTTCGAAAACAACCAAGACGCCAGCAGCTACCCGGCCTGGGCGAACCAGTCCATCCAAACGGTCGTCCCAACCGGCGCGGAAACCGGCGACGTGGTGGTCAGGAAAGGCCCCCAGACCTCGAACCCGCTGACGTTCCGCGTGACCGGCTCGTCCGGCGGTGGGAGCTGTGCGGAGATATGCGCGGTCGACCCGGACTGCTCCTCGGGCGGGTGCGGCTCTGACGGTTGCTGCGCAGCCCGGCCGACCCTGTCGAGTTATTCACCCGTCGGCATTGAGAACTGCCGGAACGTGGTCATTACCGCGACCTTGGGCGGCCCGGCGCTCGACACCACGACCGTCCACAGCGGCACGGTCATCCTGCGGCAGGCTGGCGTCCCGGTGACCCCGGTCTCCTTTACCGCCAACCCGCACGGTTTCACGCTCGCGCCCCCGTTGCTTGACCCAGCGACGACGTATGACATCGAACTCACCGACAACATTCGGACGACGAAGGGCGTGCGCTTTGGCGGCTACACCTGGTCGTTCTCGACGGGAACGGCTGTCTGCAACCTTGACCACATCGTCCTGTCGCCCACGTCACATACGTTCACGCGCATCACGCCGCCCGGCCACACGCGCGGGTTCAACGCCTACGCGGTGGCGGCCAACAACACGCAAATTTTCCCCGTGCCCAACGTGTACAACTGGAACTGGGGCTGGAGCGTGAGCAATGCGGCTGTGGCAACCATCACGGGCAGCACGAGCGACACGGAAACAGCCACGGC
>JACPUP010000034.1 GCA_016192205.1 Candidatus Kerfeldbacteria bacterium
CGCGTCGAAGCGGATAAGGCCTGGGAGGTGAGCTGGACCCGGCGCCTCGTTATCGCCGCGATGACGTATGTCATCGCGGTCATCTGGTTATACATGATCGACAACTCCGCGCCGTATCTCAACGGCTTCGTGCCTGCGGCCGGTTACATTCTATCGACGCTCTCGCTGCCAGCGATCAAGCGTTGGTGGGTCCGAAGCAGAAAGTCGTAAAGAAGAAAAGCGCCCCCGCCCGCGCCCGTTTTTTTCCAATAGTTGAGGCCCCTTAACGATTCCAAGTGGAATAGGGCCTCACGGAAGCTGCGCACCAGCTTCAGGTGGTTGAGAGTGAGAAGGTGCTACGGCGACAGGTTCATGTTCCGCGCCGCCAGGTCTCGGACGATGTCCTCCGGGTCGTCGTCGTTGGCACCGAAGGAAATGTGGCCCCCGAAGTGATGGAGGACCGTGTCGTAGAGCGGCCGTTCCTCGCGCTTGAGGTAGGCCAGTTCTTGGTAGGAACCGACCACGACGAGCGCTACGTTGCGGCTGGTCAGGTAGGGGTGGAGGTTCGCGACCCCGGGCGTCAGGAACGGCAGGATGCCGTCCATGAGCACCAGCAGCGGTTCCCCGGGTTCTCGACGGTCGACCGCCGTCAGCAGTTCGTTCGCCAGGAGTAAGCCGTAGAGGTAGCTACGCTCGGCACGGGTGACCTTAGCCACCACGTGGATCCCCTGGGACAGGATTGCGCGGAAGTCGAGCGACGGCCGGTTGCGGCCGGACAGTGAGTAGTGGGCGTAGCTCTCTGGCTCGGCGATCAACGCGGCCAAGTCATCGATACCGCCCATCGCTTGCATGACTTCTACGTCCGAAACCGAGAGCCCCTCGCGCAGGAATCCGGTCATGACAGTGGCGGTCAAGCGCGACGCCAGCGTCTCGGGCAGGATCGCCGTGTTGGCCAACGGATTGATGCAGACGATGCGCTCCCGTTCGGTCGTGTCGATGACGACGACGTGTTCGGCGGTCAGATGCGCCGCGACCCCGCACTTCACGACGTTGTCGAACAGCTGCCCCGACTGGTCGAGAACAATGAGTTGACGATTGAGCTCGATCTGCCGGTGGGCCAGGAGTTTGAGGACGCTGGTCTTCCCTTTTCCATCACCACCGGCGATGAGGAAGTGTTTCACGATAGCGTCGTCTGGGATCGTGCTATTCTCCGCAGAGTCAGCCGAGCCGAATGGATACCCTGACATTTGATTCCTCCAGGGCGCATGTTCACGACCATTCATGAACACGCGGCTGGAGGGTTGATAGAAAGAACAGCCAGCAATAGTAACAAGAGCAGGGATTTTGTCAACCTGATTTATAACCCCGCCCGCGCCGCCGCGTTTTTTGTTTATCCACATCTTTTTCCGCCAGCACATCCCGCAATCTACTTCGCCGCGACCCCCTTGTTTCAAGACAGACATAGGCTCATTCGTACGAATGGGCCGATGTCGATTTGACGATCCTCGGGCTTTGACATAGAGTCGAAGTCGACAAGTGGCGGCTGCTATAGGGGACCATGCCGTCAGCTGAACAAATCTTCAAGGCTCTCGCGAATCGCCGCCGGCTCGCGCTTTTAGCGCATCTCCGCAGGGTGCCGGATGCCTCCGTCGTGGAGTTGAGCGACGTGCTGCACCTGTCGTTTCGCTCGACATCAAAACACCTGCATGTTCTGCGATCTGCAGGACTCCTCGACGCGGAACGCCGGGGTCGGGAAATGCGGTATACTCGCACACCACTCCCGCGTTCGGTCATCGACACATTCGTACGAATGGTCCGATAACGATAAAAAGAGTGGCCGCCTACCGGGCTGAACCCAGTAGGCGGCTTCGCGTCAGGGTCGGGAAGGCGGTGTCAACTCGCTCGGCCGCAAGTGCCGGTAGCCGAGCTTGTCGAAGGATGTTTCGTAGCCGCAGCGCGGCGCCAGGCAGCGGAAGCCGAGCCACTGCCGTTCGCGGTACCCCTCGACCACCCAACCCCACGGGTGATCGTAGTGGATGATTGCCTCTGGCTGGAACGGCCGGCGGCAGTCGAAACATTTCGCGCCGCTCTCCATCGCCATACGGACGTAGTCGGCGAGCTTCACCCTTGTCCCTCCATCAGGTTGAGGACCACGACATTCCGCTCCCGCCGATAGTGAGCGGTGACAAAGAGCACTGCAACGTAGCAGGAACGCCCGCAATCGTCAAGCATCGTGAATGATACAAACCGCCATCGCCCGACCCTTTTCTGGCCGCTCGCAAGCCTGCAGACACAACCGGGGCACTGATCGGCTCTTTCGCGCCTGCCCCGCCAAAGCCGGTGGCGAATGGGAGCATGGTGCCCGAAGGCGAGCGGCCATTGATTTTCCCTCGATTTTTTTCTATGGTGGATGACACAATGCCTGACATTCGCTTGGTCGAAAACTCGATTTCCAAAGCTGACCTGAAGAAGATTGCCGAAGGGGGATTCGGCGATATGGTGAAAGCCGTCGTTGATGTCGAGCGAGGGACGATGGCGATTGGCGCGGAACTCCACGCGGATGCAGAGGCCTACCTGCTGGAGCGCGGGTCGCAGCAGCCGCAACTCTGGGGCATCAACCTTTACCCAGACAAAGACCTGCCCGACCTGGTGGAGTTTGATTCCATGATCAACATCCGCCCGAGTCAGGGGAATCGTTCGCGGAACGTCGAAGATCAAGCCGTGCGCGACAGGATTTTGGCCGTGGTCACCAGACTCGTTGTATGAGTGTTGTTCATTCAGATTTAGCCGGCGGTCGTTGGCACTCGATGACGCTCGCGGAACAGCTCGGCAATATCGGCAGCGAGTATGAACGCGCGCACCGGTTCCGTGAGCAGGGTGACGACTCACGGTTTCGCAGCGCCAGTGACCGTTTTCTGGAACTCCTCGATTTAACCCTGGCCGATCCGCGCTGGCGCGGCCGACGCTTGCGCGAGTTGGCGCGCGTCCGCGAGACAGCCTGCGAAGAACTCTTTTCGCCCGAACGAACCGAGAAAACGCTCCACCGGTATTTTTTTTCCTTCGCCCTGTCGGCGCGGCGTGAGCGTTAAAACAATGAGCGCCGTTCGTTTCCTGGTTGAAACTCCGCGCCGCTTTTTTCTTTGAAAGCGAGAAAATGGCAGCAAATCGCGTTTTCTTGCTCGATAGGTACTGGCAGAGTACACTCAAGAGGTAAACATTGCGGAGGGCCGAAAGCTCTTTGCTCATTATTGATCCCGTCATGGGCTGGTGTACGTAGCTTATCCATCATTTTCGTTCCGTTCGTTCCTTGGCCCCTCATTCAATGCATTCCTATGAAACGTACGTCACGAAAGCTGCGACATCACAACCTCCCCAAAGGTCTGGTGGGCATCATGAGCGCGGTGGCTCTGTTTTCTCTCTTGCTGACGAGCGGCATCCCAACGGTGGACGCCGCGATCTTTGTCGTCGACATCACCGCCGATACGGTCGATAGCAGTCCTGGCGATGGGGTCTGTGCCGATAGTGCCGGCAACTGTTCGTTGCGAGCGGCGATCATCGAAGCCAATGCGTTCGCCGGTGCGGATGTCATCACACTGCCGGCTGGCACGTACTCCCTCACCATTGCTGGTACCGGTGAGGATGCGACGCTGACGGGCGATCTTGATATCACGGGCGATCTGACCATCAACGGCGCCGGAGTTGCCGTTACCCACATTGACGGCGGCAGCCTTGACCGAGTACTTGATATTCAATCTGGGGCTACCGTGCAGGTGAACGGCGTCAGCATCCAAAAGGGTGACCCGGCGTCGAACGCCGGCGGCATTCTGAATCAGGGCGCGTTGACGCTGACCAAGAGCGCGGTGGTCGATAACACCGGTCTGAATTTCGGCGGCGGCATTGGCAATCTTGGAACCCTAACGTTGATTGATTCCACGGTCAGTCACAACGAAACCAACGGTTTGAACTTGAGCGGTGGCGGCGGTGGCGTTTTCAACCAGGGCATGATGACGCTGATGGGCAGCACGTTCAACGACAACATGACACTCGGCCGCGGCGGAGCGATCTACAATCTGGATCAGACATTGGACGTCACCAACAGCACCATCAGCGGCAACATCGCACTCAACGGCGGCGGTCTGTTCAATCGCTTCGGCACGATTGGGATTACGCATGGCACCGTCGCCGGCAATACCGCAACGGATAACGGCGGAGGCATCTGGAACTTCGGCGGGACACTCTCGGTGGCGAATACGATTGTCAGCGGGAATATGGCCGCCACGGCCGCCACGAACTGCGCCGGCACCATCACCTCACTGGACTATAACGTGGACAGCGGAACATCATGCGCGTTCGCTGGAACCGGCGACCTCAACAGCACCGATCCGCTACTCGGTTCGCTCACCAACAACAGCGGCCCGACCGAGACACACGCCTTGACTTCGGGCAGCCCAGCGGTTGATGCGGTGGTGCTGGCTAACTGCAGTGTCAGCACGGACCAGCGGGGCGTACCCCGGCCGATGGGTCCGGCCTGCGACATCGGCGCTTTTGAGCGCGTGGTGCCGGATGCGTGCAACACTATGATTTTCGATACCATCCTGGTAGGAACCGCAGGGAACGATCTGATCAATGGCGCGAACGGCCGCGATCTCATCTTCGGCCTCGGTGGCAACGATCGATTGAATGGGAGTAACGATCAGGATTGTCTCGTTGGTGGCGACGGAAACGATCGCCTCAATGGCAGCAACGGTGATGACGTTCTCGACGGCGGCAGCGGCACCGATACCCTGAACGGCAGCAACGGGAACGACACCGCTCTTGGTGGTCCGGGGAACGATGTGCTCTCGGGCAGCAACGGCAATGACCTCATGGACGGCAATGAAGGTGACGACCGGTTGTCCGGCGGCAATGGGAACGACACGCTCACCGGCGGCGCCGATACGGATACGTTGACTGGCGGCCTTGGCATTGATACCTGCGACGGCGAGACAGAAATATCCTGCGAGCTCTAGCGATGGCCTCCCAGGGAGCGGCCCCCCGCTGCCCTCGTTGACATACCCTTGGATGAGGAGCAAGGTAAAACGCATATGGAACACCCGAATCAACAGCCGATGTCCCAACAACCAAAAATGGAAAAGTCCCCCGGCTATGGCAAACGTCCGCTGTGGCAGTGGATCCTGCTGTACGTCATCATCGGCGGTATCATCTATGTTGCCGTCTACTACCTCGTGATCGCGAAAAACGGCGGGTACGACCGGAGCGGAACGCTCTACTCGAACACCAACAGCGCATATAATTACTAAGGGAGGATCGTCGTCGGCCATTTCCCGCGCCGCCCCGCCGAGCAGCCGGCAGGCGCGAAGGGCAGACTAGATCCAGATGGACCTCCTTGGCGCCGCCCTCCTCACCTTCGTTGCTTCCGTCGTCGGTACGGTCACCGGTTTCGGGACGTCCACCATCATGATTCCGGTGCTCGTGGGTTTCCTCGCGCCGGTCGAGGCGATTTTCCTGGTGAGCATCATCCACTGGTTCGGTGACCTGTGGAAAGTCACGCTGTTCCGGCGCGGCTTCAGCTTCCGACTCCTTCTCCTGTTTGGCGTCGTCGGTCTGGCCACGAGCTACGTGGGCGCGTCCGTCACCCTCGGCGCGAACGCGGCGCTTTTGCTCCGGGGTTTGGGCGCGTTCCTCATCGCCTACGCGCTCCTGGTCGTGTTCCAATCGCGGTTCAGAGTGCCGGCCGGCAATGCCGCCGCGCTGGGCGGGGGAGCGCTGTCAGGGTTTTTCGCCGGGCTGTTCGGCATCGGCGGCGCCATTCGCGCAGTCTTTTTGTCCGCTTTCGGTTTACCGAAGGCGGTGTACATTGCCACGGCCGGCGCCATTGGTCTGCTCGTGGACTCAATGCGCATCGTGACCTACGCCGCAGGGGATGCCATGCTGCCCAACCGCCTCTGGTGGGGGTTGCTGCTGCTCATTCCTGTTTCCTTTTTCGGAGCCCGGGTAGCCAAACGGGTGGTTGAACGGATCCCCGAGCGGCGGTTTCGTTTGGCTGTCGCGTTTTTCCTTGCGTTGGTGGGATTGAAACTGATCGTGTTGCCGTAAAATTTGAGTCTCGTCGAGATCGTCTCACCCGTAAACCCAACTCTCATTCGCTCGAATTTGAGCCGACCCTCACCGGCTCATTCGTACGAATGATGGAATAAAATACGCGCCTCGTCAGCGCCTCGCGCAGCCTAGGTCATATTCGCCCGAATGAGACCAGGGCGAGGTACGTCGCTCGTCGGCTCATTCGTACGAAAGGTCCGACGTTATAACCATGCTCTCATTCGCCCGCCGTCGTCCTGACGTTGTCAGGACCTTGGCGAGGCCGGCGTGAATGGCAGAATAGTTGACGGGAGTCCGTTTTTCCAGTACACTCCAGTGAGCTTTATGCCTGTCGCCACCCAGCCGAAGAAGATTGCATTACCGCCGCGGATTGTCATCCGCGAGTTCGCGTCGCGGCTCGGGCTCCCCGTCACCCAAGTGATGGCCGAGCTCATCAAGAACGGCATCATGTCCTCGCAGAACGAGGAGATTGATTTCGAGACCGCAGCCATCATTGCCGGCGACTTCGGCTTCCAAACCGGGCCGGGCGCCGAGGCCGCCGAAGGCAGCGCGCCCACGTACATCATCGACGAGTGGATTAGCCACGAGGACCCGAAGACCCTCACGCCCCGGCCGCCGGTCGTGGTCGTCATGGGCCACGTCGACCACGGCAAGACGAAGTTGCTCGACACCATCCGGCGCACGAAGGTGGTGGAGTCCGAGGCCGGTGGCATCACCCAGCACATCGGCGCCTACCAGGCCGAGCACAAGGGGCGGACGGTCACGTTCATTGATACGCCTGGCCACGAGGCATTCTCCGCCATGCGGTCGCGCGGCGCCAAAGTTGCAGACGTCGCCATCCTCGTGGTGGCGGCCGACGACGGCGTGAAGCCCCAGACGAAAGAGGCGATTGAGATCTTGAACAGCGCCGGCATCTCGTTCGCCGTTGCCATCAACAAGATTGACCTGCCTGCCGCCAATCCGGAGAAAGTGAAGAAAGAACTGGCCGAGCTCAATGTGCAGGCCGAGGAGTGGGGCGGCAAGATCCCGATGGTCGGCATCTCGGCCAAGGCCGGCACGAATATCGACGAGCTGCTCGACACCGCGTTGCTCGTGGCCGACGTGGAAAAGGAGAAAGTTATCGCGAACCCGAGCGGCCGGCTGTTGGGCACCATCATAGAGTCGAACGTCGACCCAGGCGAGGGTGCGGTGGCAACGGTGCTCGTGCACAACGGCACGCTGAAAGTCGGTGACCAGGTGAAGGCCGGTGCTGCGTTCGGCAAGGTCAAGGCGCTCAAGGACAGCGCTGGCAAAACCGTGAAGGAAGCGCCGCCGTCGTTCCCGGCGCGCGTCCTTGGCTTAAAAGGCGTGGCGAAGGTCGGTGACAACCTCACCGTTGCCGACGATGTCAAAGCGCTCAAGAAGCAAGCGAAAAAGGCGAAAGTCAGCCGACCGCTGGAAACCACGCTGCCAGAACCAATCACGCCGGAGTCGGAAGGAGCAGGCGCCGCACCCGCAGCCACCAAGCTCAATGTCGTGCTCAAGGCTGACCGTCTCGGTTCGCTCGAGGCTCTCCGCGACGCCATTGACAAACTCTCGAGTGACGAGGTGCAGATCGTCATTGTCCATCAGGGCCTCGGGAACATCACCGAAGCCGACGTGCTGCGGGCTGACGCCGCCACCACGCACTTGCTCGGATTCCAGAGTGCCGTCACGCCCAAAGCCGAGGCCGTCGCCAAAGGCCGCGACCTCGAGGTGAAGACGTTTTCGGTCATCTACGATCTGGTGGACTTCGTGCGCGAGCAGGCCGAGGCGCTCTTGGCGCCCGAGGTCGTCGAAACCACGCTCGGCCACTTGAAGGTGCTGGCCATCTTCCGCACCGAGCATTCGGGCATGGTCGTGGGCGGCCGGGTCGAGAGCGGCAAGGTGGAGCCCGACAGCCAGGTGCGCGTGAAGCGCGGGGATGCCGTGGTGAGCGAGGGATCCATCAAGCAGCTCCAGCACAACAAACAAGCGGTCAAGGAAGTCGTGGCTGGCCAAGAAGCGGGCATCCGGTACGAGGGTCCGCCGGTCATCAAGGAAGGGGACGTGCTCGAGATTTTCCGCGTCGAAAAACGCAAGCGGCACATTGGTCCGTAGCTCACCATGCCACTCGACCGCATGGATCAGATCAATGCGCTGTTGAGACAGCAGTTTGCCGAGCTCCTCGAACGCGAGGTCGAGCTTCCCACGGGCGTGCTCGTGACTTGCAAGAAAGTGGTGACGAGCCGCGACTTGTCTGACGCGAAGGTTTGGATTTCGGTGCTGCCGTCCGAGCGCACGGACGAAGCGCTGGCACTCCTAAAAACCGCCCTGCCTGAACTGCAGCACCTCATTGCCGGACGCATCCGCTTGCAGCACATGCCGAGGCTGACGTTAGTGGAAGACCAGAGCGAGGAGCGGGCAGGGCACATCAACGAAGTGTTGGACCAGTTGAAGCAAGACGAATCTGGATCCCCCCTTGACACGATTCCCGAAAAGAAATAACCTCCTGCGTTCCCATGACGCAGCAACACATCGACAAACTCCGCGAGCAGTTCCGCACGGCCAATCGCATTCTGCTGGCCGTGCACGAGCGGCCGGATGGCGACGCCCTCGGCTCCATGCTTGGCCTGGCCGATTCCCTGCGCCGCGAAGGAAAAACCGTGACCACCTACGCGGCCGATGCACCGGCAGCATCGTTTGCGTTTCTTCCCGGCATTGCCGACGTGGTGCAGGAGGTTTCTCGTCCGTTCGCTGACCTCGACCTCGTCGTGCTGCTGGACTGCGGCGACGTCAAGCGCACGCACGTGCCGTTCCGCGAAGTGCGCGACCGGCGGCCGGTTGTGGCGAACATCGACCACCACCCGACCCGCACGAACGTCGACGGCGCAGACGTGGTTGATGTGAACGTGGTTGATACGCAGGCCTCGTCCACGTGCGAGCTCATCTACGATTACCTCCAGGGCGTCGGTGCTGACATCTCGAAAGAGGCTGCCACCTGCCTGCTCACCGGCATCTCGACGGACACCGGCAACTTCCAAAACCTGGCCACGACCCACACCTGTATGGTGGCCGCCTCGAAGCTGTTGCTGCTCGGGGCCAACCTCGGGAAGATTGTCGAAGCAACCTACCGCAACAAGAGCGTGGACGCGCTCAAGCTCTGGGGGCGGGTGCTGGCGCGACTGAAATACGACCGCGCCAAGGGCATTGTCACCACGGCCATCCGGCAGCGGGACTATCAAGAGCTCGAGGTGGATCCGGACGCCGCCGAAGGCGTGGCGAATTTCTTGAACTCACTGCAGGAAGCCAAGGTCATCCTTGTGTTGAAGGAAGAGGCGGACGGCACCATTCGCGGCAGCTACCGCACCACGCACTCGGACGTAGATGTTTCCCAGTTGGCTGAAAAGTTCGGCGGCGGCGGGCACGTCAAAGCTGCAGGGTTCAGCGTGAAAGGAACGTTGATGGAAACGGAGTCGGGCTGGGAGGTGGTCAGAGAGGAAGCGGGGAGGAAGAAGTAGTCAGTCAACGGGCCCTACTCTCTACTTTCTCACTTTCTTTCATTGACCCGACCAGCGAAACCTCCTATACTACCTGCGCTATGTATCTCGTGCCAACCGTAATAGAAAAATCTCCCTTTGGCGAACGCGCCTATGACATCTACTCGCGCCTGCTCAAGGAGCGCATCATTTTCTTGGGCGACGCGATTGACGACGGCGTGGCCAACACGGTCATCGCGCAGATGCTGTTCCTCGAGTCCGAGGAAAAGTCCAAGGACATCAAGCTGTACATCAACACGCCGGGAGGTTCGGTGACCGCCGGCATGGCGATTTACGACACCATGCAGTACGTGAAGCCCGACGTGACAACGATTTGCGTTGGCATGGCCGCGTCCATGGGCGCCATGTTGTTGGCCGCCGGCAAAAAGGGCAAGCGGTTCGCCTTGCCAAACTCGGACATCCTCATCCACCAGGTCATGGGTGGGGCTGAAGGCCAAGCGGCCGACATTAAGGTGCGCGCCGAGCACATTTTGAAGATCCGCGACCGGCTGAACGTGGTGCTTGCCAAGCACACCGGCCAGCCGTTGAAGAAAATCGCCCAGGACACCGACCGCGACTACTACCTCTCCGCCGAAGAGGCGAAGAAGTATGGGATAATTGATAAAATAATCTCGTAGCATTCAGCGCTTGCTTTGTAGCCTTCCGCGTGGTATGGTACGGGAAGTCTTTTTCTCTATCCTATGATTTTGACTTTTTATGTCACTCACAACCATCCTCGTCCTCGCGCTCATCGCGGGGATTCCCGGCGGCATGATCGCCGGCTACTTCTTGCGCAAATCCTGGGCTGTCCGCGAAGCCCAGTCCGCTGAAGCCAAGGCCCAATCCATCCTCGCTGACGCCAAGCAGAAAGCCAAGGCCGAGCTTATCGCGGCCCAAGAAAAGTCCTTGCAGGTCATCGAAGACGCCAAACAGCAGTCTGCCCAACAGCAGGCCGAGTTGAATAAGATTCAGGCGCGGCTCGAAAAGCGCGAATCGACGTTTGATCAGAAGCTCCTCGAGCTCGAAAATCAGCGCAGTGACTTAAACCAGCGCACCGAGCGGCTGACCCAAGCGAAAGAGGAGCTCAAACAGCTCCGCGAGCAACAACTGGCCAAGCTCGAGAAGATCGGCGAGCTGACGCGCGACGAAGCCAAGCGCGTGCTCATGGACAACACCGAGAGCGGCATGAAGGACGAATTGCTCCACCGCATCCGCAAGCTCCAAGCCGTCGCGCAAGAGGAGTGGGATAAGAAAGCGAAAGAACTCCTCTCGACGGCCATCCAACGGGTCGCCTCGTCGCACTCGGCTGAAACCACCACGACCATCATGACCCTGCCCTCGGACGAGATGAAAGGACGGATCATTGGCCGCGAAGGCCGGAACATCAAGGCCATTGAGCAGCTGACCGGCGTTGAAATTATCGTCGACGACACGCCGGAGTCCATCATCATCTCCGGCTTCTCGCCCATTCGCCGACAAGTCGCCAAGCGTGCGCTCGAGCGGCTCATTGCCGACGGCCGCATTCACCCAGCGCGCATTGAAGAAGCAGTGGAGAAGTCGAAGAAGGACTTGGCATCCGACATGCGCAAGGCCGGCGAGGAAGCCGCCTACGAAGTGGGCGTGCCCGGTCTGGACCCCAAGCTCATCCAACTCCTCGGACGGATGAAGTACCGCACGAGCTACGGCCAGAACGTGCTGCGGCACTCGATCGAGGTGGCGGAACTGGCAGCCATCATCGCGGCCGAGCTCGGCGCCAACGTGGCTTTAGCCAAGAAGGGTGGCCTCATGCACGACATCGGGAAAGCCGTGGACCATGAGATCCAAGGCAGCCACCCGCAGCTCGGCTATGAAATCTGCAAGAAGTTCAACTTGCCCGAAGAGGTGGCGCAGATTGCCTTGAAACATCATGAGGATCTGCAGCACAGCGCCGAGGGTTCCATTGTCAAAGCCGCGGACGCCATTTCCGGCGCCCGGCCCGGCGCGCGCAAAGACACGTATGAGCAGTACGTGCAGCGGCTCGAAGAGTTGGAGGCGCTGGCCAAGGACTTCCCCGGCATCGACAAGGTCTACGCCATCCAGGCCGGCCGCGAGATTCGCGTGTTCGTCAACCCTGACCGCGTGGATGATTTGACCGCCACCAAACTCGCCCGCGACATTGCCAACAAGATTGAGCAGGACTTGAAATACCCGGGTGAGATCAAGGTGACGATGATTCGGGAGAAACGGGTGGTGGAGTATGCGCGGTAGACGGGAATCAGGAATCAGGAATCAGGAATCACGGAGACGGGCGCCAAAGTCAGAGACGTTTCGCGCGATTCTCCTCGGCGACGTTGTTGGGAAGATTGGGCGGCGGGCGGTCGCGGCCGTGTTGCCGAAACTCAAGCGTCGATTTCGACCGCACCTCACGATTGCGAACGCCGAGAACCTCTCACATGGGCTCGGGGTGACCAAGAAGGCGCTTGATGAGGTGAGAGCTGCTGGTGTGGATGTGTTTACCTCGGGTAACAACGTTTGGTCAAAAGACGGCGTGCAACTCCTCGCCACCGATCCGACGCTCCTGCGGCCGGCCAACTACCCGGCCAAAGCGCCTGGCGCCGGCGCCGTGCTCACCGAGGTGGCGGACACGCGCGTCCTCATCGTTAATCTCCAAGGCCGCGCCTTCATGAAGCCAACCATCGAGGATCCCTTGACCACCTTCGACGCCGTGCTCGCCCGCTACGGGCCGCAGCGACCGCACGTCGTGTTGGTGGATATGCACGCCGAAGCCACCAGCGAAAAGCAAGCGCTGGCTTGGTACGCGGACGGCCGCGCCTCGCTCGTGTTCGGCACGCACACCCACGTGCAGACGGCCGACGCCCGGATCCTCCCCCAAGGCACGGGCTTGATCACGGACGTCGGGATGTGCGGCGCGCGCGTCTCGATCCTCGGAACGGCCGTGGACGCCGTGGTCGAACACCAGTTGACGCAGCTGCCGCTGAAGCACATCATTCCAGAGCGGGGCGCTGCCATCGTCAACGGTCTCGCCGTCGAAATCAATCGCCGGACGGGCAAGACGGTGAGGCTCACCCCGATCCGTGAAGAGGTCCGCGTATGAACAGAGTCGAACTCGCCAGCCGCATTGCCGAAAAGCTCTCCTTGAATCGCCAGCAGGTTGAGCAGGTATTGGAGGCGATGGAAGATGAGATCATTGCGCAGCTCAAAGCCGGCAACGAAGTGACGCTCACCGGCTTTGGCGCGTTCATGGCCAAGCAGCGTTCAGCGCGGATGGGCGTCAACCCGCGCAACCCGAGCGAGCGGATTCAGATGCCGGCGGTGACCGTCGCGAAGTTTAAGGCGGGGAAAAAACTGAAGGACGAGTTGAAGCGAGGGGCGCCATAATCGCGATCCGTTCGCAGCGCTCCAGTAACGGGCAAAGCCCGTTCTTCGCGCTGCTCACCTTCGGGCTCGGTCTTCGCTGCGCTCCTCGCTCAACGTACAGCTCGTACGCCTCGCTCGGTGCTCGCTGCAGACCTTCGCGGCTCATCGATTCTGGCGCCCCTCGCTTCTGTGAAGGAGTTGTTTGTGCAGATACGTCAACGGTACGAAAAATATCAACACATTCAGCAACCCGTTGGCAAAGTACTGCAACCCGAATTGCAGCCGCGTCAGGCACTCGCGCGAGTCAGCCAGGTAGCCCAGTGGCCAACCAAACCAGTTGCTTGCGCAGTCCCCGGTCTGGCCAAAGGGAATGTGAAGCGGCGCCTCAACAGACCGCAGCGCCAGAACGATTGATGCGGCGATGAGCGCGATGAGGACGCAGTGTTTGGTGCAAAGGCGCATGGGTCTTTTCGGGTTGGCGCGGGCTCGTGGACCGGGTTCGAACCTTTTTCGTCACCGCGCCCGATACGATTCAGTGGCCGAAGTTTTGCAAAACTTCAAACTAAGCCCTCAACGCAAGGAGGCATTGATAAGTGCTGGGCGGTTCGGTCCAACTGGTGCCCATTCGTTCTTACCAGCGATAAGCTGCTGGCAGGACTGTTTGTCGGAATCGCGGTAGAGAAGCTTACAAGGATCACAGAACTGGCGATTTTCTATCGAGGTTAGAGCCTCTGGGTGCTTGTCGCAGAAGAAGAAAATTCTTGGTGAGATCGGATAGTGCAAATTTGTTCCCCCTCCGCCGCTATACACGAAAAAGCAGTACGCCGCATCAGCAGATGAGGGGTTATTCTCACAATCTGAATCAGATCGATATGACTTTTTGATAACTTCCGCTACACAAGTATCAAATCCTTCAGCGTCATCATGAATAACGAGACAGCTTTCAACACTTACCTTTTGTTCGGCTATTTCGATGACACAGCGACGCCGATCGCCTAGCGCATTCACACAACGATCGAGGTCTTTGTTTTCTTGGACGTATACAGTGAGGCAGTGGAAGTATTCTCGGGCTTGTGCCTCACATCCGCGGATATCATTTGTCTCTAGAAGAACCCTTCTCATGCACGTCTCATAGCGCGCATCTTCGATTGCGCCGCATTCTTGAAAACTTGTTGCACTGTTGACGAGATTAACTACACGAGTCTCGTTCTCTGTAAAACGTTGGGTTGCTTGTCTTGCATGTAAGAGGGTAACGGAGAAGTACCCCAACGGGAGTGCGTAAAGAGCAACCGTAAGCACGATCAGTGCTGTTTTGTTTCCTGATCGAATGAGTCGGCGATAGACCGCAAGAAGAACAGCCCCGACGATTAGAGCGGCCAAGAACCCTGCAGCTGCGACACCCTGCCCGAGAATTGCATAATAATTCCCTGCGAAGAGACTCAGAAGCAGAATTACGAGTGCGCCGCCGGTTAACAGAATACCCAAGGCTGGTGGTAGCATTCCAATACCGAGGAGTATCCTTGCCGTTCGCCGTTTTAGAGGCGGTGGTTGAATTTCAAGCGATTGTGGGGATGTTGGGGGACTGCCTGCAACCTCCGGTAATGCCTTTCGAATAATGTGGTATCGCCAGATTGTTAATAGGAGCGTGAGTGCAGGCCAAAGTAAGATTGTGAATGAGTAAAGGGACTGGAGTGGGACTTGATAGAAAAGCCCCACCAGATAATCCCATAGAAAAGTGGAACTCAATCCAAACACTACAAGTTGTATAAGGAAGATAAAAAAATATCGTCGACGGAAACCTGGTGCCCAAGCCGTGCTCAGAAGCGCGAAAAGGTCGCCAACGAGGATAATTGCTAGACCGATTGGCGCAACGACAATGTTGAATAGTGGAAAAAAGTTCCCGACAATAAAAACCGTAGTACCGACCCACAATAGTCTTTTCGCTGCAGAGAATTCGGTGCGTGGCATGTTACTCGTCCCACCCAGGAATAATCGTGAACGTATTCACCATTGCTTCGAAATCGGCACTGACAGAACTCGCGGGATCGTAGGGGTGCAAGTAGATTCGGTAGACGTGATTATCATTCGTGAAGTAGTAATAGGTCAGGTCAACCGTGGAGTAGGTAGTAAGCTTGTCGACAACTCGAACCATCTCGAGATTATTTCGGGCCACGTAGTCGATCCTAATGGCTCGATCACCACCCGACTGGTGTCGAACGTATGTGTCTATCCACTCTTCCTTTCCTATTCCGCGCGGTGGCCCCTCCCTGGTTGGCACGTACATATTCCCGCGAACGATGCCGACCTGAAATCCAGGCGGGCCAGCCTGCTTATCTTTTAATAGGAACATGGCGCTTCCGCCGGAATCTTGATACCAGCCCGGTGGATACTTCACTGAATATTCGTCATTCTTAGTTTCGTAGGACAGAAAAGATTCGAGGGGAGTGCTCAAGGACGCCGTTGTAGAAGCATATTGTTCCGTACCTTTAGAGTTTACCTTGAGCTGTGAATGCCAAAAATAGTACCCCAGACCAACAAGGGCAGCGACGAGAATTGCTATAAGAAATTTTTTCATGTTTTTGTAGGAATGATAATATTAGTATACACCAGTCGGTTAAGCAGTTGAATAGTAGTTTTCTTAGACTCGAACATTGTTCGAGTCCTCTTGTGGTTCAGGGCCTATCTTCTGGTTTTCTAAGAATTTCGCGTCCGTTCATTTTTCACCGGGTACAAAAAATCCGCGTTTTGCGCGGTTTTCTGTGAGGTTCGAACATTGGGATAATTTGCGCCCTGAGGGATTCGAACCCCCGACCTCTTGGTCCGACCCCGCACCAAAGCGCTGTCATCCATCTGCTTCGCGCCCGGAGGGACTCGAACCCCCAACCCCTTGGTCCGAAGCCAAGTACTCTATCCATTGAGCTACGGGCGCAAAGGAGCAAGACGAAGGCGCGCTTGGTGCGGGGCTGATCCACTGAGCTAAGGGGGCAAAGTAGGGTTGGGCTATCCAGCTGCCAGCCTCCGCTGTTTGAAGCTTCGGCTGGTCCGCCGAAGCTTTAGCGAAGGCGGAAGCTACGGCCGCATCATCGGCGAATGTAGCACGAACCGGCTGACCGCTCAAGCCGAGCTTGACAGTGCTCAATGTCTTCATATAGACTCCGTAATTATCCCGTCAGGGTCGTTCTCTTTTAGTTTAGCGTGCAACCCAAGGAGTAGCAATGCAGTCGTTGAACGAAACGACCATTGTTCTGAGGCGAGAAGGCAGGCGCGGTCAGGATTTGACCCCCGCCGAGCTGAAGAGGCTCGGAATCGTCGCGAAGACCCATTCTTCCGACAGTCTGAAGATCATCAATTGCGGCCGGCAGGCGATGTGGGTTGAGGGAACCCCCCTCGCTCCGAAGAGGGCCGTCATCGCCAAGCCCGGCGTCAAACTGACGCGGGGCACCAACCGGCTCGTCGTCGAGTGGAAGGTCTGACACAACCTCGATCCGTCGACCCTGACTGGGAGGCCCGTGGCGAACGCCGCGGGCTTTCCTCATGCGCACAGATTGTGCGCGTTTGAGGGGCCACACCTTTGAAAAAAGCTGGAAAACATGCTAGAATGACCATCCAAGCTTAGAAAGGGAGCTTGCGAAAACAAAATCATTTTCACCAAAACGCGTATGGAGAACCCAACTCCTATGCCGCAGCCGCCGCCAGCCCCAGGCACGCCCGAAACTCCGACGGCCACGCAGGTGAAGACCGACGTTGGTACGTCTGTCAGCCTCCTGCTGGGCGCCTTTGCCGTGACGGCGCTCATGTACTCGGTGCTCGTTCTGCGCGGGATCGACGTCCCGCTGCTGGGCTAGTTTTACAGCCAGCGCAGTTCTTTTGAAAAGGATGGTATCCCCCGGGGCCATCTTTTTCGCTTGACGGCTGGTGGGCTTTCGGCTAGCCTTCAGGGCAGGCAGGTGGCATGCACAGCAAGGTCACCGTATGCTTCGTCGTCTCTTCGCGGTGGCCGCAGTGGCTGGCGGCCTGTTGTTCTTTCGAGGAGGGGTCAGCGGGGAATCACCTGCCGCTCTTGAGGCGCTGCCGGAGACGGACGAGGCGTCGGGTTTTGAGGTCTTAAGACGAACCCAACCGCCAGCGCTGCTGTCCGTGCGTACGCTGGTGGTGCTCGCGACGTTCGAAGGCGTTGCGCCGCCCACCCTGACTGAACCATTCGTGCGAGAGACCGTCTTCGGCGCCGTTGATGAGTACTACCGCGAGCAATCCTACGGCCGACTGGGGTTTGAGGGCGACATTCAGCCGTGGGTCTCCCTTCCGATTGAGCCGACGTGCTCCGTCGCAGATGTTCGGCGCGCTGCCCTGCCATTGATCGACGCGAACTGGGATTTCCGCACCTTCGAAACGGTCGTTCTCGTTGCGCCGTACGGTGCTTGCGGCTGGGCCGGGTTGGGTTCGCGTTTTCCCGAGACCGTTTCCACTGCCGAGGGCGCGGTCGAACTCTTGTTTGCCTATATCAATGCGGCGCAGTTCACCCCGCACCTGGTCGCCCATGAACTCGGACATACGCTCGGCTCGCACCACAGCGGCTTTTTGAACTGCGGCGTCGTGACGTTTGCGTCGAGCGGCTGCAGCATTTCGGAGTACGGGGATTATTTCGACGTTATGGGCCGCGGCCAGCCGCTGCGGCATTGGAACGCCATCCATAAGCTCCGGGCCGGGTGGTTTGACGACCAGCGGCGGGTTGAGACCGTGGCACACAGCGGCGTGTTTTCCGTCACACCGTTTGAAACCGCTACGCCCGGGATCAAAGCGCTTCGGATTCCGCGGCCGGACGGCAACGACCTGTTCGTCGAATACCGGCAGCCGATCGGGTTCGATGCCGGGATGGACCAGGGCGGCTTCAGCGACGTCTTCCAGGGCGTCTTGCTCCATATCCCGGGCGGGTTCCGGAAAACGCTCCTGCTGGATCCGACGCCGCCGGCCGAGCCGCACCGCGCCGCGCTGACGCCCGGAAGGCCGTTTATCGACCCGCTGACCGGTACGAGGGTTGTTGTGCTTCGGGCACAGCCAGAGACTCTTGAGGTTTCGGTGACGCTGCCGGTGCGTCATCAAGGAACGTACGACTTGCAATAATCGGTTGTTCCGATACAATGCGGAACGTCTGCGTTGACTCTTTGCGCAACAATCGATTTTTCGGCTGGGGCGTTAGCTCAATGGTAGAGCAACTGCCTCTTAAGCAGTGGGTTACAGGTTCGAGTCCTGTACGCCCCAGCTAGAAAATCGGACTCACGAACGGAAGCAACTGCTCACTGGGCTGACGGATGCCCATCCTCGCCGTCGTCCCGCAAGCAGTTGCGGGACTCGCCCTGCTGTACGTGCGGCACGGTTCTGGTACACTAAAACGAGGTAACCCTTGATGGTGTGAGCCGCATGCCAAAACGAAACTCGAAACAGTCAGCCGTCAAACGGAACGGGAAGCTGGTCCACCGTGCCCCGTTCGATTTCAAGAGTGACATCACCTGGCGGATTTTCCGCATCATGTCCGAGTTCATCGATGGGTTCGAGTTCCTGGCAGACGTGCGGCGGCCCGTCACGTTTTTCGGTTCCGCGCGCATTCCCCTTGGAACGCGGTACTACCGCGAGGCCCAGCAGCTCGCGACGAAACTCGGTCGCGCCGGTTTCACCATTATCACCGGCGGCGGCCCGGGCATCATGGAGGCCGGCAACAAAGGCGCGGTGCGGGCGAAGGCGGAATCGGTCGGGCTGAACATCCAACTTCCCTACGAGCAGCGCATCAACAAGTTCGTCAAAAAGGGCATTGGCTTTTACTATTTCTTCTCGCGCAAAGTGATGCTCTCGACCTCGGCCCAGGCGTATGTGTTCTTCCCGGGCGGCTACGGCACGCTCGATGAGTTTTTCACCATCATCACGCTCATCCAAACCGGCAAGATGGAGCGCCGGCCCATCTTGCTCTATGGCCAGGAGTTCTGGGAGCCGCTGGATGCGTTCATCCGCCAAACCCTTGTCAAGGACAGGCACATCGATTGGGATGACGCGAAGCTCTACGCCATCGTGGATTCGGTGGCCGCGGCGGCGAAGATCGTGACCAGTTCCAAAGAGCGCCGTCATTGGTTCATGTAGCGACCGTCAAAACGGGCGGGCTGTCAGCGACGACTGCAAACGGGCCGAGCCCGTTTTCGTCATCGCTGACCTTCGGCTCGCCCTTCGCTGCGCTCCTCGCTCGACGTACTGCCAAGTACGCCTCGCTCGGTGCTCGTGCAGGGCATCGCATCCCATCCCGTTTTGACGGTCGCTAGAGGGGTTGGATGTAGACCCGCTCGAGCTCCTCGGACGCCCGTTTTTCTTCCTCCAGCTTTGCATCTTGCACGGACACGGCGATTTGGTTGGTGACGATGGAGAGCAGCAACCGGTTGTTCACGCTGAAGTCCTCCCCGTTGCGCTTGTCGCCGACGTAGATGGCGCCGAGCACGGACCGCCCGACGGTGATGGGAACGGCCAACATGCCGCTTGAGCTGTACACGGTCTCCCAGTGCGCGTCGCGGCTGGTTTGGGTGCGGGTGACGACGACGGCCTCGTCGCTGCGGAACACGCGTCCCAGCACAGGATCGCGGTCAAGTGCAACGCTCCGCCCCTGGAGGTTTTTCCGATAGCCAATCGCATCGCGGATCATGGCCCGTTGCTCTTCGGGATGGAACAGGACGAACAGCGCCTGCCGCGCGTGGACCGTGCGGGCTACGGTGCTTAAGATGAGGTGGATGAGCTCGCGCAAGTCCGTGGCCAGGGCGGCAATCCGGCCGGTCGCGTAGAGCGTAAGGAGCTTCGTGTCAGCGTGCGTGAGCCGGTCGGCAATGACGCTCAAGACCGACGACAGCAGCTTGACGGCCAGGTGCGGTTGTTTGCGCTCGAGCGCTAAAAACGCGTCTCCGGGGATGAACAGCAGCTCGCTGGCAATATCCGCCACCGCGCTGTGCTGGTGCTGCTTCGTGGGGTTCACGAGCGCCTCCTCGCCACTGAAGCTGCCGGCCTCGAGCAGCGCCAACGTCTCGGGGTGGCCGTTGAACATCTGGAAAATCCGCAGCCGTCCTTTCAGCACGACCATCAGGGCATTCCGGAGGTCGCCCGCGCGGAACACCGTGTCGCCCTCGCCAAACAGCCGCCGCGCTCCGAGGTCGCCGAGCTGCTTGCGTTCCGTCTCGGTCAGGGTGGCGAAGAGTGGGATGTCGAGGTGGGATGCCTTGCGCACGCGCCGCTCCCTCCTTACGAGAGCATTTCTGGGTTGAGCATGTGGGCCAGGGCGGCTTCGCGTGTGATCTCCCCTTTTTCGAGGAGGCGCTTCAGGTCTTGGTCCATCGTGAACATGCCCTCGTCCGCAGAGGTTTGAATGGCCGATTTGATTTGGGCGATCTTGTTCTCGCGGATGAGGTTGCCAATCGCCGGCGTGTTGATGAGCACCTCGCGTGCAGCCACGCGACCGCCGACTGCCCGCTGGACGAGCTGTTGCGAAATGATGCCGCGGAGGAACAGGGAGAGTTGGAGCCGGACCTGCGGCTGCTGGTAGGGCGGGAAGACGTCAATGATGCGGTCGACGGTCTGCGCCGCGTTCAGCGTGTGGAGGGTGGCGAGTACGAGGTGACCGGTTTCCGCCAGGGTGATGGTCGAAGCAATGGTCTCCAAGTCGCGCATCTCACCGACGAGGATGACGTTGGGGTCCTGGCGCAGCACGTGCTTCAAGCCTTCGGCAAACGAGCGCATGTCTGACCCGAGCTGCCGCTGTCTAATGATGCACCTGATGGGTTCGTAGATGAACTCAATCGGGTCCTCGAGCGTCACGATGTGCGCGCGTCGCTCGCTGTTGATGAAGTTAATCATGCCAGCCAGCGACGTCGACTTCCCGCAGCCGGTCGGCCCGGTCACGAGGATGAGCCCTTGGCGCAGCCGGATGAGGTCGTAGACCACGGGCGGCATCATCAAGTGTTCGAGGGTGGGAATCTCGTGGCTGATGACCCGTGCGACCAGGCCGACGTGCCCGCGCTCGTAGTGGACGTTCACGCGGAACCGAGAGATGCCAGCCACCTCGTACGACATATCGAGGTCTTTGTTCGTTTCGAATTTTTCGCGCAACGGCGGCGTCAGCATCGCGGCGATGAGCCGCTGGGTGTCGGCCGGAGCCAAGCGGGGCGTTCCGCTGATTTCGTGGAGGTCGCCGTCGATGCGGAGGATGGGCGGGAGATTGGCGACGATGTGCAAATCGGACGCGCCGTCTTTGACTGCGCGTTTGAGGAGGTCATCGATGGATGCGACACTGGTTTTTCCTGCGGCCATAGGGCTTCGGTTTGTTGTTCCTCCGGGCTCTTTGCAGTGTACTCGGTCCGACCGACCGAAGCAACTCGTCCGCGTGCGCTAGAGGTGTTCGCCGCCGGTCGTGTCTTCGTCCTCGGGATAGACGCGCTTGCCGTCCTCATCCTCCAGGGTGATGGCGAACACGGGACAACTCTTGGCGGCCAGGAGGATTTTTTCGTCGTTATCGCCGGCGGGCAGCTTCACGACAGCTTTGTTTTCCTCGTCGAGCTCAAAGGTGCCACCGGCCATGGCCACGCAACTGGCAGCGCCAATGCAGAGGTCGCGATCGACGATAATCTTCTTGATCTTCCGTTTACCTATTGATGCATTGGACTCGGTCATAGGCGGAGGGCGTAGGTTCTGGGGCCTAGGGCGTAGACGATTGTTCGCTATGCCCCATGCCTATACCCTGTTTAAGTACTCGATCGCTGCCAGCACCGCGGTGATCCCCTGTCCGACGGCGATGCCAATTTGCCAAAACGGCGTTTCCGTGACATCGCCGGCGGCGAACAGGCCCGGGGTGTTCGTCATTTGCTTGCGATCGGTGATGATGGCATTGCGCGGTGACTTCTCCGCGTCCGTGAAGTCGCTGTTCGGCAGGTTCCCAATGTGGATGAAAATACCTTTTCCCTCAACTGTTTGCGTTTTTCCCGCTGTGTCGGTATACTCCGCGCCGCTCACCAGCTGCTCGCCGAGGATTTTCGTGGTCTTCGCCTCGGCGATGACCGTGATGTTCTTCGTTGCGCGCAGCTTGTCGATGAGGACGGCGTCGCCCTTGAACTGGGGATTCTTGTTGATGACCGTCACCTGGGGCGAGAGGTCGGCCATCATGAGCGCGGACTCGAGCGCCGAATTCCCGCCGCCAATGGTGATGACGGGTTTGCCTTTGAACAGCGGCCCGTCGCAGGTCGTGCAGTACGTGACGCCCTTGCCGCGCAGTTCGGTTTCGCCCGGCACGCCGAGCTTGCGGGGGTGCATGCCCGAGCTGATGATGACCGTCTTCGAGCGATACGTTTCCGGACCCTTGAGGCCTTCGGCGTCAACCGTGAACAGCGCATCGTGTTTGACGATGTTCTTCACGGTCGTTGGCCACCGTACGTCCACGTTGTTATGGGTGAGCTGCTCCTCGAACTTTTTCGCGAGCTCGATGCCGTCCGTGTGGACGTACCCCGGGTAGTTCTCGATTTCGCCGGACGTGGCCACCTCGCCGCCGATATCCAGGGAGAGCACGATGAAGGTGAGCTTACGCCGTGCGGCGTAGATGGCGGCGGCGACGCCGGCGGCTGACGCACCGACGATAATGAGGTCAAAGGGTTGTTTGTCGCTCATGAGCGTTCAGTGTAACAAACGCTGGGCATAGGGCATAGGGCGTAGAATTCAAACAATCGTTCACGAAGCCCTACGCCCCACGCCCTCGTTAATACACCTCTTCCTTCTTTTCTCTCAAGAACGAGAACCAATCCTCGGCCACGGCCACGAGCGTCTTGAACGGCGCCTCGATAATGAAGTCGAGAATGAAAATGAAGACGTTGATCTTCGGCGCCTTGACCGAAATCCACCGGCCTACCTGCAGCACGGGCACGGAGAAGAAGTCGATGAGGAGGGTGAGGACGTTCTCGCGCTCCGGCACCACGATGAGCTCGCGCGTCTGCTGCCGGATGCGGATCCCGAAGAAGCTGATGATGGATAAGAACAGAAGGAAGATGACGATGCTCACCGCGTTGAACGTTAGTTCGCGCAAGCCCCACACGATGAGGCCGAAGGACAAGAGGAACGTCGCCGCGTAGACGAATCGGAAGACGGCCGTCAGCACCCCGCGCCGCGGCCGGCGAATGACGATGGGCAGGTTCCGCTGGTGGTAGCGGTAGAGGAGGCCCTCGAGGACGCGGGTGATGCTCCGCGTGTTGCGTTCGGCCGGAATATTGACGGAAATGGCAATTAAGAACAACAGGAATGGGTGGAAGAAGACATTGACCGCCAGGGGTACGTAATCGATTGAGCGAGCGACGAAGAGTTCATACGGGAACTCAACCGCCAGTGCCAAGAGCATTTTCGTGACGAAGATGTAGATGACGGCGCGGACGACTGCCCGCCGGATTTTCTGCTGGACGGACTGGTACCGTTTCTCCGCCGCCCGTTTGATGGCGGGCTCGAGCGCGGCCGGGTCGGCCAGCCGCTCGGTCGGATCACCCGGGGACTCCAGGACATCGCGGAGGATGAGGAAGACGGTGGAAAACTTTTTGACTTGCCGGAGGATGGGGTCGCCAAAGGGGTGGCGAACCTGAACGTCAATGGCTGCGCGCAGCTGACCGAGCCGACTGGCCACCTCGGTGATGACGCGATCGTCGGCGTTGCGCCAGCGCGGCTCGTACAGGTGGAACAGGTGCGTGCGGATCATGGCCTCGTCCGAGCGGATGAGCGCGCGGTGCGTGGCCAGGTAGAGTTGGAGGTCGCGTTCGCGTGGATCGAGCGAGTCGTCTTTCCAGACCATGTCCTTCCGGATGGCGTGGTAAGCGAAGTTCACGAGGGCTTCACTCCGCGTGGCCGGCACCAAGCACTCCTCGATCTCGGTCGCGGTGATGGCGGTGAGCCAGGTCGTGAAGCCTTGCGCATCGGTTCCCAGCGTCCCGTGCGCGCGGCGTTGGAGCGTGCGGTGCTTCAGAATGATGGTGGCGACCTCGCCAATCTTCGTTTCGGGAATCTGCGCGTTTGGCAAATAGCCGCCGCGGATGAGTTCCAGGATGAGCGAGCGGGCCAAATCTGGCTCAGTCAGATGTGTCCCGAACAACAGCCGGCGCTTGAGGATGCGCTCGACTGCGTTTTTCCGCAGGAGGTGGTCTTCGTGGTACTCGATCGCGTTCCGAATTTTCTCGTACGCGTTCGCCAGTTTGCTGACGACCGTGTTGACCGTCATCCGGTCGACGTCAGCCGGTGTGACAGCCGCAGTCGGCCGACGGAAGGCACGGAGCAGCGGCTCGAGTTCGGTCGGGAGGTGGCGCGGACCGTGTTTCTCGATTGGAGGAGCAGGCTGCGTCGGTGCCTTGAAGGTCGCGTGCGGCATTGCATTAGGAATAGGAGAGGTGCACGCCTGGGCGTTACCAAACGAGCACCAAAAACGGTACCAGAGGCTATTCCACGGGTCAATGGATGGCCACTGGCAGAGAGCGTGTTTGCACCCCCCTTGCTTGTGGAAAAGAACTATGTTATACTACTAGTAGTGGTTCGTATTGGCATCTCGTGCCAATCGAAAAAAATGCAAAAGAACCCCATTGATCTCATAACGTTCCCTTTGACCGACGTCCCTTTGGTGGACGAAGGCGTGTTGCCTTTCCACCGCGTCGGAGGCGCATACAACAACATCAATCTTTAAAGGACAGAATCTTATGCGATTTTCATCGTCGAGCATCATGCGGATCGTCGTCGCCGTGAGCGCGTTAAGCCTCGCGCTCTTGTCATTCAACGGAGTGACGATTGCGCCGGCGAAAGCGCAAGCGACCACCGATGCAACCATCGTCGGCAAAGTCGTCAAGCCGGACGGCACGCCGTTTGCCTTCCCCTGCATGCCGCCGCCGAATCCGGATCCGAACTTCAATCCGAATCAGCTCTGTGGCTTCGGCGTCGGCGCGTTCAGCGGGCCGCAAGATCCGTCGTTCTTCTCCGGCACCGACCCCAACACCGGCAAGTTTACGTTGCCGGTGAAAGGCGGCAAGCAGTACAAGCTGGAAATCCATGGGCCGCCCGATAAGATTGGCGCCTATAAGTTCGACGTGCAATTTATCGAGATTGCCGTCGGTCAGACGAAGGACCTCGGCACCATCACCGCCGCCGCGAAAGCCGGCCGCATCAACGGCACCGTCGTCGACGCGGCAACGAACGCGCCGGTTCCCAACGCGCCCGTCTCCGCCTTCCCCTTGTTCCAGGGTGGACCGGAAAGCGGTCCTGGGCCAGGCGGCTTCGTTCAACCGAGCTGGGGCCAGACTGACGCGAACGGCGCGTTCTCGCTGGCGGTCGATGCGGGCAAGTACGGCCTGAATGTTGAGCAGCGGCCGGACTTTGCCTACGTGTTCTCCGGCCAGCCCATTGACGTTGATGTCGCGACCGACACCACGGTCGTCTCGGGCATCGTCATCCCCGTCACCAGAGCGGATGCGACGATTACCGGCCTGGTCGTTGACACGAACGGCGCAGCCATCCCGAACATTCCGGGCGGGATTGGCGCGCGCCCGGCCAACGCCGCCGCGCCATCCCAAGGCGGACCATTCGTCGAGTTCCACGGCCCCATTCAGCCGAACGGGAGCTTCACCCTCAAAGTTCCGTCGAACGTCTCCACCCAGTACCAACTCCAGGTGTTCTTGCCGCCGGAAGCCGACTACTCGATGGCCGCCGGCGTTACCGTGACGGTCGTGCCGAATGGCACTGTGACGCAGAACGTGCCCCTGGCGAAGAACACCTCGTCCATCTTGGGCAAGGTCATCTCCAAAGCCGGGTTTGCGCTCAATTCCTGCAAAGCCGAGGGCGACCAATTCGGCGGCCGCTCGTTCGGCGAGGTCTTCGCCCACAGTGAGCGCACGGGCAACTTCAAGCATGCCTTCATCAAGGAAGACTGCTCGTTCCGGCTGTCGCTCGGCGCCGGGGATTTCTTCTTCGGCTACCACTTAAACCCGAAAGCCGGGTTCATCAACCGACCCACGCCGCCCGAACCCATTGTAGTCGCGGCCAACCAAAACGTGGAGAAGAACATCATCGTTGAGGCGGCCGACGCCAAGGTGACCGGGACTGTGCTCTCGCCCGATGGCACGCCCATCCGCGCCTGGATCGATGCGGACAACCACCCCGAGGTCGAGGAGAAGTACAACTCGGGTGGGCGCGAAGGCAAGCAAGGACCGCGCGCCGACGAGTTCGTCGGCCCGGGCGGCACGAAGAGCCCGGAAGAAGTGATAAAGTACTGCTCGGATTCGAAGAATAAGACCGAGTGCGAGAACTTCAAGCTCCCGCCGGGCGCCGAAGGTCCAGGCGGCTGCACGAACATGCTCGCCTGCGTCCAGTTCTGCACGGCCAACCCGCAGGTGTGCGCCGAGTTCGACAAGGGCGGGCACGACCAGCCCGGCGACTTCACCGTGCTTGGCCAGCCGGCCAAGATATCCGTGGCCGCCAACCAGTCCATCGTCCAAGCCGCACAAGTCAACAAGGAGGAACGCTCCGAGGACTTCTTCCGCGAGGACATCATCCACTTCGGCGTTGAATCCGGTCCGGATGGTTCGTTCGAACTCCCATTGCTCTCCGGGCACCAGTACGAGGTTCGGGCCTTCCGCCCGCCGCACCTCGAACAGCAGGGCACGTTCCTACCGCCGAAGTCGGTCCGGGTTGACCTGCGCTCGGCCACCAGCGCAACCGTCGCGCTCCAGTTCCGCCAAGCCTTCGGCACCATGACCGGCAAGGTCACGCTGCCGGATGGCTCTCCGGCCACCCGCTGCTTCGTCCACTTCTGGAGCGAGGACGGCGGCGACGGCGGCGCCCCGTGCAAACAAGACGGAACGTACTCGATGGGGTACGGCCAAGGGAAGATTTACGTTGGCGCAGACTCGTTCGACGGCAACACGCCCTACCGCAGCGGTGAGGAAGCCATCATCGTCACCACGCAGAAGACCCTGACGAAGAACTTCCAGCTCAAGGAAGCCGGGTACCGCGTTCCGCAGCCGGTCTCGAAGACCTTCGCGGCCAACCAGGCGACCACCATCACGCTGGACGACGGCGCGGAAATCACCATTCCCGCCGGTGCGCTGGACGACTCCGGCAATGTGACGGTCTCGGTCAGTCCCAAGATTGACCTCCAGTCGACCCAGACGAACCAGCCGGTCGGCGTCGGCTACGACATGGCCGCGCAGGACGCCAGCGGGAACCAGATTGCGACGTTCAATTCCAACGTCACCATCAAGCTCCCCTGCGACAAGGACTACGTCGAAAACGAGCTGGGCCTGGACACCGGCCTGCTCGACCCCAAGTACGTCGATGACACGACCAACTCGTACCAGACGCTGTCGAACGCCTCGATGGACACCGACGAGTGCCTGGCCACGGTGCTGACCGATCACTTCTCCAGCTACGCCATCGTCTCGCCCGCCGGCACCGGCGGCCTCAAGAAAGTCGTGGCCGAAGAGGGCGCGAAGAAGAACACGACTCGCGTCGTCATCGCTGATGGCGAGGCCGAGTTCACGGTTAAAGGCGCGTTGTCGAAGATGAACGTCGGCACGGCGAACTTCGGCGGCACGCTCGGCCAGCTCATCGTCGTCTCGAACAAGACGAGCGGCGGCACGGTCGAGTTCTACAACACGAGCGGCAAGCGCGTGAAGAAGATCACCCCGTTTGGAGGGTACACGAAAGGCTTCCAGCAGCTCGTTGCGGACGTGGCCGCGAAGTCAGGCTCCACGCCCGATGGCGTGAAAGACGTTATCGTTGCGCCGACGAAGGGCGATCCCGTGGCTCGCGTCTACAACGTCGCGAACAAGTACAAGGCCCAAACGCTCAAAACCGGTTCTGCCGGCACAGTGAGCTCCACCACCCTGTCGACGGCCGAGCTGCTCGACACGGGCGTGGAGAACCTGACGACGCTGTTTGCCAAGAAGACCATCAAGGCCTTCAAGCTCAAGAAGGGCAAGCTGGTTGCGCTCTCGAGCAAGAGCAAGACCGAGAAAACTGCTCTCTCGTCTCTCAAGACCAAATCGGGTAAGGTCGAGAAGAAGACCGAGACGCCGAAGGTGAAGAAGACCAGCCCCTCGACGTGCTCGACGTCCGCCTCGACGAAGGTGACTATGACCGGCAGCGGTTTCACCGACTCGGTCATTCTCCTCTGGAACGCCGAGACGGCTCTCGCCGGCACCACGAGCAAGCAGGGCAAGTCGTTGAGCTTCACCATCAACCCGAGCGCGGTTGACGTAAAGTCGGTGAACACGCTGACCATCGTCAACGCGGACGGACAAGCCGGCGTCGCCGTGATAAGCTGTACCTGACGCAGCGGAAGAATCTTTCCACCGGCCCCTCGCTCAAGCAGAGGGGCCGGGTTGGTTTTGGACTTCCCAACCAACGAACAAACGAGTATAGAGGAAGTATGCGCATCGCCGCACCGCTGATTGGTGCCACCATCGCTGTGCTCGGTCTCGTCGTCCTGGGTGGGGTGACGATGGCCGTACTCAAGTCCCCCCGACCAGATCGAGCGGTTGAGATGGCGGCTCCGGCCACCGCTGACGCCACAATCGCGAGTGATGAGCCGGCGTCGCCGCCCCCACCCGCCACGCTGCTGTTTGCCGGCGACGTGATGTTGTCGCGGTACGTTGATACGCTCATGCTGCGCCACGGTATGACCTCGCCCTGGCAGCTCATGGCCGACGTAACGCGCGCGGCTGATCTATTTTTTGTCAACCTCGAGGCGCCGTTCTCCGAGCGCGGGCCGTACGATGATGACAACCTGGTCTTCGCGGTCCGGCCCGAGGCCATCGAAGGGCTCACGTTCGCCGGCGTCGACGCGGTTTCGCGCGCAAACAACCACTACCGGGACCAGGGTGATGCCGGCGTGTCGTTGACGACGCGCCTCTTGGACGAGCATGACATTGCGCATACCTTTCCTGGCGCCCCCGCCATCGTGGAGGCTGGAGCATATACCGTGGGCATCGTCAGTAGTGCCTACAATCTTGGACTTGACGAAACGCAGCTGCGACACGACCTGGCTGCCGTCCGCTTGCGCGGCGCTGATCTCGTGGTGCTGACCATGCACGCCGGTGTCGAGTACGTCACCACACCAAACACCCAGCAGATCGCCTTCGCCCATGCCGCCATTGATGCCGGCGCTGATCTCGTGGTCGGCCACCACCCGCACGTGCCGCAAACGACCGAAATCTACGGCGACACGCCCATCGTCTACTCGCTCGGCAATTTCATCTTCGACCAGTTTTGGAGCGACGCAACCATGCGCGGCCAGGTGCTCGAGCTCACGCTCCACGCCGACGGGGCCTACGATTGGCAGCTGCGTGACATCGTCATCAACGGACAGGCGCAGCCGGGGTTCGTCGAATAGAGCATCATGCCTCACGAGTGCAGGGACGCATGAAAGCAGGCCTATGGCTCTCGATTTGTGATTCTCGATTCTCGCCTCGATCCAGCACCGTCGTATCCTTTGCCACCGGCACGAGTCGCCAGCCTCCGCTTCTGTCTCGTCCTTTGCCCTCGGTAGGAATTGAACCTACATCTCACGGCTTACCCGCCCCGCTCGCCTCACTGGTGCCCCCAGTACGATTCGAACGTACATCTCACAGCTTAGAAGTCTGGCGCTCTGTCCGTTGAGCTATGGGGGCTCGCTGAGGCGGGCGGGGGAAGTCCGGTGCTCTGTCCATTGAGCTACGAGGGCAAAGGACGAAAGAGAGATTGCTACGGCTGGTCCGCCGAAGCCCCGCCCTACGGCGGGACGGAGGCGGAAACTATGGGGGTAGGGGGCAACCGGCGCTGGATGGTGCGTTTCTGCAGAGTACTACGATAGCACCACATCCGTGTGGATAAATCAACTCGCTGGGTTGTTTGACAGGCGCAAAGAGTGGTGTACTATAGTCGGACTTGCCCGTACCTTGTGAGGTGGAGGGGCAGTGAGCAAGCCGGGCGAAGGCTCGCCAGTCTTGGTGTTTTTGCACCAGCGACGGAAACCAGAAAACCGGAAACAAAGGTGTACCTGTGATTAACTTCTGAAACTATGTACCAACTGCACAATGTCCTCACGCCACAACCTCGCACCCGGCCGGCCATCTGGCGTTTCTCGAATGCCGTCACCGCGCTCGCGGTACTCGCGCAGATCGCCATCCCCGGTCTGCTGTTCGGTGTTCCATCTCCAGCCAGAGCGCTCGAAAGCGGTTTTCAAAACCCGACGACGAACGCGAGCCACGGCGGCTCCTCGTCCGCCGTCTTTGCACCGGAGAATGCGTACGCCCTCGACAACGTCGATGCGCTGTTTGATGATGCAGACCATCACCTCTACGGTGGTTTCGGGCTGGCGATTCCGGCCGGGTCGGTCGCAACCGGCATCGAGGTGGCCATCACGGCCCGCTGCCTGTCGAATTGCGACGAGCAACCCCTCGACAAAGATTTTCGCGTGTACCTGACTGACAATGGCGGCTCGAGCTGGGGCGCGAGCGTGCCGACCTCGGATTTCGGGCCGTCGTACGCGACGGTCACGCTCGGCGGCCAAGCCGACCGCTGGGGTCGGGAGATTTGGGATGCGGCGGAACTTTCGGACGCCAACTTCCTCGTCCGCTTGAGCAACGACTTCCATGACCCCATCACCCCACCGCTGCAGGAACCCATCCGCGGTGTCATCGGGGTCGACCACGTGCAGGTCCGCGTCCACTACTCCACGCCGAACCCGGCCGTCGGCGTATCCTGCGGGTTAGACATTGCACTGGTCGTGGACAGCTCCGGCAGCATCGAAGAGGACGAGCTCTTCCTCATGCAGAACGCGTTCGAAGGATTCGTGGACGCCTTCCTGCCGGGCACGCCGTCGCTCATGAGCGTGACGGA